>JAADBR010000019.1 GCA_009995705.1 Microcystis aeruginosa W13-11
GCGCCAATATTCTAAGAAAAGTAAAGACAATGCTTAAATTAGATTTGAGCAGAGTTACTAGAGGTATCTTGACAATGCCCATCAGAATTAGATTTTGGTCTAATTCTGTGCTAGAATCTGCGTCGCTTTAGCGCGCAGAGTGTCAAGGTTCTACGGTGATTGCTTTCGTGGAAGATCCTAATGGCTACAAGATCGAGTTAATTCAATTAGGAACCCAGGGTGCTGCCGTGGCTACGGCTTAAATTTATTGTCGTCAAAAACTTATGTCTGTTGAAATTGAACGGAAATTTCTGGTTAAAGGGGATAACTGGCGATCACTGGCTACCAGCAAGTTGTATCGTCAGGGATATATTCCTACCCAAGAGGGATTGACAACTGTGCGGGTTCGTGTGGTTGGAGAGCGGGGTTATTTAACCATTAAAGGCAAGACTGAGGGCATTAGTCGCCAAGAATTCGAGTATGCAATTCCCCTAGAAGATGCGGCACTCATGTTAGAAAACCTCTGTAAAAAACCTTTAATTGAAAAGATTCGTCATTGCATTTCTCTGGATAATTTAACTTGGGAAGTTGATGAATTTTTGGGGGATAATCAGGGTTTGATTATGGCTGAAATTGAGTTAGAACAAGAGGATCAAGTCATTACTATTCCTGATTGGATCGGCGAAGAAGTCACGGGAGATGAGCGATACTACAATATCAATTTACAGAAATTTCCCTATAAAATGTGGTGATTGTAGTATTAATTTTCTCCCAGTTTAACTCTGGGTAGATACGGCTTTTTCGGATTCGTTTAGCTTATTTGTTACCCGTCGGAGAACGCCATTAATAAAGCGATAACCTTCATCATCAGAATAACGTTTGGCTAATTCAATCGCTTCATTAATCGCTACTTTTTGAGGTATATCGAGATAGAGCATTTCTGCCACGGCAATTTGCAGGATATCCCGATCAATTCTTGGTAAACGATGCAGTTGCCAATCCACTAAAGCGCTGGTTAATTCCTGTTCAATTTCCCCACGACGACGATAGACTGTACCGATTAATTCTAGGGCATATTCCCGCACTTCGTACTGACTAGATAACTGGACAATTTCGGGAAAATCTATCACGGTTCCTAAACGATTAATGGCATTATGGGTAAGAGAAATTGCCTCTTTTACCATAGTTTGAGCGCTTTTTAGATTTGTTGCCTTAGTATCACTAGCGAGAATCCGTTCATTACCACGACTAATTTCAGCAGCAGCGGTTTCTAGGGTTTCTTGAATTTCTAGGGTTAAGGTTCTAACTGCGACTAAAATTAAATCGTTTAGAGTTTGCTGTTCCAGGTTTTCAGGATTACCTTTAATCTGACTTAAACTCAAAAGGGCAAGTTCTCGAGCAATGCGACGGGGTTGTTGACGGGGAGGCATAGAAATTTAGAAGGAGAGGAAAGAAGATTATACAACTTTATCGATCGCTATCCAGTTTGGTTAATTTTTCTCGGCGATCAATTCTTAACTAACCTCTATTCTAGCATAAAAGCTGCCAAAGATTTAATTTTTCAAGTTTTAATTAGACAAAAGACAATATCTATCTTGAATCTCCCCTAATTTAGTCTCAGCTTCTTGAGCATTAATGGCTAATTGAGCAAACTCTAGAAAGCGTTTTAATTCCCTGCGTAATAAATTCCTTTCTACTTCCCAGGTTTCTCGATCTAAGGTGGGTGGCATAACGATCATATCAAATAAAGTGGCCTGTTTTTTATCGGGATGGGGGCGCAATATTCGCCCGCGACGCTGAATAAATTGGCGAGGATTACCACTACTAGCCAGAATAACTGCATTTTGAATTGAGGGCAGATCTACTCCTTCATCTAAACATCTAATTGCCACTAATCCTTGCAGATAACCCTCCTCAAATTGTTGGCGAATTTTTTCTCGTTCTTCTAGGGAAGTTTCTGCGGTGTAGGTAGCAACTCGATAACCTAATTGATTGCCTAATAAATGAGTAACTGCCTCTACCTGACGACGATAATTAGCCGTATAATTTTCTACATAACCATCCCCACAATAAAATAAAGTATGATCCGTATCTAAACGCTCTTGCATCAGTTGTTGTAAAGCCTGTAATTTATTACTCGCTGAACCAATTAATCGCGCTCTTTGCATTAACAGTGCTGTTAAATTTTCATTGCCATTTAAATTACTATTTTTCTGTAAAGTCCAGCCAATTTTCTGGGTCAATTTTGCGTATAATAAAGCCTCATTATCGGTTAATTCAACGAAGACTGGATGATAAAAATAATTGACTAAAGCACCTTTGCTAATAGCATCAGCTAGGGTAAATTCTGGTTGTAGAATTTGTCCAAAATAATCAAGAATGGCATCGGTTCCTTCCTCATCAAAATATCTTTCAGGAGTGGCAGATAAAGCCAATCTTAGACCTAAAGAACGGGGTAATAACTCTTCTAATCGGGGGGAACCTAAATTATGGGCTTCATCACCAACGATTAAAGTTTTATCGGGAAAAAATTTGATTTGTGATTGAAACCCCTCGCTAATAAAAGTTGAGTTAGTAGTTAAAACGGTGACAAATTTTTGATTACCCGCTTGCACATTATATAATTCTGTGGCTAGTTGACTTTGCCATGTATGGACACTTTCGTAGGCTAAAATCGGTTTAAGATTAAATTTTTCCGCTTCTCGTTGCCATTGATTGACTAGGTGACGATAGGGACAAATTACTAATAATACTTGCAGTTCTATCGCTTCGTAAAGTTCCATGGCAATAGCTAAAGCAGTAATAGTTTTACCGCTGCCAGTGGCCATTTTTAAAGTTCCTCGTCCTCGATTACGAAACCAACTGATAATCGCTGTATTTTGATAGTCTCTCAATTCTAAATCGGGGGGAATCCTAGGAATGCCGGAGGGATTAACTCGATAGAATCCTCGCAATTCAGCAACTTGCTTGATTTTGCGGGAACTGAGAAAATCTCTAGTTATTTTTTCCCAATCTATCCAGCAACTATTCATAGGACCTCTTGTAAAAATCAAAAATTGTTGTTAGGGTTAGTAGTCGGTCGTCAGGAGATTGTTTTTATTTATAGCGTTTCCTGTTCGCAAGAGGTTTATAATACTAAATCCTGTTTAAAAGGTATAGGATGGTGGGAAGTGGGAAGTAGGAGAAACAATCCACAGCTTGGCAGTTCATCACAGTATTATAAATAGTTTTGGTATAAGTTTAAAAATAGCATAAAGCCAAAAACCTAAAAACTCAAGGTTGCTCCCTATACAATTGGGATGGACTAAAAAGACCATCCCACAGCTATCAAACCACTCTTAACTGTTATCCTAGAAACCTAGGCAATGATTGAGATAATTTACCTGGTCGCTACTTCTTCTTTTTGGGTAGTATTTTGCCGAAGTTTTTCTTGATCTTGGCGACGTTTTTTAGCATAGAGTTGGATTGTCACTGCCATTAATACCACTAAAGCTACAATTAACCAAGTGGTCAAATCGAGGGGTAATTGATTCTTAAATACTGCCAAAAGGACAATAACTACCAATAATAGGGTTGGTGCTTCATTTAAGGCCCGAAATTGCTGTCCTGTCCAATTACATTCTCCTTTTTCTAGCTTTTTCATGATGCGGCCACAGTAGAAATGATAGAGCAGTAAAAGAGCCACAAAGGATAATTTAATATGTAACCATCCCGATTTTAAAATTTCCGGTTCTGTGGAGATTAAACCGATCGCCATGGCCACGGTGACAATCATCCCCGGTGTGGTGATGATATTGTAGAGTCGCTTCTCCATGATCTCGTATTGTGCTTTCAGAATAGCTTGTGCGGGTTCCGTTTGTGTTGCTGCCTCCGCATGATAGACAAACAAACGTACTAAATAAAATAGTCCCGCAAACCAAACAACTACCCCAATCAGGTGAAATGCTTTAAACCAATAGTAAGCCATAGTCTATATTGTGATGTGAGTCCCGAATTAATTAGTCTAAGAGTTATCCATACTTTCCCAGACTATCCCTATACAAAAGTTTAGACGGAAATTAGGGGTTGCGGTTGGGGAGCAGGGAGAAGGGAGAGGGGGAGATGGGAGAATAAATAAAAACAATCTCCTGAATACTGAATACTGACTACTGACTCCTAACCCAATGTTGGACAAAGATAAGCAAAAATTATTCATTGACTGCAAAAACTTGAGAATATTTAAATTAACATTTCGCAATATTTACAAATTCTTAAGAATTAATTGAGAAAGATTTTTATTTAACAACGATGTTATGAAGGTTACAGCGATTTGATAGAATTTCAGAGTGGGGCTTTCTATGCTTTTTTAGGCAGTAACGATTGAAACCCTTACCACACCTAGAAAGTGGTCCTAATTAAGACAGGTAAATGAGTCAATTTCACCCACAACGATGATCTTTTTTTTGTGTAGTTTTATTGCAAAAAAAAAGTTTTTTTGACAAAAAGCACAGAGTATGATATGTACTGGCGGATTTCTAGCTGCGAGTAGTTATTGGAGAGAAGGGAGCGCCGGAAGTGGGGAAGTGGGGAGAAGGGAAAACAAATAAAAATAATCTCCTGACGACTGACTCCTAACTCGGAGAATACTGACGACCGATAGCTAATTATCTAAGAGCAAAGGTCGCAAAAAACCGCCATAATTCTCGTCATCTGTGCCGATAAAGACTTCTATTTTCCCTCTCGGAGATTCTGGAGGTAGTCACCGCTTCCACTTTCGATCCGTCGATTTCTGCAATTTTTTGGGTATTAGGGGCAAGAATTAGGCTATCATCGCCCTTAACTTGACCAATACGGTAAACAGCACTTCTGAACACGAAAAAAGACGGGAGCTTGGTAGCCCCGTCGTTTCAACACGGGGCGGAAAAGCGACGCGAGCGGATTTATCCGCCGTCCTAATGTCTGTCATGATGTGGGTCATTAATAATTTTCTATTAAGAAATCTATTTTGAGGTCAAATCGCCGGAATAACCATTTCATCAAGTGTTGGGGGATCGCCGTCTCCGAGAGTGACAGAAGAGGGATATAGCGTTAAGCGCTTGAGTGAGATACAGACCAAGCTTTGCCTAGCATGGTTTATACCTCGTGACACTGTACCTCATACGACTGCACACCGCTATAGGTAACAATCAACAGAAAAGTATTAATCAAGATTGGCAGTAATTTTTCCCTTGACAGCCGAAATTGCGACTGTTCTGGGGGAAGCCAAATAGTTTTTAGCGGTAGGGTCGCCACTGCGTCCTTTAAAATTACGATTGGTGGCATAGATTCCTGTTTCTTCCTTGTCTAACACTCCCTTTCCTGAATTAATACAAGCTCCACAGCCAGATTTGAGGATTTGCGCTCCAGATTCCTCAAAAATGGCAAGATAGCCCAATTCTTCAGCTTTTTGACGTACTGCCATCGAAGCTGGCACCACGAATAAATCTACCCCCTGGGCAACCTGACGATCTTTTAAGACAGCCGCCGCTTGAGCGAGATCGTAGAGTTTTCCGCCGGTACAAGAACCGATGAAAGCTTTGGTGATAGGAACATCTTCTAATTGAGTAATGTTAACCACCTGATCTGGTTTAGGGGGACGGGCAACCTGGGGTTCCAAATGGCTCAGATCGAATTGATAAACAGCCTCATACTCGGCATCGGGGTCAGCGGTCGCGTCTTCAAACCCGATTGGTGTGCGACTGGTAACATAATCGTTTGTCACTTCATCCGCCGCAATTAAACCACACATGGCACCACATTCAATGGCCATATTAGCCAAGGTCAGGCGTTCATCTAAGGGCAATTGTTCAATGATATAGCCGCGAAATTCCATGACTTTGCTGGTGGCTCCCCCACAGCCCAATTTGCCCAGAATAAATAAGATAATATCCTTGGCACTAATCTGAGGAGGAAGGGTTCCCGATAACTCAAACACCAAAGTGGGTGGGACTCGTATCCACATATCCCCCATTGCAAAAATATTGGCCATATCTGTGGTTCCCACCCCTGTGGAAAAGGCTCCTAAAGCTCCATAGGTACAGGTATGGGAGTCCGTTCCTGCAATGATCATTCCAGGGCGAATAAATCCCTGTTCTGGGAGCAACACATGACAGATACCAGCCGCTTCCCCTGGAGACAGGATATCAAACAGATGACAGCCTTGAGCTTGGGCAAATTTGACCATCTGCTCATACATGACGGTGGCCTTGTTATCAAGGCGAATGTCATTAATTTGAATAAAGTGATCAGCGACTAATACCACCCGTTGCGGATCCCATAATTGGGCGGTTTTTCCATAATTGTCATAAAATACCTTCGCGACCGAACTAGCCACCGCGTCATGGGATAAAGCCAGATCAATCTTGGCAAACACCCCTTCCCCTGGTTTGACATAATCATTGCCCGAAGCTTTTGCTAACATCTTTTCTACCCTGGTCATGGGACGAGCAGGGGTAATACTAGGCGGAATTTTAACTTCGCCTTGACGACGCTTTTGATTAAAGGCCATTAAGCCACCCTCGGTGGCGATCGCTTCTACCACAGGGTTGCGTTCCGTTTCCCCAATAATTTCCAAGGGTAGTCCAATATTAATACTATTACGATAGAAAATTTCGGCAAACGATCGCGCTTTAACCTTTTTAATTCCAGCCGCTTTGAGGGCAATGGGGGCAATTTCCCGACTTGAGCCACAGCCAAAATTATCCCCTGCTTCGATCTCATCATATTTGAGTAATTCGCCTACGCCAATGATGTGTTCTAGAGCATATTGTTTTAAGTGGTCTGGATCATCATTCGTCCCTCTTTTAGCAGGAATAATATCATCAGTATTAATATCATTTCCCAGGTACAGGATTTTGTTGGTATCAGTCATGGATTAGACTCCTCATTCAGTAGGTTGTTCAAGGGAAATTTCTTCAAGGAATAGGTCAACGAGGGTAGCCGTATTGACCAAAGTTTCGTGGTTTTGAGGGAACAAATCGGCAGTGCGGTATCCTTTGCCTAAAAGTCGCTCTTGGGCATTAAGAATCCGTTGGGCTGCCTTGATTTCTCCCCATTGTTGTAGCATCAAAACACAACCCGCTAGAGTACCCAAGGGGTTGGCAATGCCCTTGCCAGCAATATCCGGGGCAGTTCCATGAATGGCTTCATACATCCCCAAACCCTGGTCATTGAGACTGGCTGATCCCAATAATCCAATGGAACCCACCAACGCTCCACCAATATCACTGAGAATGTCCCCAAACATATTCCCTGCCAAAATCACATCAAATTGTTGGGGATTGAGAACCAGTTGCATGGCTAAGTTATCAACGAGCATTGGGGACACCACCACATCAGAAAAATTGGTAGCTTCCTCTTGTACCAATCGAGTCCAAGGAATCTGAGGTAGGGCATTTTCTTTGTGGGCAACGGTAAGTAAACCTCGACGTTCCTGAGCTTTTTGGAGGGCTACCCTTGCAATACGACGAATTTCCCGATCATAATAGCACATGGTGTGATATCCGTAGGCCCCCTTGTCATCCCTACCCCGCCCCGCAGAGCCAAAATAGATACCACTGACCAGTTCTCGAACGATTAAAATATCGAGAGCTTGCACTTTCTCAGGTCGCAGACTGGATGTATGCAACAGACTTGGGTAACTGCGAATGGGTCGCAGATTAATAAAAAAGTCGAAGTGCCTCCGTAGTTCTAGAAGTCCCCCTTGACTGACTGCCCCAAAAACAATGCCATCAGACCCTTCACACTGTTGGCTAGTTTCTGGGGGAAAAGTACTGCCTAATTTTTCTAAGGCCATGCCACCGAGCAAGCCATAGTCTATAGTTAAGGCAAATCCCTCAAGTTGGGCAACTTGGCGCAGAATGGTCAAGGACGCTTCAACAACTTCAGGGCCAATGCCTTCTCCTGGAATAGCGACGATACGATAGGATGATTTATTCAAAGATGCCATTTTTCCATAACTCCACCACCTCCTCGGCGGTAAAATACCGTTCTTGTTCTACAGCCAAGGTTTTGATCACAGAGCGCATTTTCTCATATTGTTCCTTGGGTTGGGGATGATTGAGTTCTTTTTCAAATAAATAACGGAAATTACTGGCACCACTCCATTTGCCAAAGAGAATCTCAATCGTGTTGTGGGGCAACACGGCATAACTTTTAGGATCGCTTAACAAAGACTTAACATGAATGCCAGATTCATGGCGTTGTGCTTGTTGGGAGTAAGGAGCGGCAGGACGAATGCTTTTTTGTTCCATATAATCCAGAACTGGGGCGATCGCCTCATAGTTAATGCCTTCGACTTCAATGCCAAAGCGAACTTTTAAGCCGTTTAATACCTGCTCAATGGCAACATTTCCTGAACGCTCACCAATGCCGCCAAAGGTTCCCGAAACTAGGGTCGCTCCAGCCATCACTGATTGTAGGGTATTTTCTAAAGCCAAACCTAAATCATTATGGTAGTGTACCCCCAGATTGGCCCCTGTGGTGCTTTGCAAGAGATCGTTAACCCAAATATAACTTTTTTCGGGAGTCAGAACCCCAACGGTATCACAGAGGTAACAGTGTTCAACATAAGGACTGAAGGTACGCAAGCACTCAACCAAAAAGTCAAAATCGGCTCTTGAGGCATCCTCGATCGCAAATTTTACCCTTAATCCTGCTTCCTGAGTTGCATAGCGTAAATGCTCAACAATTTCATCAATGGCATTTTGACGGATGCGGTTAATAATGTGGTCAGGAATGGGATCATCAATGGTCTTTCCTTGAAACTCTTTCATCTGGGAGATTTCGCGATCCCGTAGAAAGAGTAAGCGATCAGAAAGCCCTTTAAAAAGTACGATCTGACCAAGATCACAGTCTTTAGCCATATCTATAAAGTCCTTTTTGATCGGGGTGGCAGCAATAATTTGATGCGTTAATCCTTGTGATACTAAAGTTTTGACTAATTTTGTTTCGTCATCACAAACACAAGGCATTATTTCGATCTCAGACACCCCTGTTTGGGCAATTAAATGAGCAAATTCCTGTTTCATTTTATGGGGAAAGAACAATCCAGCTTGTTGTTCCCCATCTCGTAAGGTCGTATCTGAAATTTTAATAGGAAGAGTTTCCATTTTTCCTCTAATTCATTAATTCATTAAAATTGCTGGCTCTTCTGGGTTGACAATGGTAAATAAAACTATAGTCATTTCAGATAAATCTGATACACTCTAGACCGACAAAACCCTTATGAACTCTGGGATTGATATTCTCAATCTTAATTGAAATGACTATAATACTGGATAAAAGCCTTTTACGTTAAGGATTCCATGATTAACACCCGACTTTTTTGTATCGACTTGATACAATTTAAACCAAGAAGCCAGAAGAACCAAATTGCCACAAAGTCCTGCCGATAAATTGAATGACTTACAGCATTGATATTACTGCCAATGTGGAATGTTGACAATTGAGGTTGATAAGAATATACAGCAGTTTGCTTAATTAAACCGTGCAGACAAAAAGCTAAAATCCTTACTCAGCAAGCTTTGTAAAAAAAACTGTACGTCGAGATACCGATAAGTGCCATATTTACCAGAGGCTCTTGTCACCCCGTTAAATACAGATTTTTTTAAGTTATCGCCTTGTAATTTAGAGATCTTCATGTTACTGTCGAAAACTAGGGCTTCTAGCTACTGACTTCTCTAGGTATTTTTCCCATGTTCAATCAATGTACTCACCAATTATTTGAAATCCAAGTTGAACGCACACCCGAAGCGGTGGCTATCCTTTCAGAACAAGGGCAGTTGACCTATGGGGAGTTAAATAGCAAAGCGAATCAACTGGCGCATTATCTGCGAACCTTGGGGGTTAAGTCTGAGACATTGGTGGGACTTTGTGTTGATCGTTCCCTAGAGATGATTATTGGCTTATTGGGGATTCTTAAGGCGGGGGGAGCCTATGTTCCGCTAGATCCAGCTTATCCCAAAGAAAGATTGACCTACATGGTGCAGGATGCTCAAATCTCTGTGTTGGTCACGCAATCGCAAAATTCCAGCTTAATTGCTGACTATGAAGGGCAGGTAGTTTGTTTAGATAGTCAATGGGAAAAAATTGCCACTTATGGTCAAGAGAATTTGGTTAATACAGTAGAGGCTGAGAATTTAGCCTATGTCATATATACATCAGGATCAACGGGCAAACCCAAGGGGGTAATGATTGAACACCGATCCCTAGTGAACTTTACTCAACTAGCGATCGCCCAGTATCAGATGACGACAAGCGATCGCTTTCTTCAATTTGTCTCTATCAGTTTTGATATGGCAGCAGAGGAAATCTATGTTACTCTTTGTTCTGGTGCGACCTTGGTCTTACGAACTGAAGAAATGATCAGTTCCATTCCCTTATTTGTTCAAAAATCTCAAGATTGGCGAATAACGGTGCTAGACTTACCCACCGCTTACTGGCATTTATTCGTCAATGAATTAATTAATAGTAAAATAGCATTACCAGACAGTTTACGATTAATCATTATCGGCGGCGAAAGAATTCAACCAGAATTGGTAAGAATGTGGTTTAAAAATATCGGAAATTTTCCTGAATTAATTAATGGTTATGGCCCCACAGAAGGGACAATTGAGGTAAGCCTTTGTCGCCTGTCCCAACTAACAGAAAGTCAACGCAACAGGGCGGAAATTCCTATTGGAAAAAGTTTAGGGGAAAATATTCCAATTTATATTTTAGATGAGACCTTAAAAATCGTTCCTCCCGAAACACCTGGAGAAATTTATATCGGCGGTACTGCAGTTGCTAGGGGTTATTTGAATCGTCCCGAATTAACGGCTGAAAAATTTATTCAAGCCCCCTTTAACCCCTCAGAAAGATTGTACAAAACAGGGGATTTAGGCAGGTATTTAGCCGACGGTAATTTAGAGTATGTAGGAAGAATCGATCATCAAGTTAAAATCAGTGGTTTTAGGGTTGAATTAGGAGAGATTGAAACCGTTTTACTCCAACATCATCAAGTCGCTCAAACCGTTGTGATTGATCGAGCCGATACTCTGGGAAATAAACAATTAGTTGCTTATCTTGTTCCCCATTCAAGCGAGGAAAGTCTAACAGTAACTCTGCAACAATTTCTGAAGGATAAGCTGCCGAGTTATATGATTCCTGGGACTTTTGTGGTATTAGATGAGTTGCCCCTTACTCCCAATGGAAAAATTGACCGCAAAGCTTTACCCACACCCGATTATGACGGAAGCGATCGTCAAACCCCCTTTATTGCTCCTCGTAATCACCAAGAAGAAAAATTAGCAAACATTTGGCATCAGGTATTTGGATTAGAAAACATTGGAGTCAATGACAACTTTTTTCACTTGGGGGGACATTCCCTCATTGCCACACAAATTTTATCTCGAATACGTGATATTTTTCAGGTTGAAGTTTCCTTTAAAAAATTGTTGGAGAATCCCACAATTGGAGATTTAAGTCAAACGATTACAGAGCAACAGCAAGTTAAAAAAACCACGAGTTTTAAAACAATCAAACCCATTTCACGGGACGGTCATTTGCCTGTTTCCTTTGCTCAAGAAAGGGTTTATTTTATTGAACAATTAGCCCCCTCTATCACCGCCTATCAATTTCAAGAAAGTTTACGCATTAAAGGCTTTTTAAATGTATCTGTTTTAGAAGAAAGTATCAGTGAAATTTTACGTCGTCATGAAATATTCCGCACCACCTTTCCTGCCATAGACGGAAAACTGGTACAAGTCATTCATCCCCCTGAACCCGTTAAATTACCCGTCATTGACTTACAAAATATTCCCAAAGATAAACAACAAAAGGAAGTCGAAAAATTGACTGAAGAGGCAGTCCACAAACCCTTTGATATTAGTCAATTACCGTTGATACATTGGACGTTATTAAAACTCAATGAACAGGAATGGGTGTTAATTCATGTGGAACATCACATGGTTCATGATGGCTGGTCATTTAATTTATTTTTAAAGGAATTAGTTGCCCTTTATCAAGCGTTTTCTCAAGGAAAACCTTCTCCCTTAAGTGAACCTTCCTTGCAGTTTGTGGACTTTGCCCATTGGCAACGAGAATGGACGAAAACAGAGGAAGCAACAGCACAACTCAACTATTGGCATCAAAAATTAGCGGGTAGTCCTCCTCTATTGGAATTACCCTATGATCGTCCTCGGCCAACCGAGCAAACCTATGGGGGAGGAAGAGTACGAGTAGATCTTCCTTTAGATGTTTGTCAACCTCTAAGAAGCCTAAGCCGCCAAGAGGGGGTAACGCTTTTCATGAGTATGTTTGCAGTCTTTGTCGCGCAAATTTACCGCTATACAGGCCAAGAAGACATCTGTGTGGGTTCTGGAGTGGCTAACCGACGGTTGCGAGAGACAGAGGGACTTATTGGCATGATTGTCAATAATATCGTACTTCGTACTGATGTTTCGGGAAATCCTACCTTTAAACAACTGTTAGAGCAAGTACGTCAAGTTACCCTAGAAGGCTATGCCAATGAAGACTTACCTTTTGATAAAGTCGTCGAAGTGTTAAAACCCGTTCGTCATTTAAGTTATAACCCTTTATTTCAGGTGATGTTTAGTTTCCATGATGCTCAGTTGCCTGATTTGAATTTGCCCGGATTGAGCATTAAACCGAATGATGCCCTTGCTAATAATTCGGCAAAATTTGATTTAGATATTGTGGTCATTCCTCGTTCTGAGCAACGAGTTGGACGTAATTCGACTTTGGAAACAAAGGGAATTGAAACCGAAGGAATTACGATGGTTTGGGAATATAATACTGGCCTCTTCGAGGAATCTACTATCAACAGAATGGTCAAAGATTATCAAACCCTATTACAAGGGATTTTAGCTAATCCCAATCAAAAACTGTCTCAATATTCCCTGTTAACAGAGCAACAGAAACATCAGTTATTAGTGGAATGGAATAACACTCAAGCTGAGTATCCGAAAGTTAACGGAATCCATCAACTTTTTGAAGAACAGGTCAAGAAAACACCAGAGGCGATCGCTGTTATATTTGAGGATAAATCCCTCAGCTATCAACAATTAAACGAACGGGCAAACCAACTTGCTCATTATCTGAAAACATTGGGAGTTAAACCTGACGACTTAGTAGGCATTTTTCTAGAACGTTCCTTAGAAATGTTTATTGGACTATTAGGAATACTCAAAGCAGGAGGAGCCTATTTACCCCTAGATCCCACCTATCCAGAAGATAGACTGGCTTATATGGTTAATGATGCTCAAGTTTCTATTGCGGTTACTTTAGAAAAATGGGCAAATTTAAAAACTCAACAGGCACTTCAATGGGTTTGTTTAGATAGTCAAAAAGACATTATTGCTCAGGAAAGTAGCGAGAATCCTGAACTTTTATTAAATGAAAAAAATCTTGCTTATGTTATCTATACATCAGGATCTACGGGACAACCAAAAGGGGTATTAATTGAACATCAATCCTTGATTAATTTTACCCAGAGTGCGATAAAAAAATATGAAATAACCGCACAAGATACTGTCCTACAATTCGCTTCCATTAATTTTGACGCAGCGGCAGAAGAAATTTATCCTTGTTTAAGTTGTGGAGGAACCTCAGTTCTGAGAACAGAAGAAATGATGAAATCTGTCTCAGCATTTATACAAGAATCTCAGAAAAAAGAAGTAACAATTTGGGATTTACCCACCGCTTACTGGCATTTATTAGTCAGTGAAATTATTCAAGAAAATCTTCGATTACCGCCATCTTTGAGACTGGTAATTTTAGGGGGTGAGCGAGTGTTACCAGAAAGGGTAAAAATGTGGCAGGAATATGTGGGACAATATCCCCAACTGGTTAATAGTTATGGACCCACAGAATCCACCGTTGTCTCTACCCTACACTATCTAGAAAAAAGCCCTATTAATCAACCAGAAATTCCCATCGGAAAACCCATTGATAACGTCCAAGTTTACATCTTAGATCAATACCTACAACCGATCCCTATTGGCGTACCTGGAGAACTTCATATCGGGGGTTTAGGGATAGCAAGGGGTTATTTAAACCAACCAGAATTAACGGTCGAAAAATTTATAGATAACCCTTTTAAAACAGGGGAAAAACTCTATAAGACAGGGGATTTAGTTCGCTATAAATTCAACGGTAATTTGGAATTTCTAGGGCGCATTGACTCTCAAGTCAAGATTCGGGGTTTTCGCATTGAATTGACTGAAATTGAAACAGTTTTAGATCAATATTCATCCATCAAACAATCAGTTGTAATTGCCAGAGAGGATAGTCCAGGTATTAAGCGATTAATTGCTTATATCGTAGGAAATAAACATCAAAACAAAATCGAAGAAATCCGCCATTATCTTAAGCAAAAATTACCGCCTTATATGGTTCCCTCTGCTTTCGTTTTCCTGGAAGAAATTCCCGTTACTCATAATGGCAAAGTTGACCATCGTGCCTTACCTATTCCAGAAACGACTTACTCGTTAGTGAGTGAATTTACTGCGCCTAAAACTCATATAGAAGAACGTTTAACAACAATTTGGGCTGAGGTTTTAAGACTGGAAAGAGTTAGTATCCATGATAATTTCTTTGAACTGGGAGGAGATTCGATTCTTAGTATTCAGATGATTTCCAAAGCGAATCAAATGGGATTAAAGTTCAGTCCTAAGCAGCTTTTTCAGTATCAAACTATTGCCGAATTAGCTACCGTTGTCGGAATGGATAAGCAAGTAAAAGCTAATCAAGAATTAGTCACAGGAATTATCCCTTTAACCCCCATTCAACATTGGTTATTTGAGCAAGATTTACCTGATATTAATTACTTTAATCAATCAGCATTAATTGCAGTTACAGCAACAGTAAACCCAGAACTATTGAAGCAAGTTATACAGGCATTATTGAATCATCATGATGCTTTGCGATTGCGCTATATTCAAGAAAATGAAAGTCTAACTCAAGTTAATGATCCCGCAACAGATTTAGTTCCTTTGATGGTAATTGATTTATCACAACTGTCTCCAAACGAACAAAAAACAGCAATTATAGCCAAAGATAAAGAAACTCAAAGGAGTCTAAACCTAGCCACAGGACATATTGTCAAAGTTGTTTTATTTAACTTAGGAAATGAACAACCCAGTCAATTACTCATCGTCATTCATCACTTAGCGATAGATGGAATTTCTTGGCGCATTTTACTTGAAGATTTAGCTACAGCCTATCAACAAATTAGTCAAGGTCAAGAAATTAAATTACCGCTAAAAACCACTTCATTTCAAGATTGGTCTAACCAGTTAGTCAGCTATAGTCAATCTGAAAAATTAAAACAAGAAAAGGATTATTGGGTATCCCAATTAACAGAAAAAATTGTTTCCTTACCCATTGATTATCCCTGGACAAAAGAGAGCAATCAGTTAAGCTCTGCTCAAGTCATTAACTTATCTTTGAATGAAGAAGAAACTTGTGGATTATTGCAAGATGTTCCTAGTGTTTATAATACCCAAATTAACGATGTCTTGTTAACTGCTTTACTGGAAAGTTTTAGCCAATGGACAGGAGAAAAATCCTTAATTGTTGACTTAGAAGGCCATGGACGGGAAGATTTATTTGAAGTGATAGATTTGTCTCGTACTGTTGGTTGGTTTACCACCTTATTTCCAGTAAGACTACAAGGGAGTAAAACGGGACAACTTCCAGAAACCTTAAAATCAGTTAAAGAGCAACTGCGTCGTTTACCCAATCGTGGTATTGGTTATGGTGTTTTAAAGTATTTGTCTAAAGATGAAGAGGTTAAAAAAGAATTTGAGGATTTAATAAAAGCACAAGTTAGTTTCAATTATTTAGGTCAATTTGATCAGGTACTATCCGCATCAGGGGTTCTAGGAGAAGTCAAAGAATGGAAAACGGAACGAAGTCTTGTGGGAAACCGCAGTCATTTGCTAGAAATTAGTGGATTAATTCGTTCTCAAAAATTAGAAATGCAATTTGTTTATAGTGAGCAAGTTCATCAACGGGATACGATTGAAAGATTAGCCGATGGATTTATGAGTGCCTTAAAAAGCCTAATTATTCACTGCCAGTCATCCCAGGATAAAGGTTATACACCATCAGACTTTTCTGCGGCTCAAGTGAGTCAAGAACAGCTAGATAAATTCTTGTCAAAAATCAATCAAAAGAAATCTAAAAAGGGGTCAGTTTGATGAACAATATTGAAGATATTTATATTCTTTCCCCCATGCAACAGGGGATGCTCTTTCATACCCTTTATTCCCCAGAGTCTGAGGTGTATTTTGAGCAGCTAGTTTGTACCTTAAAAGGACAATTAAATCCTTCCTGTTTTCAAAACGCTTGGCAAACAGTTGTGGCCAAACATCCTGTATTAAGAACTTCTTTTCATTGGGAAGAAATTGAAAAGCCTCTGCAAATAGTCAGCCAGAAGGTAGAGTTATCATGGATGATTTATGACTGGAAACATTGGAATAATTTACAACAAAAGGAAGCATTAGAGTCATTTCTGAAAAGCGATCGAGCTTCAGGAATTGAACTTGATCAAGCACCTTTAATGCGCTTTACTTTAATACAGTTAGCAACCGACAGTTATCAATTTATTTGGAGTCATCATCATATTCTGCTTGATGGTTGGTCAATGCAGATCATTCTTCAAGAGGTTTTTGACTGCTATGAAAGTTATAATCGCGGCGAATCTTTACAATTAAAATTCTGTCATCCCTATCGAGAATATATTAGTTGGTTACAGCAACAAGATAGTTCTCAAGCTAAGAAATTTTGGCAACAAAGACTTAAAGGGTTTGAAGCACCTATACCTCTGATTGTTGATAAATTGATTAAGAATCAACCCCAACAAGAAACTTATCAAGAAATCCCTTTTCAGTTATCTTTTGGGATTACCAATCAATTACAATCATTGGCACAAAAACATCATTTAACCCTTAATAATTTAGTTCAAGGAGCTTGGGGTTTACTGCTTTCTCGTTATAGTGGAGAAACGGATATTGTTTTTGGCGCAACGGTATCTGGACGCACGAGTGAGTTACCAAACATTGATACAATGGTTGGGCTATTTATCAATACTTTACCAGTGCGATTACAAATTTCTGGACAAGAGAAATTAATTCCTTGGTTAAAAACATTACAAAGTCAGCAATTTGAACAAGAACCCTATACTTATTATTCCTTGGCTGATATTCAGAAAAATAGTGATATTCCGCCGAAAATGTCTTTATTTGAAAGTATTTTGGTATTTGAAAATTATCCAGTAGATTCCTCGAAAAATGCTTCGGAAAAAACCTTAGAAATTACTGATATTCGGTGTTTAGAAAGAACAAACTATCCTTTGACAGTTGTGATTATTCCTAATGTAGAATTATCAGGAAGAATTGTCTATGATACCCGTCGCTTTGAAGCAGAAACCATTGAGCGTATGATTGGACATTTGCAAACCTTATTAGCGGGAATGGCGAATCATCCAGAACTACGTCTCTCTGAATTTTCATTATTAACTAAAGCGGAGGAAGAACAATTAATATTGGCAGAAAATCAAAATGATTCTCTGATCAAAAATATTGACTATCAATGTATTCATCGGTTATTTGAGAAACAGGTAGAAAAGACTCCTGATGCGATCACGATCATTTATAAAAATGAACAATTAACCTATAAAGAATTAAACCAAAGAGCTAATCAATTAGCCCATTATTTACAATTTTTAGGCATAAAATTAGAGGATAAAATAGGGGTTTGTATTGAAAGATCGCCTTTAATGGTAGTTGCAATTTTAGGGATTCTTAAAGCAGGAGGAGCCTATGTTCCTTTAGATGTTACTTATCCAGTAGAAAGATTAACTTTCATGCTCGAAGATGTAAAATGCCCTATACTTTTGACTAAAACTCATTTATCTAATCAATTACCAATTGATCATATTAAGCAGGTCATTAATATCGAGTCAGAATGGGAAAATATTAGTCAATATTCCTCTGAAAATTTATCAACTCAAGTTACTCCCGATAACTTAGCTTATATTATTTATACGTCAGGTTCAACGGGAACCCCAAAAGGAACAGAAGTCCCTCATCGTAGCTTCATCGGTTTTATGTTTGGGGTTGATTATATTAAGCTTGATGCTGACAATATTTGGCTACAACATTCTTCAATTTCTTGGGATGCTTTAACTTTAGAATTGTGGCCACCATTGCTTTATGGGGGACGTTGTGTGCTTTTTCCAGACAATATTCCCACTCCCGAAAACTTGAGTAAAATTATCAAAGAAGAAGGGGTGAATATTCTCTGGCTGACTTGTGCTTTATTTAACTTAATTATTGATACAATTCCAGAAGCTTTATTAGAAGTTAAACAACTGATCATAGGAGGAGAAGCGTTGTCTGTTTCTCATGTTCGTCGTGCTTTAGATTTATTACCACAAACACAAATTATTAATGGTTATGGTCCTTCAGAATGTACCGTATTTACCTCTTGTTATGTGATTGCCAAACAACTCGATCAAAATGTCAACTCAATTCCCATTGGTAAACCTATTGGAGATAGAAGAGTTTACTTACTTGATCATAATTTACAACGGGTTCCTATCGGGGTTCCGGGGGAAGTTTACATAGGCGGAAAAAGTGTTGCCAGAGGTTATTTGAATCAGCCAATTTTAACCCATGAAAAGTTTATTGATAATCCTTTTTTAGCTGAGGATAGTCTTTATAAAACAGGAGATTTAGTGCGTCGTCTGACCGATGGAAATCTGGAATTTTTGGGGCGCATTGATAATCAGGTAAAAATACGCGGTTTCCGCGTTGAATTAGGGGAAATTGAAACGGTTTTAACTAATTATTCTGAAATACGAGAAGCCATTGTTACAATAAGAGAAGATGTTCCGGGGAATAAATCTTTAGTTGCTTATCTTGTTCCCCAGAATCATCAATTAGCAGCCCGTGATGTCAGAAATTTTCTGAGTCAAAAGTTGCCTAATTATATGATTCCGAATGCTTTTGTCTTTTTAGACAAATTTCCTCTCACTCCTAATGGTAAAATTAATCGTCTTGGTTTACCTGCTGCTGATATTTCTCAGCAAAATTTCGGAGTCGAATTTGTTGCTCCTCGGACTTCTACAGAACGGGAATTAGTAACAATTTGGACTGAAGTTCTACAGTTGACAAAAGTAGGGATATATGATAATTTTTTTGAGTTAGGGGGTCATTCCTTACTAGCAACCCAACTGATTTCTCGATTAAAAGAAACCTTTGAAATTGAGTTTCCTTTCCGCTACTTGTTTGAAAATCCTACCATTAGCCAACTAGCAGAGAAAGTTGTTAACCAACAGATTGAACAAGTAAAGGGTGATGAGTTGGCCCAAATCTTAGGGGAGATTGACGAGTTATCTGAAGATGAAGCAGCACAACAATTAACTTTGTGATTTTCAAGTCAACTACCGTTATATTATAAAAGCAGGTAAAAATGAGGAATACAAAATGTGGCTACTAAAAATCGGCTCTCTTGGATCAGTGGTATCAATTGTCAAATTTGCTGCTTTTGGACTTCTCTAAAAACCTTATGTAGGGACGAATTGCGTTCACCCATGGACTAGATAAGATAAATTTATAAACCCAATTCCCAGAGAACCTACAAATCCTATGAGTGATCTGCTAAAACGTTTAGAAAATCTTTCTCCTGAAAAACGAGAATTAGTGCTGCAAAAGCTGAAGCAGCAGCAATCAAAAACGGGTAATAATCAAAAGAAACAAAAATTATCATTGATTCCTGTATCAAGAGAAGAAGATATTCCTCTATCTTTTGCTCAAACGAGACTTTGGTTTTTAGCTCAATTTGATCAAGAAAATTCTCCTTATCATGTGCCTATTTTTTGGCAAATTAAGGGAAGTCTTAATTTAAAAGCACTAGAGCAAGCGATCACAGAAATTATTAACCGTCATGAAATATTACGAACGACTTTTTCTGTGGTTAATGAGTCTCCTGTACAGGTTATTAATCCTCCTTATCAGTTAAGCATCCCAGTAATTAATTTAGAAGGAGAGACAGAAAATATTAAATTAGAGAAGGTGCGACAATTAGCAACCGAAGAACTGCAAACCTCTTTTGACTTATCAACCAGTCCTTTATTAAGGGTAAAATTACTCAAAATTAACCCTCAATTTCATATTTTATTGTTGGTTATTCATCACATTATTTTTGATGGTTGGTCAGTTGATCTATTCCGTCAAGAATTATCTACTCTTTATAGCTCTTTTCGTCTGAATCAACCGGCTTCTTTGCCAAAATTAGCTCTTCAATACGCTGATTTTACCCATTGGCAGCGACAATGGTTACAGGGAGAAATACTAGAAACCCAACTCAATTATTGGCGGCAACAGTTAAAAAATGCTCCCCCTCTCTTAGAATTCCCCATTGATAAACCCCGTCCCTCTGTACAAACCTATGAGGGATCTAGTCAATCTATACATCTCAATCTGACTTTAACACAGCAATTGAAGGGATTAAGTCAAACATCAGGGACAACTCTGTTTATGACCCTTGTAACTGCCTTTACCGTGCTACTTTATCGCTATAGTGGACAGGAAGATATTGTCATTGGAACGGCGATCGCTAATAGAAACCGTCAAGAGTTAGAGCCGTTAATGGGCTTTTTTGTGAACACTTTAGCCTTACGAACTAATTTACAAGGACATCTTACTTTTTTGGAATTGTTGCAACAGGTTAAGGATAAAACCCTAGCATCTTATGATCATCAAGACTTACCCTTTGAGAAATTAATTGATGAATTACAAATTGAGCGATCACTGAGTAATCATCCCTTATTTCAAGTGTTTTTTACCTTACAAAATGAATCTCAAGAGACCTTAGAATTACCAGAGTTAACCATCAGTAATTTTGATTGGGAAAACAAAACAACTTTATTTGATTTGGGGTTGATTTGTCGGGAAACTCCCCAGGGGTTAATCGCAGAATTAGAATATCGGACAGATTTATTTGAAGCCAAGACCATTCAAGGGATAGTAAAACATTTAGAGGTCTTATTACAGGGAATTGTTGATAATCCTCAACAATCAATTAATACTTTACCTTTGCTGACGGAATCTAACAAAAAACAACTAGAAAGTTGGAATCAAACGGATAGTAACTATTTCCAAGATCAGACTTTAGTTGATTTATTTGAAGAACAAGTCAATAAAACCCCTGATAAGATAGCATTAGTCTTTGAACAGACAAGTTTAACTTACCAAGAACTAAATCAAAAAGCCAATCAGTTAGCTCATTATCTACGGGAAAACTATCCGATTGAACCAGATAGCTTAATTGGGATTTGTACCGAACGTTCCTTAGAAATGGTTATCGGTTTATTAGGGGTTTTAAAAGCGGGGGCTGCTTATGTTCCGATTGACTCCGATTATCCAGAAGATAGAATTAAATTTATTTTAGAAAATAGTAAAATTTCACTCCTATTAACCCAGACTTTTCTTCAAGATAAATTATCCCTATCTCACTTAAAATCTTTAAGTCAGTTTATTGATTTAGATTGGTTTGATTATGATTTATTCCCAATCCATAACTTAACAGTTCAAAGTAAGCCTAATGACCTAGCTTATGTGATTTATACTTCGGGTTCAACAGGGCAACCTAAGGGGGTAATGATTGAACACAAATCAATTGTTAATTTTAACTTGAATTTTGGCAAACTATTAGATGTTAAACCGCAAAGTCGTTTACTTCAGTTTGGGTCTTTTAGTTTTGATTTATCCATTGGTGAAATCGCCACGAGTCTCAGTCATGGTGCTTGTTTATACTTAGCAAAAAAAGAAACATTACTACCTACTCAAACCCTAGTAGAATTTCTAGAAACGAACCAAATCACCCATACTTGTTTACTTCCTTCAGTCTTGTCTGTTTTACCCCAAGCCAAATTGTCCCATTTAAAAAATATAGCTGTCGGGGGGGAAGCTTGTTCGGCTGAAGTGATAGAAAAATGGGCAAATCAAAGGCAGTTTTTTAACTGCTATGGGCCGACAGAAACGACAGTAGTAGCGACACTTTCTCTTTGTCAAGCAAATGGTCAAAAACCCAATATTGGTAAACCATTAGAGAATGTTTGCGCCCATATTCTAGATGGGAACCAGCAAATCTTACCACCAGGAATACCAGGAGAATTATGTATTGCAGGAGTCTGTTTAGCGAGGGGGTATTGGAATCGTCCCGACTTAACAGCTGAAAAATTTATTGAAGTTAACTTATTAGGAAAAACTGAACGAATTTATAAAACAGGGGATTTAGCAAAATGGGGAGATGACGGAAATCTGGAATTTTTGGGACGTATTGACCAGCAAGTAAAACTGCGAGGATTTCGCATTGAATTAGGGGAAATTGAAGCAGTTTTGTTGGAGCATCCTGTCGTTAAAGAAGCTGTTGTTAACCTATATGAAACAGAAAATAATCAGCAATTAGTGGCTTATATTATCCCGCAAGAAAAACAGCGTGATGTTAGGGATGAATTGAAAAGCTTACTCAAAAGCCGTTTGCCCAATTACATGATTCCAAGTCAGATTATGATCTTGGAAACTTTTCCCCTAACCCCTAATGGAAAATTAGATAAAAAAGCCCTACCGATCCCTGATTTAAAAATATTTACCGATGGCCAAATGCCTGTTACTCCCACGGAAGAATTATTAGCCAGTTTATGGCAAGACCTCTTGAAAATCAAGTCAGTGGGTCGTCGGGATAACTTCTTTGAATTAGGAGG
This sequence comes from Microcystis aeruginosa W13-11, assembly GCA_009995705.1. GTDB lineage: Bacteria > Cyanobacteriota > Cyanobacteriia > Cyanobacteriales > Microcystaceae > Microcystis > Microcystis aeruginosa_F. Next base: position 22,772 of record JAADBR010000019.1, read on the forward strand.
ACATTCCCTATTAGCCACCCAATTAGTTACCCGTATTCGTAACAGTTTTGGGGTAGAATTAGCCGTTCGTAAAATATTTGAGCAAAGTATTTTAGCTGAGTTAGCAACAGCAATTGAACAAGAAAATAGAGTGTTCGCCTTACCGCCTCTCACGCCCCAGACCCCCGATGAACCGAAAGTGCTATCCTTTGCTCAATCAAGACTTTGGTTTATGGCCCAACTAGAAGGGGATGGGACTTCACTGACCTACAATATGCCCAGTGCATTGCAACTTGAGGGTAACTTAAATCTAGAAGCGTTGCGTAATAGTTTTGCCTATCTTCTCTCACGTCATACCATTCTGCGTACTTCTTTCCCCATTCAGTCGGGAGAACCACAAATTTTTGTGCATAATGTGGAGGAAATTAGCGTACTGGAAATCCTGGACTTACAAGAACTTGATCCCCAAGTTCAAGCCAAAACGGTACAAGAAATGATTGATAGCGATGCTCAATATCCCTTTGATTTAAGCAACGGGCCGCTGTTTAAGGCCAAATTACTGCAATTAAATCCAGAGAAAAACGTATTACTCTTGAATATGCACCATATTATCAGTGATGGCTGGTCAATGGGAGTGTTCAAAAGCGAATGGGAACAAGCTTATGATGCTTTTATGGCTGGAAATATGCCGAATTTAGCTCCTTTGCCCATTCAATACAGTGATTATGCGGTTTGGCAGCGTCATTGGTTAACGGGGGATGTCCTGGAAAGTCAAGAAAATTATTGGAAAAAACAACTAAAAGACGCGCCTAAATTGTTAGAGTTGCCCACAGATTATCCCCGCCCTGCCAAACCTAGTTATCAAGGGAGACGAGAAGAATATTCTTTAGGTCAAGAACTGACTGAAAAATTAAAAAATTTAAGTCAAAAACAGGGAGTTAGTTTATTTATGACCCTGTTTACAGCTTTTAGTATTTTACTGTCTCGTTACAGTCGCCAAGATGATTTATGTATTGGAACTGGTATTGCCAATCGCACCCATAGTTATACAGAAAAATCTCTCGGTTTTTTCGTCAATACTTTGATTTTGCGTAGTCAAGTTAAACCTGAACAAAGCTTTAGCGAATTACTACAAAAAAGTCGTCAAGTCTGTTTAGATGCCTATGGTAATCAAGATATTCCTTTTGAGTATTTGGTCGAAAAACTACAACCAGAACGCACATTAAGTTATAACCCTTTATATCAAGTGGTTATCGTGTTACAAAATATCGAAAAATCAGGAAAAAATGTCAGCTTAACTGGGCTTAAAATTGAAGATCTGGAGCAAACTTATCCCTTTTCTAAAGTAGATTTGCTATTAGATTTAGTGGAAAGAGATGGCCAACTATACTGTACATGGGAATATGCCACCGATCTCTTTAAAGCCATCACCATTCAAAGAATGGCAGAACAGTTTAAATTGTTGCTAGAGGGAATTGTTAGCAACCCACTACAATCTATTAAGACCCTACCTTTACTCACAGAAACTAATCGGCAAGAGTTACTATTATGGAATCAAACAGAGACTCATTATCCCCAAGATAAAACCTTAGTAGATTTATTTGAGCAACAAGTCCAGGAAAATCCTAATAATTTAGCCTTAGTCTTTGAACAAGAAAGTTTAACCTATCAACAACTTAATGCCAAAGCGAATCAATTGGCTCATTATTTACTGACACATTACACCATTAAACCAGACACTTTAATGGGTATCTGTGTTGAACGTTCCCTAGACATGATTATTGGAATGTTAGGGATTCTTAAAACAGGTTCCGCCTATGTACCCATTGATCCCAATTATCTTGGCGATCGCATTTATTTAATCTTAGAAGATTGTCAAGCAACAGTTTTATTAACTCAGCGTAACCTTAAAGACAAATTACCTTTAGATCAATGGGTTCAAGCTGACAAGGTTTTGTGTTTAGATGACAATGAATTTGCCCAATACCCCATTAATAATCCCACTGTTTTCCGTAAACCCAATAATTTAGCTTATGTGATTTACACTTCGGGTTCAACAGGACAACCAAAAGGAGTGATGATTGAACATCAAGCAATTGTTAATCTTAGCTTAAATTGGGGCAAACTGTTTCACGTTAAACCGCACAGTCGTTTACTTCAATTTGGGTCTTTTAGTTTTGATTTATCCATTGGTGAAATCGCCACTAATCTGATTCATGGTGCGTGTTTATACTTAGCCAAAAAAGAAACCTTACTACCCACCCAAACCTTAGTCAACTTTCTAAAAACGAACCAAATTACCCATAGCTTTTTATCGCCTTCTGCCTTATCGGTTTTACCCCAGGCAAACTTATCCCATTTAGAAAATATAACGGTTGGGGGCGAAGCTTGTTCTACTGAAGTGGTAGAAAAATGGGCAGATGAAAGACGTTTATTTAACTGCTACGGGCCGACAGAAGCGACGGTAACGGCTACCCTTGCTCTTTGTCAAGCAAATGGTCAAAAACCCACTATTGGCAAACCATTAGATAATATTCGGGTTTATATTTTAGATGAGAATCAGCAAATTTTACCCCCAGGAATCCCAGGAGAGTTATGTATTGCTGGAGTTGGGTTAGCGCGGGGTTATTTGAATCGTCCCGACTTAACATCAGAGAAATTTATTGAAGTTAACCTCTTGGGAAAAATTGAACGAATTTACAAAACAGGAGATTTAGCAAAGTGGCGAACTGATGGAAATCTAGAATTTTTAGGACGCATTGACCAACAAGTAAAACTGCGAGGTTTTCGCATTGAATTAGGGGAAATTGAAACTGCCTTAGTCCAACATCCTAACGTTAAAGAATCTGTTGTAATTTTGCGGGAAGATACAGGTTTTGATCCCCGCTTAGTTGCCTATATTGTTCCCAGTGACATAGGAAAAGACTCAGAAGTCAAACAACTAGCAGGGCAACAAGTAGAACTGTGGCAGAGTATTTTTGATGATGGCTACTATCAGCAAGACACCGAAATTGATGACCCCACACTAAATTTTACTGGTTGGAATGATAGCTACACAGGACAACCCTATGCTAAAGCAGAGATGGAAGAATGGCGAGACAAAACTGTTGAACAAATTCTAGAATTAGCACCTAAACGAGTTTGGGAAATTGGCTGTGGAACTGGGATGTTATTATTTAAAATCGCGCCCCATTGTCAAACTTTTATCGGGACAGATTTTTCAACCAAAGCTTTACAGTATGTTAGGGAAAATTTAAGATTACAAAATCTTGAGAAAAAGGTTACATTAAAACAGAGTCCAGCGAATCAGTTTGAGGAAATTGTTCCCAAAAGTTATGACTTAGTTATTCTCAATTCTGTTATTCAATATTTCCCTTCCATTGATTACCTATTACAGGTTCTAGATGGGGTAATTAATTCTCTAGAAACGGAGGGGAAAATTTTAATCGGAGATGTGAGAAACTTTAAACTTCTAGAGGCTTTCCATACAGCCGTTGAATTCTATCGTGCGGATGATGACTTAGCGATTAACGAATTACGTCAACGAATCAGAAACAGTCTGAGGACAGAAGAAGAGTTATTGATTGATCCCAATTTCTTTATTGCCCTAAAACAAAAATATCCTCGGATTAGTCAAGTTCAAATCGAATTAAAACGGGGTTATAATCAAACAGAAATGAATCGTTTCCGTTACGATGTTGTCCTGTATTTAGATCAATCTCAAACATTGGTTACAGAATGGCAATGGTTAAACTGGGAAGTGGAACAACTTAATCTAGAAAAGATTCAACGTATTTTAGACACTCAACAACCCAATTTATTAGGGATTCAAGATATTCCCAATATTCGTCTGATGTCAGAAATGGTATTATTGGAAAAAATTCCTGAGTTTGAGGGAACTGTTAAACAGTTAAAAGCCGTTTTAAGCCAGATGGAAACTGGCATCAACCCTGAAGCATTACGAACCTTAACAGAGGACTTACCCTATACTCCCTTTATTCAATATAGCGATCGCGAATTTTCCACTTATCAAGTCATTTTTCAACGCAATACAACCTATCCTTTTAGTCAGCCGCGTTTTGCGTTGAAACAGACTGTAAATTCTCAATCTTGGCAAGATTATGCAAATCAACCTTTAACTGTTAATCCTAATTCTATTGATCCAGTTTTAAGCAACCAGTGGCGGGACTTTTTAGGGCAAACCCTCCCTGATTATATGATCCCTAGTCATTTTATTCAACAGTCGAAATTACCCCTAACTCCCAATGGAAAAATAGACCGCAAAGCCTTACCTGCACCTGAAGCATTCATCGTCTCAACGGATATTGAATTACCTCAAACAAACACAGAAGTTATCCTGTCTGCTATCTGGTCAAAATTGCTTAAATATGAAGGGATTTCTCGACAAGATAATTTCTTTTACTTAGGAGGACATTCTTTATTAGCAACTCAATTAATTAGCCGTATTCGGGAGCAATTTCAAATCGAATTGTCTGTAAGTAAATTATTTGAATATCCCATTCTCAAGGAATTAGCAAGCTATCTTGATACTTGTTTATGGGTTAATGCTTCAGAAGATTCACAACCCTTAGATTTAGATGAAGAGGAAATTGAACTATGAGTAATGATCAACAAATTATCAACTTAATGGGACAGCTACGACAACTTGGATGTCGAATTTCTGCCGATGGAGATAAGTTACGAATTCGCAAAACAAAAAATGACATTCCTGCTGAATTGATCCAACAAATAAAAACTAATAAAACCGAGATTTTAGCATTTTTAAATACAGCTAAAGACCAAGCCGTTACATCTCAAAAAGATATTCCTAAATTACCTAAAAATGCGTTAAAACGGCTTTCTTTTGCTCAACAAAGACTTTGGTTTTTAGGGCAAATGGAAAACTCTAATGCCACCTATAATATGCCAATCTGTTTACAATTAGAGGGAAAGCTAAATATTAATGCTCTTTCTGAGAGTTTAACCTATGTCATCAATCGCCATGAAAGTTTGCGGATGTATTTTCCGACCGTTGAAGGCCAACCCCAGATTCGGATTAAAAAAATAGAAAACCTCAATGTTTTGAGCCTACAAGATTTAAGCAATCTTGATCAACCCACTCAGTCTGTAACGGTTCAAACATTAATCAATAATCATGTTCAAGAACCGTTTAATCTCAAGACTGGCCCTTTATTTAAAGCGAAATTACTACAATTAAAAGACAATCAATTTATTTTACTGCTAAATATGCACCATATCAGCAGTGATGGCTGGTCAATGGGTATTTTTATTCGTGAATTGCGCCATGCTTATCTTGCCTTTTCCCAGGGACAAAAACCTACTCTTGATCCCCTACCCATTCAATATAGTGACTTTGCAACTTGGCAACGAAATTGGTTACAGGGAGAGGTCTTAGAAACTCAGATTAACTATTGGAAAAAACAACTCAAAGACGCACCACCACGATTAGAGTTACCCACCGATTACCCTCGTCCCCCAATACAAAGTTACGAAGGTGCTCATTATAGCCATACCTTGACCCCTGAATTAACTGAGCAATTAAACATTCTAAGTCAACAAGAAGGGGTAAGTTTATATATGCTTTTATTGGCAGTTTTTAATCTTTTGCTGTCTCGTTATAGCCGACAAAATGATTTATGTGTTGGTTCCCCCATTGCCAATCGTCCCCATCGTCAAACTGAAGGATTAATCGGCTTTTTTGCCAATACCTTAGTGCTACGCAATCAAATTACACCAGAGCAAAGTTTTCAAGAATTTTTACAGCAAACTCGCCAAACTTGTTTAGACGCTTATCAGCATCAGGATATTCCTTTTGAGTTTCTTGTCGAACAATTAAAGCCTGTTCGTAGCCTTAGCTATAATCCTATTTTTCAAGTCATATTTGCGGTAGAAAATAATGACAGTGAAGCTCTCGATTTGCCAGAATTAAAGATTGAATGGTTAGACTCAAGTTATCCCTTTGCTAAGTTTGATTTATCCCTTTTAGCTTTAGAATCGGATGGTCAATTAAATTGTACCTGGGAGTACGAAACGGATCTATTTGAAGCAATAACCATTCAAAGAATGGCAGAACATTGGGAAATTCTTTTACAACAAATTGTCACTAATCCACAGCAAACAATTTCTACCCTATCTTGGCTAACAAAGGCTGACCAAAAACAATTAGAACTGTGGAATCAAACAAATACGAATTATCCTCAAGATAAAACTTTAGTTGATTTATTTGAAGAACAAGTCAAAAGCCATCCTAACAGGATAGCTCTACTCTTTGAAAAACAAAGTTTAACCTATCAAGAACTCAATCAAAAAGCTAATCAGTTAGCTCATTATTTACGAGAAAATTATCAGATTGAACCCAATAGCTTAATTGGTATTTGTATCGAGCCTTCTTTAGAAATGATTATCGGGTTATTATGTATTCTTAAATTAGGCTCCACTTATGTTCCCATTGACTCGAACTATCCTGAATCACGAATAAATTATATCATTAGCGATAGTAAAATTTCAATTTTATTAACACAAAGTATTATTGAAGATAAATTGTCATCCCAAGCCAAGAACCTTGACCATCTAATTTGCTTAGATAAATGTGATTGTGATTTTGAACTTAGATCAAAAGATAACTTAAGTATCGAAAATCAGCCGAATGATTTAGCTTATATCATTTATACATCTGGTTCAACAGGAAAACCAAAAGGAGTTGCGGTAAATCATCAAGCGATCAATCGCTTAGTATTAAAAACTAACTACATACAAATAACTCCTGAAGACAGAGTTGCTCAAGCCGCAAATATTGCTTTTGATGCTGCGACGTTTGAAATTTGGGGCGCATTACTGAATGGAGCAAAGCTCGTCATTATCCCTAAATCTATACTGCTTTCACCATCAAAATTTGCCGCTAGTCTTCAATCTCAACAAGTTAGTATCCTATTCTTAACAACGGCTTTATTCAATCAGTTGGCTGCATTAGTTCCAGAAGCCTTTAGTTCTCTTCGTTATCTATTATTTGGTGGAGAAGCGGTTGATCCTAAATGGGTACAGGAAGTCTTAGATAAAGGTTCACCGCAGAACCTACTTCACGTCTATGGGCCAACAGAAAATACAACGTTTTCTTCTTGGTATTTGGTTGAGAAATCACCGAAAACAACAATGACTATTCCGATTGGAAAACCCATCAGTAACACAAGAATTTATATTTTAGATCAATACCTTCAACCGGTTCCTGTTGGTATTCCAGGCGAGTTATGTATTGCAGGAGTTGGGTTAGCGATCGCCTATTTGAATCGTCCTGACTTAACAGATGAGAAATTTATTGAAGTCAATCTATGGGGAAAAACTGAACGAGTTTATAAAACCGGGGATTTAGCAAAATGGGGAAATGATGGCAATATTGAATTTTTGGGACGGATTGATCATCAAATTAAATTACGAGGTTTTCGTATTGAATTAGGAGAAATTGAGTCAGCTTTATTGGAATATCCTGTTGTTAAAGAAGCAATTGTTAACTTACATAAAACTGAAAATAATCAGCAATTAGTGGCCTATATTACAGGTGAACAAATTGATGATCTTCCTCAACAATTAAAACAACACCTCAAAACCTATTTACCTGATTATATGATTCCTAAAGAAATTATCAAGTTAGATGAATTTCCCTTAACCCCCAATGGCAAAATTGATCGTCAAGCTTTACCGCTTCCTAATCATGAATTTCAAAGTTTATATGAAGCTCCTCGTAACAAAATTGAACAACAATTAACTGAAATTTGGTCTTTAATGCTTGAATGTAAAAAAATTAGCATCCATGATAACTTTTTTGATTTGGGCGGTCATTCAATACTAGCAATTAAACTCCTAAATCAGATTCAAAAAAATCTTAATCAGGAACTGTCCTTAACCAGTTTATTTCAAAATCCCACCATTGCTCAATTGGCACAACAACTGTCTCAGGTTGAGGTACAACAATCCATTTCCGACTTATTAGTATTACAACCTTCGGGACAAAAAATACCAATATTTTGTGTGGCTGGGTCGAATGGACACGCCTTCTATTTTCGAGATTTAGCTATGAATTTTGCCGATGAACATCCTGTTTATGGACTAGAAACACCAGGCAGAGATGGTTCTCATCCCCTCCCAATTTCAGTAGAAGATCATGCCAGTTCCCTGATTGAAACCTTACGACAAAAACAAGCAAAAGGCCCTTATATTTTAATAGGATACTCATCAGGTTGTTCGGTTGCCTTAGAAATGGCTTTCCAACTAGAACAACAGGGAGAAACGATTAGTTTATTGGGCATATTTGATGCGGGACTGGTGGCTAATCCTGATCATATTACCCAAAGAAGCGACCTAGATTGGATTTGGCATATGATTGAACGAATTGAAGCGGTTAAAGGGATTTCTTTGGGTCTTAACTATAACCAATTAGCCGCCCAATCCGATGATCAAAGCCGTTGGGAGCTTGCGGCGGAGGCTTTATATCGTCACAATGTGTTACCTGAACATTCTACCCTCTCTTTGCTCAAAACCAATCTTGAGGTGATGAAACGAGTTACCCTCAATTATGCGGCTTACCAACCTAATTTTGTGATTTCTGCCCCGATTGTTTTATTTCGCGCCCAGGATGCCAAAGAAATTGTGGTGCAAGAACATCAAGCCATGTCCCATTACGAGCAATCCGATTGGGGATGGCAACCTTATAGTAACAAACCCGTGCAGGTCGTTTCAGTGCCAGGAAATCATGGGCAAATGCTCTATGAACCCAATGTCAAAATTCTGGCTGATCAACTTAGAAGATCCATTTTATAGCCAATTTTTTTCCCCTTTTCTATCGGATACAACGATTATTTAAAAATTGGGCTAATTAAACAGAGTCAGAAATTATTGACAATTATCTCAAAAGTCTGCAATTATTAGAGGAAGTTGCTCAAATTATGTTTCACCGAGCCCTAGAGGATACGATGCCAGAGATGTTGCCAAAAATTAACGCTAATTCATGGCTCAATGCCTGGGCTATCAGTTTAGATGCTGGTAAATGGCAAACAGATGGACTATTCAGTCCTAAAACCAAACCGCGTAATTTAGACTTGATCAAGCAACAATTTTGGCAAGCGATTGGCAGGAGAGGCTAGGGGAGCTAAACCAAAAAACACAAATTATCACCGTGCAAGGTTATAGAGTCCATTTGGTATCTTTCCCAAAATCCTTACCCAGTATGGATTAGAGCGAATTAGCCAAAATACTTGTAATTCTTACCCGTGAAGCGTCACAAGAGAGATACCAAATAGGTTCTATAAATGTGCGACAGCTTACACCACTAACCGATTGGAAAGATTCATTTACTTAATTGATATTATGCAGTCGCAACCTATTTCTGAGCCACCGCCAAAAAACTCTGATCCAAAGCTTAATTTTCTAGAATTCTGGAATAAGCTGAAAGGCGTGCTTGAAGCCTATTGGTATCCAATGGAAGCAGATGGTAGAGTTTTTTCTGAGGTTATTAAATCCTGGGGAATGTTAGTACTTTTGCTGTCATTAATCATCGGTTTAGTGGCTTTTAATGCTTTCAATAGTTTTGTTTTGCGTGAATTGGTTAATGTAATTGATGAAAAAGATTTATCTGGGTTTACTACCAATCTTTCTATTTTGATTGGTGGCTTTGCTTTAATAACTCTCTTAACAGGTCTTTCTAAGTTTGTGAGGGAGAAAATTGCCCTTGACTGGTATGAATGGCTTAACGATCATACATTGCAGAAATATTTTAGCAATCGTGCCTATTATAAAATTAACTTTGACTCAACCATTGACAACCCTGATCAACGTCTAACCCAAGAAATTAAACCCATCGCCAAAACAACCCTCAGTTTTTTTGCAACTTGTGTCGAGAAAATTTTGGAAATGATAGTTTTTTTCGTGATTCTCTGGCAGATTTCCCAAACCATTGGAGTAATTTTGGTTGTCTATACTACTATCGGTAATTTGATTGCCTTTTATTTAAGCCAAGAGTTTAATAAGATTAATCAAGAAGAACTCGAAGTTGAAGCCAATTATAATTATGCTGTTACCCATGTTCGTAATAATGCTGAATCCATTGCTTTTTTTCAGGGAGAAGATCAAGAATTTAATATTCTTAAAAAACGATTTAGGGCTTTGATTCAGAGTGCTTTACGAAAAATTAATTGGGAAAGAAATAAGAATTTTTTTGACCGAGGCTATCAGTCAATTATTAATGTTTTTCCCTTTTTAATCGTCGCCCCTTTATATATCAGAGATGAAATTGATTTTGGACAGGTAAATCAGGCTAGTTTAGCAGCCAATCTTTTCGCCACAGCTTTGGGTACATTGATCGCTGAATTTGCCACTTCTGGACGACTTTCTAGTTATATTGAGCGTTTAGTGAATTTTTCAGAGACATTAGAAAAGATTACTCAAGAAGTTGAGGGTGTAAGCACCATTAAAAGCATTGAAGAAAACCATCTTGCTTTTGAGAATGTTACCTTACAAACTCCTAATTATGAAAAAGTAATCGTTGAGAATTTGACAATTGAGGTAGAACCAGAACAGGGTTTATTAATTGTTGGACCGAGTGGACGGGGCAAAAGCTCTCTTTTAAGAGCGATCGCTGGTTTATGGAATTCAGGCACTGGACGTTTAATACGACCACCAGGAAAAGAAATCCTATTTTTACCCCAGCGTCCCTATATCATTCTTGGAACATTGCGCGAACAATTACTCTATCCGAATGTAGATCGTCAAGTGAGCGATCAAGAACTTAGTGAAGTTCTACAACAAGTGAATCTTGAAGATGTGCTTACCAGAGTCGGAGACTTTGATCAAGAAGTTCCTTGGGAAAATATATTATCATTAGGGGAACAACAACGTTTGGCCTTTGCCCGAATATTAGTGACCCATCCTCATTTTGTTATCTTAGATGAATCAACTAGTGCTTTGGACTTGCTCAATGAAAAGAATTTATATCAACAGTTAAAAGAAACAAAAACCACCTTTATTAGTGTGGGACATCGAGAAAGTTTATTTGATTATCATCAAACGGTTCTAGAACTTTTGCCAGATTCGACTTGGAAAATTTCTCCCGTTTCTGGGTGATTAAATATAAAATTTGGAATGGGCATCCTGCCCGTCCACAGGATTCTAGCCCGTTTCACTTCTAACAATTAATTAAGCCCACCTACTTATCCCAATTTCTTCAAGTTCTTGTCTGGATTAGTTCCAAAACTTCCATTAGGTAATTTAAAAAATGAAGCATCTGATCAACGAACATATTAGAGCATTAAATCCTCCTAAAGCTGACTTATTCAATCACGACAGAGGCGTTTTTTTGGACAAAAGTGAGTTGCCCTATGGCCCTTCTCCTCTCGTCATCCAAGAAATGATCAAGGCCGCAACGACAGTTAACAGATATCCAGAAATTTTGCATCATTCTCTACGGACTGCAATAGCTAATTATACGAATACTAGAAAAGAACAAATTTTTGTAGGAAATGGCTCAGATGCTATCATTGAATTACTGCTCAAGATTTTTGTCAAATTCGGCGAGAATGTTTTAATTCCGATTCCAACATTTTTTGTTTACCAACACGCAACAAAAATTGTTGGCGGTAATCCAATTTTTGTTAATAGATTAGATGACTTTGGGTTAGAAGTTCCTCGTCTTTTACAGAAAGTCACCCCTGAACTAAAACTTATTTTTATTGCTAATCCGAATAATCCTACCGCTAATTATGTCTCACGAGAGATTATTATCAAAATCCTTAATGAAGTGGATTGCATTGTAGTAGTGGATGAATGCTATTATGAATTTTGCCAAGAAACGGTAATAGACCTAGTTGATCAATATCCTAATTTAGTCGTTTTGCGTAGCTTCTCAAAAAGTTTTGGTCTGGCTGGGCTTAGGGTAGGTTATAGTATTGCTAATGAAACAATCATTGATTATCTTTATCGGGTTGCTAAACCATTTTCAGTCAATGCGATCGCTCTTGCTGCTGCCGTTGTTGCCTTAAAAGATATAGATTATGTAAATTCCAATATTGAAAAAATCTGTCAAGAAAGGGAAATTATGGCACAGAATTTAGCGCAATTGGGTTGTTTTGTATATCCATCATCCACCAACTTCTTGTTTATTGGAACCCATTCATTGAGAATTCCATCAAAGCAGTTGGTTCAAGCACTTCAGGACAAGCAAATTTTTGTTCAGGATTGTGGTTTGCAAGCTGGTTTAGATGAATATTGTTTTAAAGCTTCTATTGGTACACCTGCGGATAATCAGGTTTTACTTAAAGGTCTGAAGGAAATTCTTCAAATTAGACCTAATTAGGGCTTGCTGAAAAAGTGAGGGGCCAGCAGGAGAAAGATAATTGATTATTCAAGCCAATTGAGAAGATAAGTTTTTGTTGAGATAATTCAGAGAAAATATAACTTTTATTAATAGCAAAGGGGAGAAAACAGGAGAAAATTTGTTCTTTCTCGAAAAAAGCACAAAAAAAGGCACAAAACCTGCCGAAGCAGGGTAGAAAGATTGATAACCAAAAAAGTGACAGAAATGGCTGTTTGAGAAGTTGAGGGAAGTTTTGCCATCACTCGATTGAGGTTAAATCTTCTTTTTGCTTGACCAAATTTCCCTTCAATAGCATTACGAATTCTTTCATCTTCAAGAGCTTGTTTTTTCTTTTTTTTACTAATATTTGCCGGCGGTCTTCCTTTCTCTTGGGGAGCATCTCACCTTTGCAATAAGTAGAAATGCTTAATGAGATCAATAAAAAAGTTAAAAAAGGCAACCATTTAGATAAGCACAGCGATGACGAAGGACTTGCGTTACATTACCAGACTCCCAACTTGTACCAGTAATTTTAAGACTCGGAGCAATTTGTTTAATTTTTGATTCGACGGAGCCAGAGCCAATGGAAATCCTCTGCCTGCAAATAACCATAATTGACAATTCGATGTTTATGCTTGTTCAAATAAGTAATAAAATTCTCCACTTGCGGCTCTGACCATCCTTCGCCCACAAGAGATAGCAACGTCCACTTCCCCCTTCCTCAAGAAAACATTTTACCTCCTCAATTCGCTGGAATGAACCCCCAACTTTATAGAGGTTTTCGATTAAATGATACCAATCCAATATTTCAATTCTTTCCTGTTTCTCTCCTATCTCACGAAATAAGGGACTTGCGCTTTGATAATATGCCATCTGGCTGGTCTGATTCTTCTACAGAATGATTTTCAAAGCTGGGATATTATTCCCACGCAAGTCCCTAACGACGATGCCCATTAGCAGTGCTTTCTGGAATTAGTTTACCTTCAGACTCCCAACGCCTTAACGTCGATACGCTTACACCTTTCAATTTAGCGGCTTCCGAGCTGGTAAACTTACTCATAAAGCAATTATCGCACAAGTCATGAGTAATTTTGGATAGTATTAGTTAGGTTTTTGGCTTCTGTATTTAACCCTCTGGAATCGGCACGGATTCGAGGAGTTCGATCCGGCCTTCTTTGACAATTGCGGGAACGGTATTGAGCCTGGTTAACCTCGATTTTTCCCCTTAAGCGGATTCTTGACTGGGTAGAGAGGAAGGATGAACCAATAGCTCTGCCGTGGAACGTTTTTCCACCATTTCGCGGGTGATTAAACATCGTTTCACGTCCTTGCGCGAGGGCAATTCGTACATGACATCGAGCATTAACTCCTCGACAATACCCCGTAGGGCCCGGGCCCCGGTTTTGCGACGATAGGCCTCTTGCGCGATCGCTAGGACGGCATCAGATTTAAACTCTAACTGTACATTGTCCATCTTCAACAGTTTTTGATACTGTTTCACCAAAGCGTTGCGGGGTTGGGTCAGGATAGCGATTAAAGCTTCCTCATCCAGGGGTGAAAGCGCCGCTAGGATGGGAATCCGACCGACAAACTCTGGAATCATGCCAAATTTGACCAAATCATCGGGAGTCATTTGTTTTAATAACCCTGCCGCTACCTTATCCTTACTGGCTTGGCTATCTCCCGGTTGAACAAAGCCCATGGATTTTTTACCGAGACGCTGATCGATCACCTTATCTAAACCGACAAACGCCCCACCGCAGATAAACAGGATATTGCTGGTGTCAATCTGAATACAATCCTGATAGGGGTGTTTGCGGCCGCCTTGGGGGGGAACATTGGCGATCGTTCCCTCTAACATTTTCAGTAAAGCTTGCTGAACCCCTTCTCCAGACACATCCCGGGTAATCGAGGTATTTTCGCTCTTACGGGCAATTTTATCGATTTCATCAATGTAGATAATGCCCCGCTGGGCCTCTTCCACGTCTAGATCTGCCACTTGTAACAGACGCAAGAGAATATTTTCCACATCTTCCCCCACATAACCGGCCTCGGTTAAAGTGGTGGCATCGGCGACAGCAAAAGGTACATCGAGGATTTTAGCCAGGGTTTGAGCTAGAAGGGTTTTTCCCGATCCCGTCGGACCAATTAACAGAATATTAGATTTTTGCAGTTCGATGCTATCTTCTGGATTACCGCCACCAACTTTTTGGGTTTGGATATCTTTGAGGCGTTTGTAATGATTATAAACGGCCACCGAAAGCACTTTTTTCGCCTCATTTTGACCAATAACGTAGTCATCGAGGTGTTTTTTAATCTCTCTTGGTTTGGGAATTTGTTCCCAAGTGGTTTTGTTTTGGCCCGATCGCCGTTTGTTGGGACGTTCCTCCACTGGGGCGACCGGACTGGGCGGTTCCATCAATTCCTCATCGAGAATTTCGTTACACAGTTCCACACACTCGTCACAAATATAGACCCCCGGCCCGGCGATTAATTTTCGCACTTGTTCCTGGGATTTGCCGCAAAATGAACACTTGAGGTGGGAGTCGTATTTAGACATAGTTTATTATTTACAGGGAAGTAACGGGAACGGTAGGATCGGGCAGTTCAGGACGGGAAATCACCTGATCGATTAACCCATATTCTTTGGCTTCGACGGCGGACATAAAAAAGTCCCGTTCGGTGTCGTTGGCAATGCGATCATAGGGTTGACCGGTGTGGTGAGCCAGCATGGTGTTGAGTCTCTGTTTAATATAGAGGATCTCTTTGGCTTGGATGGCGATATCACTAGCTTGACCTTGGGCGCCGCCGAGGGGTTGGTGAATCATGATCCGGCTACTGGGTAGGGACATCCGTTTACCTGCCGCGCCACCACACAGCAGGAATGCTCCCATACTAGCGGCTAAACCGAAACAAATTGTCGCCACGTGGGGGCGAATTTGTTGCATGGTGTCGTAGATAGCTAGTCCAGCATAAACGGAACCACCGGGGGAGTTGATATAGAGTTGGATATCTTTTTCGGGATCTTCTGCCTCCAAGTAGAGAAGTTGGGCAACGATCGAATCAGCGACCTGATCATCGACGGGAGTTCCCAAAAAGACAATTCTCTCGCGCAGGAGTCGAGAATAGATATCAAAAGCCCGTTCACCCATGCCAGACTGTTCGATTACCACGGGTAAAACGTTAGTTAGGGAGTTCCTCCCCGTGTTGGCGTAGATAGCAGGGCGACAATTACTGGTAATTGGGTAGTCAGGTGATCTCGATTCGAGCATAATTTTTTCGGTTCCGCTATCACAATCTTAGGGTTTTCGCTTGGCTGTGGAGCTTTTACTGGCAAATGTTAAGCATCTTTAGCACTTCTGTCCATCTATTATGCCCTAAGTTTCCCCCGGTTGGCAGGAATCAGTGATCAGTTATCAGGGAATGGGGGAATTCAACTAATACCCCAACACCCCAACACGACTGCTAACTCCTTACGGTCATTCTTCCTCAGCTGCCAACACTTCCACTTCGGCGAATGCGAAGGTTTCTTCTGTTTCCTCCTCCTCGCTTGTTTCTTCGTCTAGGGAACCTTTGGGGACGAGGGTGATAGTAGCTTTTTCCTTCAGCCATGCTAGGGTGTTTTCCGCCAGCATTTCTTCGGTGATCACCTGTTCTAGACGCTGCATATCTATGTCGCGATCGGACAATTCCGCCATGATTTTAGCGATTTTTTCCGCTACCGCTTCGGGACTGACTTCAATGCGGGCGACTTTAGCCAATTCCTGCACCACGAGAGTCTGTTTTAGACTTTCGATCGCATCGGGACGGGCGCTTTCCCGCATTTTGGGAATATTATCTTTTGTAAACAACTGGTTGACATCTAGCCCCATTTGTTGAAATTCCATGAAGCTTTGGGTCAAAATTTGCGTCACTTCCTTTTCGATCAGCGTCTCTGGTAAATCTAAAGTCGCACCCTTGACCAATTCCTTGGTTAAAGCCTCATAAATGCTGTCTTTGGTTTCCTTCTCCGCTTGTTCTTGGAAACGTTTCTCTAAACTTGCTCTTAATTCGGCGATTGTTTCCTGATCGCTGACTTCTTGAGCAAAATCGTCGTCAAGCTCTGGTAGTTCCTTGGCTTTTAACTCTTTCATCGTAATTGTAAAGATTACCGCTTTTGCTGCCACATCCTCTTTGGGATAATCTTCCGGGAAAGTTAAAGTCATCTCTTTGACTTCTTCCGGTTTCATGCCGACAATTCCTTCCACCATCCCCTCGATAAAGCGTCCTGCTTCCATATCCACCCGCAGATCTTCGCCGTCAATGTCCGGGATATCTTCGCCAGTTTCGGCGGATTTTCCCCGATAATCAACGATCGCCACATCTCCCAGCTGCGCCCCGCGATCTTCCACGGGAACCAATGTCGCTAACTGTTCTTGACGCTCTTTAAACCAATTTTCCACGGATTCGGGATCATAAACGGTTTCTTCGGCGGTAACGCTCAGATTTTCGTAATCTCCGAGAATAATTGTCGGGGCCACATCTACGGAAACTGAAAAAGTCAAAGCTTTACCCGGTTCATAGGCAGCGATCAAATCCTCAAACTTAGACAATAGCTGCGGATTACCCAGGGACTCGATCCCCTCCTGTTTTAGGGCAGATTCGAGGCAATTTTCGATTAATTCCTCAATTACCGCTGCTTTTACTGCCTTAGTTCCCAATCTTTGTAGAAGAATCTGACGGGGAACCTTACCGGGGCGAAAACCGGGTATATTGGCCGATTTCGCTAAATTATTTACCACTTTCTCGTGGGTGTTTTTCGTGGTTTCGGCGGGAATTTCAATTTCTAAACCTATCTGACTGGCAGGAAGCTTTTCCTGAATAACTTTCATTGATTTTTCTAGCTCTTACGACAAGGAACGTTTATAGTGGGGTGAGCGGTGTTTACGCCTGCGGTGGATCCGTCCCGCTCATGATATTCTAGGGGAATAGCTGTAGTTGCTACCCAAGCTCTCACAATCTTTTTATTTTAGCGGTCAATGGGGTATATTTAATTTATTCCGTCCTTGGGGCAGTTAAGCCCAATCAGAAAATTTTGCTGATCAAAAGCCGATCAATCCAAGCTTGAAAATAACTCGGTGGACAAAAAAGATTTTTTACTTTAACGATTTCTTCAGACCATTATCATCACCCAACTCGTCAGGAGGTAACACAATTTGAGTCAAAAAGTACGGGTCGCCATTTTAGGGGCCACCGGGGCCGTGGGAACGGAATTACTAGAATTATTAGCTAGTCGTCAATTCCCTCTCGCTAGTCTAAAATTACTTGCTTCCGAACGTTCTGCTGGAAAAACCCGCAATTTTCAGGGCGAAAGTCTCCTCATCGAAGCGGTAAACGGGCGCTCTTTTCAGCACGTGGACATTGTTCTCGCTTCTGCGGGGGGATCCACCTCAAGAGCTTGGGCGAAAACTATTGTCGAGTCCGGTGCGACGATTATCGATAACTCCAGCGCTTTTCGCATGAATCCCGAAGTGCCTTTAGTTGTCCCAGAAATCAATCCCGACAGTGTGGACAATCACCGGGGCATTATCGCTAATCCCAACTGTACGACAATTCTTTTAGGAGTGGCGATCTGGCCTCTCCACCAAGTACAGGCGATCAAGCGAGTAGTAGTTTCTACTTATCAGTCCGCTAGTGGTGCTGGAGCGCGAGCGATGGAGGAGGTAAAACAGCAAGCACAAGCAATTCTTGACAATCGGCAACCTCCCACTAATTCCTTCCCCTATCCCCTCGCTTTTAATCTTTTTCCCCACAATACCCCGATTAATGGTCAAGGGTACTGCGAGGAAGAAATGAAAATGGTCAACGAAACCCGCAAGATTTTTGCTTGTCCAGAGCTGCGGGTTAGTGCCACCTGTGTGAGGGTTCCCGTCCTGCGGGCCCATTCGGAATCGGTTAACCTAGAATTTAGTCGGCCTTTTTCTGTGCTGAAGGCCAGGGAAATTCTTGAGTCTGCTCCGGGGGTAAAATTAGTGGAAGATTGGGACGCTAATTATTTTCCCATGCCAATTGATGCCACCGGTCGCGATGAAGTATTGGTGGGACGCATTCGTCAAGATATCTCCCATCCTAACGGTCTAGAATTGTGGCTATGCGGCGATCAAATTCGCAAGGGTGCGGCTTTAAATGCTGTACAAATTGCCGAACTTTTAGTTAAGAAAAATCTCGTCGGTTCCAGATTAGCAACAGTTTGATAATTAAGCTATCAGCTAGATCAAGGCGATGATAACTAGAAAAATCGCTAATTAATCGGACAAATCCAGTCTTAAAGCTGATTGCTGATCGCTCAAAAACTGATAACAAAGACCGAATCTAAAACCTAATTTGTTAAGCTAAAAGCTTCAATGTACTTAGTTGATAACCTTTTTTTAGGTAGCAGGATTGCCAGATTCTTTCTTTTGCCTGTTGCCTTCAGAAGCTGATAACTGATAACTAATAACTGATAACTGATCAATGAGTGAAACATATTTGGGACGAGTAATTACGGCGATGGTGACACCCTTCACCGTCGAGGGTCGAGTTAATTATGGGATGGTGGAAAAATTGGCCGATTATCTAGTTACCCACGGTAGCGATGGTATAGTGGTCTGTGGGACGACGGGAGAATCACCCACCCTAAGTTGGCAGGAAGAATACGAACTATTTAGTATTGTCAAAAAAGCCGTTAATGGTCGGGGAAAAGTGATCGCGGGGACGGGTTCTAATTCCACTTCCGAAGCGATCGAAGCGACCCAACAGGCTGCTAAACTGGGTTTGGATGGTTCTTTACAAGTGGTTCCCTACTATAATAAACCCCCCCAAGAGGGTTTATATGAGCATTTTCGCGCCATTGCCAAAGCCTGTCCCGATCTGCCGGTGATGCTTTATAATATACCTGGTCGTACTGGTCAAAATATGACCCCAGAAACGATTATTAAACTGGCAGCAGTTGATAATATTGTGGCGGTAAAAGAAGCTAGTGGTAATTTAGAACAAACCTGCAAGATTTACTGTCATACTCCTGAAAATTTCGCTATTTATTCCGGCGATGATTTTCTCACCTTACCCCTGATGACCTGTGGTGCGGTGGGAGTGGTCAGTGTTGCTAGTCATCTAGTGGGAGAAGAAATTCAAGGAATGATTCAAGCTTTCTTAACTGGAGATGCAGCCAAAGCGATCGAGATTAATTTGAAATTATTTCCTCTGTTTAAAGGTTTATTCTGTGCCACTAATCCAATTCCAATTAAAGCGGCCTTAAATCTAGTCGGTTGGGAAGTGGGGGGTCTAAGACTTCCTTTATGTTCCTTAAGTCCCGAGTTAGAAGAAGGATTAGCAAAAATTATGCGAGAATTGGCTTTAATCTAGAAAAATACTAGAAAATTTGGCTCACTAAACTAGGATTTTTTCGAGAAATAGGTTATAATGTTGATAGCCTAACTAAAAAAAATATAGTTTAGAACAGCCAGAAAGTATTGATACTAAGTAAATTTAACTAGGTGTTGTTTACCTAGTTCGACTTATTCTAACTATTCATTTTTTGAGATTTCCCGTCCACAAAACCCACTGGAAAAATCACCATAACTTACCATCAAAGGACACCTAATGAGTCAAGATAAAATCCAAGCAAAACTAAAGATCATTCCCCTGGGAGGATTACACGAAATCGGCAAAAACACCTGTGTTTTTGAGTACGATGATGAGATTATTCTCCTGGATGCTGGTTTAGCTTTTCCTTCCGATGATATGCACGGGGTCAATGTAGTGCTTCCCGATATGACTTATCTAAGAGAAAATCGCCATAAAATTAAGGGTATGATCGTCACCCACGGTCACGAAGATCATATCGGTGGCATTCCCTACCATCTCAAACAATTTGATGTACCAATTATCTACGGTCCGCGTCTAGCGATGGCTTTATTGCGGGATAAATTGGAAGAAGCAGGATTGGCAAATCGTACCAAATTAGAGACCGTTGCTCCTCGGCAAATGGTGCGTTTAGGCAAATCTTTCGTGGTGGAATATATCCGCAATACCCACTCAATCGCCGATAGTTTTTGTGTAGCAATTCACACTCCTTTAGGGATAATTATTCACACAGGAGATTTTAAAATTGACCATACTCCCGTGGATGGCGAATTTTTTGATCTACAAAAAATCGCCGAACATGGCGAGAAAGGAGTGCTATGTTTATTGAGTGATTCCACTAATGCAGAAGTACCCGGTTATACTCCCTCGGAAGCTTCCGTTTATCCCGGTTTAGAGCGGGTTTTTAACCAAGCAACAGGACGGATTATGATTACTACCTTTGCTTCCTCGGTGCATCGGATTAATCTGGTGTTGAAATTAGCCCAGAAATTTAACCGGAAAGTGGTGGTAGTGGGTCGATCGATGTTAAATGTTATCGCTCATGCGCGTAATTTGGGGTATATCAAATGTCCCGACGATATATTTGAACCCTTGAAAGCGACCCGCAATTTAGCTGATGATAAAATCGTCATTTTAACTACAGGATCTCAAGGGGAACCTTTAGCGGCCATGACGCGGATTTCTAAGGGTGAACATCCTCATATTCGAGCGCGTCAGGGGGATACGATTGTCTTTTCCGCTAATCCGATTCCGGGTAATACGATCGCCGTGGTCAATACAATTGATCGCCTGATGATGCAGGGTGCTAACGTGGTTTACGGACGCGATAAGGGAATTCACGTTTCTGGCCATGGTTCCCAAGAAGACCATAAATTGATGCTATCTTTGACCAGGCCGAAGTTTTTTGTGCCAGTGCATGGAGAACACCGAATGCTGGTCAAACACGCTCAGATGGCCCAAAGTATGGGGATTCCCGCCGAAAATATGGTAATTGTCAAAAATGGTGACACGATCGAGTTAACTGGCGATCGCATTAGTCTCGGCCTACCAGTGCCTTCGGGAATCGAGTTAGTTGATCAAGCGGGTGTGGTCCACGAACACATTATGCAGGAAAGACAACAGTTAGCCGAAGATGGTGTGATTATGATCGCCGCCTTCGTTGACGCTGAGGGACAATTAAGCGCACCTCCAGAGATTAATTTGCGCGGTGTGGTGACAAAAGTGGAAATCTCGCTGCTGAATCAGTTAATTATTCGGGCGATCGAACGCTGTTTAAGCGATCGCAGTAGTGAATTTAAAACCGCCACGGGGGATCGGGATTGGGCCGGTTTGCGGGCCGAAATCGAGACGACTTTGCAACGTTTAATCAAACGGGAGTTAAAGAGTCAACCTCTAGTGATTTTCCTCCTGCAAGCGGCGGCAACGGAACCAGCGGACAATCGTACTTATCGCCGCCGTCGTCCCGCAGCCACCATGGCCTCCTAATGGCAGTGAGCAGTAATCAGTGAGCAGTGAGCAGTAATCAGTGAAAAGATGGCAAGAAACTGCTATTTAATACTGCTCACTTAAAACTCAAATCTGATAACTGTTAACTTACCCACTGATAACTGATCATGTTGCATCCTGCCGATTTGCGATCGCTGCTGACCGCCGTTGCCAGGGGAGAAATTAACCCGGAGACAGCCTTAGATAAACTTAAACATCTAGCCTTTGAACCAGTGGAAGACTTCGCTAAAATTGACCATCATCGTCAATTAAGAACGGGATTTCCGGAGGTTATCTGGGGACCGGGTAAAACCACCGCTCAAATCGCCCAAATTATCGGTGTATTGCGTCAAAATAGTCCCGTGGTTATGGCCACCCGCATTGAAGCAGAGATAGCAGTCCAGCTACAGGAACAGGTAACAGACTTAGTTTATTATCCCCTAGCCCGCATCTGTGCCATTGCCGCAGCCGCTCCAGAAAATCCCCCAAAAGGGATAATTTCCATCCTAACGGCGGGAACTGCCGATATTCCCGTAGCGGAGGAGGCGGCGGTTACTGCTCAATTATGCGGTTTTTCCGTGCATCGTCTCTGGGATGTGGGAGTAGCGGGAATTCATCGCCTCTTGAATCATCGCCATCTACTGGATGCTGCTGATGTGTTAATTGTTGTTGCGGGAATGGAAGGAGCCTTACCAAGTGTGGTAGCGGGATTAGTTGATCGCCCGGTGATCGCGGTTCCCACCAGTATCGGTTACGGAACCAGTTTCGGCGGTATTGCTCCTTTGTTAACTATGCTCAATTCCTGCGCGGTCGGTATCGGTGTGGTTAATATCGATAATGGTTTTGGGGCTGCCATGTTAGCCGGCCAAATTTTACGCACGGCGGCCAGATTAGCCTAGATTTTCCTTCATCGAAAATTTTGGGTCTGAAACCCCGTCGTTTTACGACGGCTTTACTGTTAAATATTAACACATTTACGAAATATATGCTAAAATGCGAGGCATGGAAAAAGCCTATTCTTACCGATTTTACCCAACACCAGAACAAGAGTCGCTATTGCGGCGCACCTTGGGCTGTGTAAGATTAGTTTACAATAAAGCTCTCCACGAACGAACACAAGCATGGTACGAAAAGCAAGAAAGAGTAGGATATGCTGAAACTTCTTCAATGCTAACCGATTGGAAAAAGCAAGAAGAATTAGACTTTCTCAATGAAGTAAGCTGTGTACCTTTACAACAAGGGTTAAGACATCTACAAACAGCTTTCACTAACTTCTTTGCTGGTCGTACTAAGTATCCCAACTTTAAGAAAAAACATCAAGGAGGAAGTGCCGAATTTACCAAATCTGCTTTTAAATTTAAAGACAGACAAATCTATTTAGCCAAATGTACAGAACCTTTACCTATTCGATGGTCAAGACAAATCCCAG
>JAADBR010000020.1 GCA_009995705.1 Microcystis aeruginosa W13-11
TATTAATGACCCACATCATGACAGATATTAGGACGGCGGATAAATCCGCTCGCGTCGCTTTTCCGCCCCGTGTTGAAACGACGGGGCTACCAAGCTCCCGTCTTTTTTCGTGTTAGATTTCATTAACACACTCTACCAGAGCGGCGATGAATGAACTAGAACATTGCCGCTTCATCGACTTGTTAGCTGGCTTGTGCTTAGAGTGTAAGTTGGCGGAGAAATCATGCGTATAGTAACTGATTATTAATACTATCAACAGTCAACGTGTTAACTAAAATACCAACCCGTTGCACGACCTCGTAGGCAGTTTTCTGAGGGACAACAATAATTCCACAATGTTCTCTGCCTTCCTCTATGAATTGAAGATGCAATCGTTCAAAATCAACTCGGTTGTGGGTTACAAGACATCTACCTAAAGAAGCTGCAAATTCTAATTGTTCGCTGTCAGTTTTGCCTAAAGTTGACTGCTCAGGAACAGTGGTGACATCCAAACCACGAGAACGCAGAAGTGTTGCAACTAACGCCGACATATCTTCGTCCATGTAAAGGGAAGCAAATATGCTCATAGCTCACCCAAAGCAGCCTTTACAGAAGGATGCACCAACTCATCGGGGACTTGGTTACGCTCAATGTACTCGTTAATTTCTGCTTGATGATCCAAATAAAAACTCAGGGCATCGAACACTTGTGCTAAGGTCAAATGAGGTAAATGAGTTGGAATTTCCTCTGGCATCACACCTAATCGCCACAGACCTACGATTGCGCGAATAGATGTGCGAGTGCCTTCAATAATTGGCTCTCCACCTAAAATCTCATTGTTTCTGGTGACATAACGTGAAAGAGTGATAATCGTCATGGAATTAGGTCTCTTAGGGAAATCGCTGATTCTATTTTAGTCAGGGACAGACATGACCTGATCATGGCATCTAGTGGCTAGAGGAATCCTAGGCTAGATGTTTTTTCAGCAACCTAACCTAAGACTGGCTCTGATAGTTTGACCAGAGAAAAAAGAGGTGCGTTACATTTCATTAACTACCAGAGCGGCGTACTGCTACGCAGTGCCTTCGGCATCGCACTGACACAAACCGAAGAACCATAAAGATTAGATTGAACATTTCTGTGATTTCTGTCCAACGGCAAAGTTAGCCTGCTTTTGGGGCAGGGATTAGCGCAAAGGTGGTGTTATACTCAGACAAAGTACAGAAAGTCAAAATCCGTAACTTTCTTGAATCCATGCTGACAACTACTCAATTCGCGCCCCTACTAAAGCAATTGTCTTACTCCGATAAGCTCTTATTACTTAACTTTCTTGTAGCTGAGTTGCTCAAGGATTCTGGTATTGTACCGATGTCTATTCAAGATGATCTCCCTAGACAAGGTTTACATGACTCTTTTGAGGCTGCCGCCATTCTTGCTCAAGCATTAAAAGAGAAACAAGAATTGACTCATGGCTAATAAGGTAAGATTTGCTTTTTGACCAACTGCAACAAGGGATGGAACAGCTTCAACGTGCAGTTGGCTATTTTTTAGGTCAGGACGGTAACTAACGATCGCCTTTTCAAAAATCAAAAAACCCCGTTAGCTTACAATCACTTGCTTCAATGAATGAACATGGTGCTACTACTAGAAAAAAAAGAGGTGCGTTACATTTAATTAACTACCAGAGCGGCGTACTGCTACGCAGTGCCTTCGGCATCGCACTTTTTTATTTTATAGACCGCTTGAAGGCACTTAACGAAAATATAGAAAACAAGGCAATAAGTGCAACAAAAACTTGCTGAATTGCAAGGGAAAGGGGAGTAAATGCCAGCAAACCAACTAGAACTAGAGCTAAGATTGAAAAGTAAAATCCAATCAATTGTGATTGCTTATTTTTACTGTAAGAAGGTTGTCCTTGTGTATTCATATTGTAATTTTGTTGCCTTACACTTGCTGGGGTAAATTCTCCATTAAGAGTGGTACTGCTATTGGGAAAGTTGTATTGAACGTTATATATCTGACGTGGTTCTTCTTGGAGATGTGCAATAACGTTACCCAGGATTTGAAAAAGTATTTCCTGATTAGGTTCTGATTTAATAGCTTCACTAAGTTCTATTACTACCTCAGCAACCTCAGGATATTTCTCCACAGCAATTTCAATCTGAGTTAGGACTTCCCGATAACTTAGTTCCCCTTTCGATTCTTGTTCGACAACTTCTGGGTATTTCTGCTCCATAAGATCAAACAGTTTTTTTCTCAATTCCAGAGCTTTTGCGCCAACTTGATCACCAGGCTTTTCAATAGCTTCCGTGAAGATTATACTAGCAATTGCTGAGGCTGTTAAAGTTAGTGAATCCATAGTAAATTTTCCTTGAAATAATGCAAATATAAAGAGTGATTAAGATTTGGGAGGAAAAATTGATGATAATCTTTCATAAATTTTGTCAAAAAACTCTAAAAAATTATCATAAAGCTCATCAAATGGAATCCTAAGTAAGGTTGCTAATCCTAAAAGAAGAACAAAGGTACCTACAAGCGGGGAGGTTGAGTACATTATACCCAGACCAATGGCAATAGTGCCTGATGAAGCAATCGTGATGGTTCTTTCCTTCTTGTCTTGGGTTAAACGCTCATACTCCTGCTGCTTTTGAGCTTCCTCTATTTGCCTTTCCTGCCACTTCTGCCTAAGCGCAATATCCCTCAACTCTAAAAGCTCCCTAATTTTCTCTGCTGACTGCTCTTTTGCAATTAATCCATCCAAGCTTGCTAGAGGAGAGGGAGGTAATGGGACTATAGCACCAACTTCTTCCTGAACAATTGGTAAATTTTCCTTGAAGTCTTCAATTGATCGATCATCTGGATCTTGATACTGCATAGGCTTTGGAATAAGACTCAATAATCTGGTGGTCTAACTGAGAATTATATGGAAACTTTCGGCATATTACCCCATTTTAGCACTATCACCAGAACTTTTCCGCATATCATATAGCGGTATGCAGTCGAATGAGGTATAGTGCAACAGGCTATGAGTCAGTCTAGGCAAGACTTTGTATGTATCTCACTCAAGCGAATACCGCTATAACCAAAAGCGTATTAGCTAGGGCAGAGTCTTCACAACAAACTGAAATAAAATAGACTTTTCGGGAAGTCTAGGACTAATGGCTTCAGTCCACCCACAATTACCTAGTTTTCGGGGAAAAAGTGCCTAAAATTTCCCCTCGTTCGCTCTTGTGGTCGGCACTTTTTCAGGGCAAAAAAATCTAAAAATCTTACCCAACAATGCTTTTAGATTTATGCAACCAACCCTAAGTTAAATTTCGAGTTGATCGATTAAATCGCGCATGATTTTGGCCGAATTATGTAACTGTTGGGTTTCTCTGGGACTGAGAGCAAGATTCAGGGTTTTAATCACTCCTTTCTCGTTAACCACCGAGGGAATACTTAAACACACATCTTTGAGACC
Organism: Microcystis aeruginosa W13-11; assembly: GCA_009995705.1. Taxonomy (GTDB): domain Bacteria; phylum Cyanobacteriota; class Cyanobacteriia; order Cyanobacteriales; family Microcystaceae; genus Microcystis; species Microcystis aeruginosa_F. Next base: position 3,443 of record JAADBR010000020.1, read on the forward strand.
GTATTGACCATCGAGGAGAGTGCTAATAGTCAGAATTCTTTCTTGGGAACGTAAAATCGCCTTAACGATATCCGTGGTAGCTAAACCGATCGCATAGCTAGTATAACCCTTGCGTTTGATAATTTCATAGGCGGCGTTTTTAACCTGAAGAAAAATTTCTGTTAAGCTTTCTTGGTCGGTTGCGCTTAAATCCTGCCAATCTCCTTCGAGTAACCTTGCTCCTCCGATATTAGCCGAACTCCAGACAGCAAGCTCACTATCCCCGTGTTCACCGATAATATAAGCGTGGACGTTACGCGCATCTACATAGAGTTGGGTGGATAAAAGAGAGCGTAAACGGGCAGAATCTAAGACCGTACCCGAACCAATCACCCTAGAAGGCGGAAAATTGGTGATTTTCAAGGTAACATAGGTCATGATATCGACGGGATTACTCACCACCAAAATTAAAGCACTGGGGCAGTAAACAGCCACATCCTCAAGAATACGGCGAAAAATCGCCACATTTCGCTCAAGGAGATGCAATCTGGTTTCTCCCTCTTTTTGGGCGGCCCCGGCAGTAATAATCACCACATCGGCATTTTGTCCCACATCGGCCACGGTTCCCATTTTCAAGTCCGTGGGTTCAATAAAAGGCATTCCGTGCCTTAAATCCATCACTTCCCCTTCGACTTTATCGGTGGCGATATCCTGGAGAATCAATTCATCAAAACAGTCTTGAATTAACATCGAGTAAGCGCAGGCCATCCCCACCTGACCAACACCGATAATTACCCCCTTGCGAGGACGCAGAGGAGCGGGTTTTTCAGCGTAGGGATTGGGAGTAAATATTTTATCTAGCATAGATTTTTGCAGTTGCTGGATCGGTAAGCTAATTTTAAGGGGGAATGGTTAATATCAGGTAAAAGGAAACCATAAAGAGATTTTGAGGACGTTACCGGCCATTTTTTTCTGGTCAGTGGTTGGACAAATTTCTTGTCTTTATTCCCTGACCTCTAGTTTAAGAGAATTGAGGGCTGCTGACAGCTTCCGGCTATATCCTAAAATTAGGAATAAAGTGACAGTAGGAGGCGAACCGATGATCTATCACATCACTACAGAAAGAGGTTGGCGAATAGCTCGTGAAATGGGGGAATATCGGGCGCATTCCCTAAAAAATGAGGGATTTATCCATTGCTCTACCTTAGAACAAATTCCGAAAGTTGTGGACGCTTTTTATCAAAATCAGCCAGATTTGCTGGTTTTAGCCATTTCTCTCGAACAATTGCAGTCCCCAGTCAAATGGGAGCAGCCCCAACATCCTAACCCAGAAAATGCCAGTCTAGAGCTAGAAAGAGAGACCTTTCCCCATATTTACGGTGCTATCAACCTAGAATCGGTGGTTTTTGTCAAACCCCTACAGGAGTTACTCAATTCCTAGAACTAAATCATCTAACTCTTGGTAATCAGGGAGAGTAGTATCGATGCTCAACCCGCGCCGAATCACGAGGCGATCCCACTGTGGTCGCGATAATAGCTCGCTAAAGTATCGCGCCTTGAAAATTAACAAATTTGCCTCTAGACCCGTCTTAATGCGCCCTAAATGGGGCAATCCGAGCAGATTTGCTGGGGTGAGGGTGACACTATTCACCCAGTCAGCGTAGGGTGTGTCCAGGTGAGCAATCCGCACCGCTTGGGTAAAGACTTCTAAACCATCGTGATCCCCAAAACCATAAAAGGGATCGCGACAGTTATCGCTGGCAAAAGCAACGGGAATTCCCGCTTTTTTCAGCTCTTTTATCTTAGTTGTCCCGCGCCAAAAAGGGGTTTTTTCCTCTTGACGATCCTGTAGGTAGAGATTGCACATCGGCAAGCTAACGATAGCAATGCCCGCATTTTTGACTAAATTTAGGGTTTCTTGGATTATTTCAGGGGATTGTACCGCTAAACTGCAACAGTGACCACAGATGATTTGTCCAGAAAATTGCTCTTTGATGGCAGTACGGGCGATCGCTGCTAAACAAGTAGAATCGGGGTCGCCGTTTTCATCCAGATGAAAATCGAGATTTAAGCCCCTTTCTTGGGCTAATTTGAAGGTAATATCAATTTGTGCCTGTAAATCAGGATTTGTGTAGGCTACTCCCCCTAATATACCCCCAAATTCGGCGATTTTATCGGCTAAGGCCGCTCCCTCGGAGGTTTGATAGTAGTCAAGGGAAACTAGAGAAACCGCTTGCAGGGTGATTTTACCGGCCCATTGTTGTTGCAATTCTCCCAAAGCAGTCAAGCTAATCTGTGCCTGTTGACCAAAAGAGTCGATATGGGTGCGAATAGCGGCGGTTCCGTGGGCATAACTGCATTTAACACCGAATTCCATGCGACGATACACATCCTCTAAGCGCCACTCCCGTCGAGAATCCTCTAGGACCATTTTTAAGGCACTGTCAAAAGTGCCATCATGGTTAGGACAACGCTGCCAACTATGACCTTTATCGAGATGGGTGTGCATATCGACAAAACAAGGAAAAATAATCTTTTTTTTGAGGTCGATGACGGGAATATTATCTTCAGGGGGGATGGTTGAGGTGATGCGATTAATGTAACCTTCATTAATTTCCAGATTAACTAAGGTTAATCCCTCGGAGGTTTGGGGAGAAAAAAACTCATTTTCTAGGAGGGAAACGGGAATATGAGCATTTTTGAGCCAGTAGCGCTCGCTTGAAGGGATCATAAGACCTCTGGTAAAAATCAAAAATTGTTGTTAGGGTTGGGAGTCGGTCGTCGGTGCATCTCACATTTACAGGAATACCGACAATCAGCAATTATCAGTAACTCTTAGATGATTACAAATGTATCAGCAGCTGCGTGTAAGCATCCCACCGAAAAACTAATGCGCTCCGGGGTTTGGGGGGTTCTACCCCCCAAAAGCTTGGATTGAGTGATAAAATCGGAAGTAATGCCCGATCTTAGCCGAGAGTTTCCCCGTAAAAATCCCAATTGGTAGATTTACAAAAATGAGATGCAGCCTCGGTCGAATGAATAATAATCAATTAAGTGGTATTAAGTAAAGAGTGTTAAATAGCATTAACAGTGCTATCTTTTCCCCGTTTACTGATTACTGCTCACTGATTACTGATAAACCGGTAGGCGCGGCTTTAATTCCCAGCCATAAACTGCTAAAAATTCCTTTAATTTATCGGGATGTAAATGGAGGTAATCGGGATTAACTTCATCAATAATGCCAATACCGCCTAAATCCCGCGCTCCTGCCGCTAAACAATCTAAGAGAAAAAGAGGATCGGGGACTAGATTCGGGGGAATTTGAATGACAATATCTGGGGACAAAATTTCCCTAGCTTGTCTAACTAGATCGGGTAATTTTTGCAGATCAAAAGGATTACTTTGCCACTGTTCTCTTTTACCCGGATTGTAGGGTTGTAGGATTACTTCTTGAATATGTCCCCAACGTTGATGAATAGTGGCAATAGTTTCTAAGGTCACTAAGCGATCGCATTCTGTTTCACCAATTCCTAATAATAACCCCGTGGTAAAAGGAATTGCTAGTTCTCCCGCCCATTGTAACTGTTCTAAGCGCAGGGACGGCACTTTACTGGGAGCCTGACGATGGACAGTATTTAATAAAGTCACCGTCATTTGTTCTAACATTATGCCCATAGATAGATTGACATTTTTCAGGTTTTCCATCTCAGCAAAAGTTAAAACCCCGGCATTGGTATGGGGATAAAAACCCATATTTAAAGCCAATTCTCCCAAATTATAAATATGCCGAAACCATAACTCTCGATTGGGTGCTAAAGGATGAACTTCGCCGCTAAGAATTAAAATTTCCGTAATTTCCGAACCCTGCAAAGCAGTTAAAATCTCTTTGGCTTTTTCCAAACTTAACCAGCCATCAGTGCCTAAATCCCTGCGAAAATTACAATAACTGCAACGATTGAAACACTCGTAGGTAGGTACAAGGGTATGAGAGGGACTATAGGTGACAATTCTTGACATTTTTTTCGGGATTGCAGTTCATTACGAGCATTTAGGGGCGAGAAAATTTGCTATCGTGGGGAGAATTGCTGTTTTATTCACCTAAAAACGCTCTCCCTTTTCGTTTCCTCCTATGATTTTCGATCCTGCCAGTCTTCCCTCCCATCGTCAAACGATTCGTCCGATTAGCGCCACGGCCCTGCACGGAATTGTATTTCAAGATGACAAATTAATCGCTATCGACGCAAAAAACGGCTATTTATACCAAATTGCCCTCGATACTGGTCATACAAGCGTACTTAATCCCCATCGCTGGCAAGAATTCGTCGGGACGACGGGATTGGCAATCGATGATCAAAATAACCTCTGGTTTACCACTCGCGAAAATCTCTACTGCTGCACTCTCGAAGATTTTACCCCGAAATTTTTCACCCGTCTTCCCTACACCGCTAACGGAGTCGCCGTAATTGCTAACACAATTTATGTTACTTGTCAACGTTCTGGACAAATCTTTATATTTGATCGCCAATCGGGACAGGAAATTACTCGTTTATACGCGCCTGGTATCGGCATCGAAAATATCACCATTCGCGGGGAAGAACTTTGGCTAACGGATACCCTAGAACAAACGGTTTACTGTCTCGATCGCGCCACGGGAGAACAGCTTTTTAGCATGATAACTCCTTTTGAATCGCCGACGGGATTAGCATTTTATCGCGATGCTAACAGTGGCAAGGATATCCTATATGTAGCCTATGCTTTCCAAGAACCCTGTATCCGCGATAATCCCAATTCTGAACAGGTTCACGAACTTAGTTATCGTCCGCGTACTTTTGTCCATCCTCTATATTTTCACCACGATCCCGCTAAAAAATACGCCCTTTCTAACGGTTATCTGATTGAATTATCCTACGTCGAGGAATTGGAACCCCTCTATAATATCGAACTCAAAAATGTGGAATGGCGCATCGCTTTACCCTTAGAAACACCACGGCAAAAAATTCGCAGCGTCGAAGCGGTGGGATTGCCTTTTATTGAAGAAATTCAGGACGGGCAGCGGGTGGCAGTATTTAAGTTCGAGCAAATAACCGGTAAACAACGTCATATTTTTGGGTGGAAAGTAGTATTAGAAGTGTGGGGTATTAAATACCAAATTACTCCCCAAGATTGCGAAGATTTACCACCCTTACCCGCCGATTTTCCCGAGCGCTATTTGATCGATAATGATGATCTGGCCATGGGTACAGAAATTATCCTCAATGCTGCCGAAGAAGCGACCGGTCGGGAAACCAATCTCCTCCGAAAAGTTTATAGTATTCGTAATTACGTCTATGATCAGCTTTCCTACGGTATCAAACCCAACATCGACACCCCTGATATTGCCCTGCGGCGCGGAGTCGGTTCCTGTGGGGAATACGTAGGTTTATTATTGGCTTTGTGTCGTCTCAATGGTATTGCCTGTCGCACGGTAGGACGCTATAAATGCCCACCCCATCCCCTGGAACGTAATTTACCCCTCGAACCGGATTACAATCACGTCTGGATGGAATTTTATCTGCCCTCTATCGGTTGGGTTCCCATGGAGTCCAATCCCGATGATATTTTTGAAGGCGGTCCCTATCCCAATCGTTTCTTTATGGGTTTAGCTTGGTATCACACGGAAATTGCCAAAGATATCCCCTTTGAACGAATGCTCAGTGAAGGACAACCGGTGTTAAAAACCCAAGTTCCCATCGGCGATTTAGCGATTAATCACGTTCAATTTATCATTCTTGAGGAATTAGCCCCAAAAGACTAGAATTTTGAGCCATCATCCATGATGCCCATTTCTCTGTCTCTTTCTTCTTTGAGTTCTTTGACCATTTGTAAACCCGCACCCACACAGAAGCCCAGGGCTGCCCCGGCACCGGTCAAATAACGTCCATAGATGATTTGATAGTGATGGGGATTTCTATGGTTGACTTGGCTGGGATTGCGTTCAATGCGGCTAATGCCATAACCGGTACCAGCACCAACTAAAGCCGTTACTAGGCCTGAAAATAGAACTAGACGAAAGTTCATGATCTTATCTCCCGATAGACTCTGACTTTAGATTATCGCTGAAAATTAGTTAATGGCAAGCTATCGCAATAATTTGTTATCAAGTGAACCAAATCGCCCACAAAGCTAGAACTGTGGATAGGAAACCATAGGATTTATCGAATCGTCAAAAAACCAATCTTTCCCTATAGGTAGTTATTGGTAAAAGTTAAGGTGATTTATCTATTACCAGACTTTTTTTACTCCTGTAGGTAAACCAACTCGCATAAAAAATCTAGCGAAAGCTTGAGATAAATGTTCACGATAGGGAGGACGTAAACGAAGTCGAGGTTGCTGTTTATTTTGCAAGAAGGATTCAAAAAAAGTCCTCGGTAAAGTGTACACATCATGAAAATCAACTATTCGATGAGTTAATTTTAGGTTGCCGATTTCCCCTTCGTTGAGCATAGAAAGATTCCATATATAACCATTTTTAATATCATCACAATATCTCCCCCACGCCTTGGCCGTAGGATTTTGTTTCATATTGTTCATTGTCTGTTCCCAATATTCTTGATATTGACTGAGAGCAAAGTGAGGGGAAAGGATGACATTATTGACTTTCTTGTTTTCTAAGTCGCAGCCTTGGGTGATAACAACCAGATCAATTTCAGCTACTTCCACTAAGGATCGAAGGGTTTCAATTTCTGTTTGATTGCTTACCTCAACAGATTTAGAAGCCCAACGAACCACAGGACAATTAAGAATAATATCCCCTTGGGTTAACTCAACATTTGCATCTACCGCCTCATACCAAAGGTCATTAGTTATCATCTTCGATTCGAGACTTATCAATTATAACACAAGGTTTCCAAGTGGATTTTTCCTGAGATTTAATGTTTACTTCTTCGGAAAATAAGATTTTCGGTTGATGAGAAACTACAAAAACTCCCCGACAATCCAGTTCATCATCATCATCTTCTGCTGCGTCTATCCGGCAAGATTCTGATGATAAAACTGTAGGTAATTTTACCACTTCTATTAGGGGTGGTTGTTCGTAGGAGGGTAATTGTTTACTGTCTGTTTCCACTTTCACGTTAACTGCCTCGTTGACTAAGTTGGGCGATTAATTAGGTTATACCTCAATATCTAGGCTAACTCAAGCCGGCGGGCCGATTTGCTCACACTTTACATCGCGTAAAATGGTAGCACTTCCCACCAATGGGGACGTTTTCCCGCTTACCAGCTAAATCGAGAATATCAGGGACATTTATGCCTAAAGGGAGAGAAAATGTATTAGGCTAAAAACTAAACTATTTTGGCAAGATTTCTTTGAAGACCTCCTCAGCCTATTTATTGGTTTTCCACGGTAGTCGCGATCCGCGTCCAGCCATGGCGGTGACGCAATTAGCAGCCTTAGTTCAAGAAAAAATCAGTCAACCCGCCGAAAGATTAGGGAGTAAATCGGAGTTTAGCCCATCTCTAGCGGTTCTAGAAGCAGATAATCGGGTATTAGTAGGGACTGCCGCCCTAGAATTAGCGATAACACCGCTCCATCAACAAATAGAAGCTTTTGCCCAACAAGCACAAAGCCAAGGATGTAACCGGTTGCAGATTATCCCCCTGTTTCTCCTGTCGGGGGTTCACGTTAAAGAAGATATTCCCGCAGCCGTGGCCAAAGTGCGATCGCCAATTAAGCTGGAGTTAAAGCCCCATTTAGGCAGTTATCAGGGCATAAAATCGCTGTTATCCCGACAATTTGCTGATTTAAGCCCCCAAGACCGCATTTTCCTGTCCCACGGTAGTCGTCGCCCTGGGGGTAATCGGGAGGTGGAAAATCTAGCGGCGTTTTTTGGAGCAATTACAGCCTATTGGTCGATAGAACCGAGTTTATCCCAACAAATCGAGAGTTTAATCGCTCAAGGTAGCCAAAAAATCGCTATACTGCCCTATTTCCTCTTTGCTGGTGGAATTACGGATGCGATCAAAGCCCAAGTTTTTGAACTAGCACAAAAGCATCCAAATGTCAATATATTTTTAGGTAAATCTTTGGGAGCGACGGGGGAATTAGCCCAAATTATTGTTGAGGAAGGATGTGGATGAAGCGGGCAGCGATCGCTCTGGGCAGTAATTTAGGGGATTCAGCGACAATTTTAGGGCAAGCTTTAGGGGAATTAGAGCGAGTCAAAGGAATTAAACTAGAAGCTCATTCCCAGTGGCATCAAACCGCAGCCGTCGGGCCGCCTCAGCCGGATTATCTCAACGGTTGCGCCATTGTGCAAGTGGATTTATCGCCCCTAGATTTACTGCATAAATTATTAGAAATCGAGCAGTTATTCGGGAGAGTCCGACGGGAAAGATGGGGACCGCGTACCCTCGATTTAGACCTAATATTTTATGGGGATCTGATCTTAGAAACGCCCGAATTACAGATACCCCATCCCCGCTGCCGAGAACGGGCCTTCGTGCTGCTTCCCCTGGCAGAAATTGCCCCCGATTGGCGAGATCCCGCAACCGGAAAAACTATCCTTCAGCTATTGGACCAATTGGGATTGGCGGAGTAAGATGTTAAGTACCTAAGCGAAACTAATTACACATATCTAACCACCTCTTGCCCCTTGCCTATCTTCACTAGGAAATTAATTTTGCAGGACTACTTAGGTGTTAGGGTTTTAGTGGAAAACTTTCCTAGTTTCTTTTCACTGATTACTGAAAAGTCCTCCCTTAACCCCAGATAACCGCGTCTCAGTTACCGACCGGAAACTCTACAATAAAGGCAGCAGCATCAATAAACAGTAAAAAAATCAACCGTGACCAAGACCCCATCGATCGAGGAAACTCATTACAATCAGGCTAAGGCTAGTTTACAACAGGCCTTGACTTGGTATGCCAGTTTTCGCCGCCATTGGAATTATCCCCCCGATCCCCAACTTCAGGCCGCCGTTAAACAGGATTTGCAGTCCTTAAAATCGGCCTTGGATAAACTGGATGAAACAGTGATTCGGGTGGCGGCCTTCGGGTTAGTCAGTCGCGGTAAATCCTCGGTGGTAAACGCTTTAGTCGGTCAAAAAGTCCTGACAACCGGACCCCTGCACGGGGTAACACGCTGGCCGCGATCGGTACGTTGGACACCAGCCACGGGTAAAATTCAGATAGAATTAATCGACACCCCCGGATTGGATGAGATTGAAGGGGAAGCGCGGGCGAATATGGCTAGGGAAGTCGCTAAAAGTGCCGATTTGATTTTATTTATCGTCGCGGGGGATATTACCCGCACCGAATACGAGGCCTTAGAAGAATTGCGCCAAGCGAAAAAACCGATTATTTTGGTGTTTAATAAGATTGATCTCTATCCAGAAGCTGATCGCCGTCAGATTTTTCAGCAGTTACAGAGATTAGGAACCAATCGGGACGAAAAAACGTTAGAAGATTTGTTAACTAGCGATGAGATAGTTATGGTAGCCGCCGAACCGCAACCGATTCCCGTCCGGGTGGAATACCCCGATGGGAGCGTGGTGACTGAGTGGGAAACCCCTCCCCCCCAAATTGAGGAGCTGCAAGATAAACTCTTAACAATTTTAAATCGGGAAGGGCGGTCGCTGCTGGCCTTAAATGCTTTAGTCCAAGGGCAAGAAGCGGAGGAAAATATCGCTAGAAAAACCCTGGAACTGCGGGACAGTCAAGCGGAGGAAATTATCTGGCAATACGCGAAATATAAGGCTTTAGCGATTGCGGTCAATCCGATCGCTATTTTAGACCTCCTAGGGGCTTCAATCGTCGATTTGACTCTAGTTCGGGCTTTAGCTCGTTTGTACGGCCTGCCAATTACCAGTCACCAAGCTGGTCAACTCTGGCGGACTCTACTTTTCAGTAGTGGGGGGTTGCTGGTGGGGGAAGTCCTCAGCACTGTGATTATCGGTTTGGGCAAAACGGCAGCGGCAGCGGCGAGTATTTTTGAAAATCCCACCTCTTTAACCCTCTACGGTAGCACCGCTCTCCTACAGGGAGGAATTGCCGCTTATGGAACCTATATCATCGGGAAAGCCGCTAAAATCTATCTAGAACGCGGTTGTAGTTGGGGGTCATCTGGACCGAGTACAGTGATTAATCAAATTCTCGCCCAAGTTCATCCCCAAACTATCTTATATCGTTTACGTCTAGAGCTAGAACAGTGATTTTAAGGTAAAAAGGAAAAAGGCAACAGTGATCAATTAAATATTCCCTACTGACTACTGATGACCGACTCCTAATTTTAGAAACTTAATTTTTGACAACGACCACTAGCTAGAAATATTGAGAGAAAATCATGTCTGCTGCCCATAATTCTTATATTCCTGTTCCCGTTTCTCGCTCAAAAAGCCAAGGCAGTCAGCCTCGTCCCCAGTCACCAGTAAATCAGACGACCCCAACAGTAAAACCGACGACTAAATCGGTGGTGAGAGTTCCCGTGGCCCCAACACAAAAACAATTAGCCTCGCGTCAATTACGTTTCCTTTGCCTCCTAGAAAGAATAGTAGCTGTGATTACTTTTTGTCTGTTGGGTTCGACTCTGGGAATATATGCTTGGACGGTATATATTCCCAAGGTTTGGGACAAAGAATTTGGTAAACTAGAAACACTGCAACGTCACGAGCGCAATCTTTTGGCCACCAATGAAACCCTTAAACATCAACTAGCTGAACAAGCAGAAAAACCCGAAACTGGATTAACTCATCTCCAACCCTTCCAAACTATCTTTTTACAGCGTAAATCTGCCCCGAACCTGAAACCGTCCCCCGCTCCTCCACCCCAATCTACCGTCAATTCTCAACCCAGAAGTGCCTATTAACAGTTATCAGTTATCAGATGTGAGTTTTTAAGTGTGCAGTATTAAATAAAAGTTTCCTACTGTCTTTTTACTGATTACTGATTACTGATCACTGTTTAATGATTACTGATCACTGAAAGATACTGCTCATGACTGACACAAAAAGACCCCGATTTAGAGGTAAAGAAACTCGATCGCCCTCGGGCCGGATTCGGGACAGAAAGTCCTATTTAAACGACAAAAAAAGGCAACAACAGTCAAAAAAAATGCCTGTGAGTAACGGGCGATTGATGGCGGTGTGGTTGGTTTTAGTCATGGGTATTGTGGGTTTAGCTTGGCGCTTGTACCAGTTGCAAATAGTACAAGCACAGGAATTACAAAAAAGAGCCAGAAAACAGCAAACTACCAGTATTAGACCCTATATTCCCCGGCGGGCGATCGTCGATAGTAATGGTAATGTTTTGGCGACTGATCGCTTGATTTATACTCTTTATGTGCACCCAAAACTGTTTGCTATTCCCCCAGCAGAAGTGGCTGATAAATTAACTCCTTTATTAAATATTCCTACTAATCAACTGATTCAAAGATTTAAAGAAAAAGAAACAGGAATTCGTTTAGCCAATCAATTAACTGAATCCGTGGCTAGGGGCTTAAAACAATTATCTCTTGACGGTGTAGAATTAGAGGAAAAATACGCTCGTTATTATCCCCAAGACGATGTGGCAGCCGACGTGATTGGCTATGTAGATAAAGAACATCGTGGCCAGGCAGGACTAGAAAGAGGTTCCAGTCAGTTGTTAGAAAGAGATCCTTTTTCTGTCAATACAAGACGCATGGGAGATGGGCGAATTTTACCAGCTTTTGTTCCCGATGGTATCTTTCAATTTGATGAATTACAGTTAGAAGTAACCCTCGATTTAAAACTACAAAGAGCCGCTAGGACGGCCCTACGAGAACAGCTAAAGAAATTTAATGCTAAACGGGGGGCTGTCATCGTCATGGACTCCCTTGATGGTTCTCTTTTAGCCCTAGTTTGTGAGCCAACTTTTAACCCCAATGAATACTATAAAGCCAATGTGGCTCTATTTAAAAATTGGACCGTAGCCGATCAGTACGAACCGGGGTCAACTTTTAAACCAATTATTATCGCCCTGGCCATGGAAGCAGGGGCAGTTAAAGCTAATACAGTAGTCAATGATCCGGGGGCGATTACTGTCGGTCCCTGGACGATTAAAAATGCCTCTAAACAGGGTAATGGGGCGCTAGATATGGCCCAAGTTCTGCAAACCTCTAGTAACGTGGCTATGGTGCAAATTGCCCAAAAAATGAGGCGAGTTGATTTCTATAAAAGTTTATTAGGATTGAAAATAAATCAAAGGGTTGGTGTAGATTTACCCGGAGAAGTGGGAGGATATCTCAAACCCGAACCAGAATTTCTGGATAATGCCATTGAATCGGCCACCGCTTCCTTTGGTCAAGGTTTATCCCTAACGCCTTTAAAATTAGTACAATTGCACGGTGCGCTGGCCAATGGTGGCACCCTGGTGACTCCCCATGTGATCAAAGGATTAGCCGACGACCGCGGCCGTTTGCACTGGCGGCCCGATTATCCCAGCAAAAAAGTCTTTTCTCCCACCGTGGCCCGGCAAGTGGTGGAAATGATGGAAACCGTTGTCAGCAAGGGGACGGGGGTAGCAGCCCAAATCTCCGGTTATCGCATTGGAGGTAAAACGGGAACCGCACAAAAAGCTAGTCCGACAGGGGGTTATCTACCTAACGCCAAAATTACCAGTTTTGTGGCGATTTTACCGATCGAATCGCCCCGTTATGTGGTTTTGGTGGTGGTGGATGAACCCAAGGGTGCCAATACTTTTGGCTCCACTGTGGCCGCTCCGGTGGCAAAAACGGTGATGAATACGCTCATTTCCCTCAAAGGTATCCCCCCCACCTCCAAGGTCGTTCCGGCGGGTTCTGCGACCAATAAACCCCCGCGGCACGATTAATTTAAGTCTTGAGGAGAAAAGCCGCTAAATTGTCTGGTAACTCCCATTCTAAATAGGGTTTAACTATTTTGGACGTTGCCGATTTCAGAGCCGATGGGAGAGTCGGTGGTCGGTCAAATAGGCACGCTCTCACGCGGTAAACAGCCTAAACTCTGGCCAGTATTGGAGCGGGTGTAGGGGTTCCAAGTTCCTAACTCCCGGGAGGAACGACACAAAGATAAGAGTACTCTAAATAGCTCAATACCCCGCAGATCTGCGAACTGTAACTGGACTTTTTCAAGATAAGAGAATCGAGCAATTATTGGGAGAAGAAATAAAAACCGACTATATCATCATTGATATAATCGGGAGAGTCATGGATGACTTCAGAAGTGTTGAATGATAGCTTCATAAAGCAAAAAAGCGACTGTCATATCACATTCCAGTCACATCTAACTTAATAATTGTTATTGTCACGATGCTAAACTCCTTTGAGAGAATTGTCAAAACAATCTTAAGGAGTTTGAGAGGGTTACGGATAGCTCTCCAGAAGATTTAGCGGGGGAATCAGTGGCTGGAAAGCTTCATACCCCTAATTCGGTTAAATTAAGTACCTAAGCAAAATTAATTACACATCTAAGCCGTCTCCCGTCCTGACTAGGAAATTAATTTTGCACGACTACTTATTGTTTTTGTCGTAACTTTGAAGCGATTCCCAACAGTCCGAAACCTAGCAATCCTAATATCGCGGAAGGTTCGGGAATGTCGGAAGAAGCGTCAAGGGTTACATTATCGAAACCTACCTGGTTTCCCCCTGAGGTCAGAACAATTCTTAAGTCCCCGCTCGGAAGAGTGCCGATACCTACAGTGGTATAGCTAAAGGTGACGGGTGCGAATTGTCCAAGATTGGGAATAATATTATTCTTAGAGGCTAGAACTGTACTTCCGGCTAAAAGTTGGATATTGTAGCTCGGAAAGGTAGTAGTGATTGTTCTGCGTCCCACAGACGCGCTCAAAGTATATTTCGTGTCCGCTTGCAAAGTTGTTCCGGTAAGTGTCTGGGAGATAGTTCCACCGTTACTTACGGCTATTTGACTTCCATTAGGAGCGCCAACCCCTGTATTGAAAAAAGTGCCATTAAGGGCAGTACTATTGTTGGCAGCAAAAGTTTGAGCTTGCAATGGATTAAGAAGCCCCTGCACCGAACCTGGTGAGGTTGTCCAGCCAGTGATAATATTATCACTGGTAAACCCCACCCCGGCAGTGATGACCGGGGTTTCAAAGCTGTTATTTATTATGGAAATAGATGCAGCTCTAACTTGCCCCTGCGGAACAATCATTAAAAAAGAACATGCGATCGCTATCTTGAATAATCCTAGCTTATTGGTACTAGCGAAAGACATTAATTTCGCTAATGTTTTTTGAGTCATGATGTTGATACTCCAAAGGAAAAATCGGAAACTACTCTGGGCTTACTATAGCAACACCTCAAACTTTTAGCAACACCGAACAGTAGGGTGAGAGCATCCCAAAAGCTATTAACAATTGGCCAATTTTGTGATCCGCTTGCTGTGTGGGCATTTCAGGTGATACCAGTCAATCAGAATAGTCACGAAATCTTCACATTTGGTCAATTTTTGCTTAACAATTGAGATGGCCAATTCTCCTCAAATATGCCTGAATCGCTCTCTGGGTAAGCAACTCACATAAAGTTCATTTTTTTAAGGATTGTTAAGATGCGCTTACCCTGCACCAAACAGTGATTGATAAGAGTCAATTTTGACTTTCTGTCTCATCTGCCTTTCTTCCTTGCTGTGACGCGCTTATAAGTTTTTGGGGATGTCTATTGATTGACCATAGAAATACTTAAGAATACTATAGCGGTATTCGCTTGAGTGAGATACAGACAAAGTCTTGCCTAGACTGACTCATAGCTTGTTGCACTATACCTCATTCGACTGCATACCGCTATAATAGATTGAACGTTTAGGCTCCACACCCAGGAGACCATACTAGAAACAGGCCATAGCCTGTGAAGAATAATGTTCCAAGAACTGGAAGCCATATTTGATGGGACAGTGCTTGAACCTGATGTTCCCTCAGAGCTAACGGTGGGTACGAGGGTAGGAATTCTTGTGGAGAGCGCATTGCCCAATCAAGTCAAACCGCCTAAAACGTTTCTTAAAACTGCCCGGTTTCTAAAATCGTAGGGTGAACCTGATTAGTCGGAGAAAATTGACCAATATTTGTCTGGGGAGTTACCAACTAATGCTTACTTCTCTTAATCGCATTTTCTCGCCTATAGTATCTGGCGTTTTGCTTATCATAATCATCTCCAGTTGTCAAGGTGCAAATGTATTAACTTCGGCGCATAATTCCCAGACCAATCAATGGCAAAAAGTGACCTTAATCGAGGGTTTAGAGCATCCTTGGTCGATGGTTTGGCTACCTAACGGGGAAATCCTAATCACAGAGCGTCCAGGTCGTTTAAGGGTGGTTAGAGAGGGCAAACTGGACCCAAAAGCCATCCCTGGAGTTCCTGAAGTTTTTGCCGTCGGACAAGGAGGACTGCTGGATGTGGCAATTCATCCCCAATTTGCCCAAAATCGCTGGATTTATCTAACTTATGCCCACGGAGACCAGGCGGCTAATCGTACCCGCGTCGCTCGTGCGGTTTATGATGGTACAAGTTTGCGAGAGCTGCGGGTTATTTTTGAAGTTTCCCAGACAAAACCTGGCTCTCAACACTTCGGTTCGCGGTTATTATGGCTACCGGATGGCACTTTATTGGTAGCGATTGGGGATGGGGGTAATCCTCCCCTACAATTAGCGGGAGATTTAATTAGAAAACAGGCACAAAATCGACAAAGTCATTTAGGTAAAATTATCCGCATCAATGACGATGGTTCCATACCGAAAGATAATCCTTTTGCTGGTTCTAAAATTTGGAGTTACGGTCATCGGAATATTCAAGGAATCAGCTTTGATCCGATGACTAAAAGAGTCTGGGCAACCGAACACGGAGCAAAAGGAGGGGATGAATTAAATTTAATTGAAAAAGGTAAAAATTATGGTTGGCCATTGGTTTCTGCCAGTCAAGAGTACGGCACTAATAACCCAGTTTCCCTGGAAGAATCTCGCCCTGGTCTGATCGATCCCAAAACAATTTGGACACCTGCGATCGCTCCTTCGGGATTGGTCTTTTATACCGGTAATCGCTTCCCTAATTGGCAGGGAAATTTATTCGCCGGTGGCTTAGTTTCCAGAGATATTCGCCGTCTGGAAGTGGATAAATCGGGTGAAATTATCAATCAAGAAGCGATTCCCATCGGTCAGAGGGTGCGGGATGTGCGTCAAAGTCCTGACGGATTTTTATATCTGCTCACCGATGAAGGTAACGGCCAATTAATTCGCCTTGAACCGCCATCTAATTTGTAAAAGTTCACAGAAATTATTATGGAAACCTTGAAGATTTTTTAGCGACTTCTAGTATAGTTATGTTTGTACGGGAGTAAGCACTCGATTTATGAAGAAGATTTTACAGTTAGTGGGACTAGGTTGTATATTACCTATGTTCCTCGCCAGTGCGAGTTTAGCGGAAACAGTGGTGGAAAAAGTGGCTCGCACGGGATTTTTGACCGTAGGAACCCGTTTTGATGCGATTCCCTACTCCTACGTTAATGATAAGGGGGAATTGGTCGGCTATTCTATGGATGTGTTGGAACGAATTAGAAAACGATTGGAAACTCGTCTCGGTCGTCCCGTCACCCTGCAAATGATTGAAGCTAACCAACCAGGAGAGAAAATTAATCTCATTCGTAGCGGGGACATCGATATCGCCTGTAGTACGGCTTTTACTTGGGAAAGGGCGAAAGTGGTGGATTTTTCCATCAGTTACAGCATTTCTGGGATTAGGATTTTAGCTAAAAAAGGCAGCAATCTCTCCACTCCTCAATCCCTAATCGGTAAACGTATCGCCTTGATTCCCAGTTCCGCAGCTGTGGATGTGATTAAATTAGTACAACCGCAAGCGACGATTGTTACTACCCACAGCACGGTGGAAG
This sequence comes from Microcystis aeruginosa W13-11, assembly GCA_009995705.1. GTDB lineage: Bacteria > Cyanobacteriota > Cyanobacteriia > Cyanobacteriales > Microcystaceae > Microcystis > Microcystis aeruginosa_F. The sequence goes on from JAADBR010000020.1 coordinate 20,290, forward strand.
AAGCGATCGAAGCTTTAAAAACCGGTAAAATTGACGCAATAGCGGGGGATAGCATTTCTTTAGCGGGAACAATCCTCAGAGATAACCCTAAAATCTACGAAATCGTCCCCGAAGAAGCTCTAGCTAATTTTGGCATTGCTTGCATGGTTCCCGAAAATAACTCTACTTTTTTGGATGATGTCAACTATGCCATTGTTAAAATGATGCAGGATTACATCACCAATGATACGGCCACCGTTAGTCAAATCGATCGCTGGTTCGGTAGTCAAGGCATGGTTCCCATCCCCCCAGAATTATTAAAGGGGTTTTTCGCCTTCAAAGTTATCGAACACGCCCAAATTAATCCCTAAGAAGCTAAATAGGAGCATAAATTCAGGTGAATATCAGCAATAAAACCGGTTTAGTCGGCTTTCTTCTCGCTTTGTCTGCCTTCGGTCTGACTAGCACTGCCCAGGCCGCCTCAGACGAGGCTAATCCCATTGAGGCGCGTTTAAGTCGTCTATCTAGCGCTGTACGCGAACGGGTTAACCAACTACCAGAAGGTACTGCCGATCCTAGTTTACAAGCTTTAGGCTGGGGAGATGGTGGCAATCGCGGTTGGGGGAATAGTCGTGTCGGTGGTTGGGTAGATGGTCGCGGTGGTAGTTTTGTTAATTCGCGGCCCTGGCGTAATGGTTGGTCTGACGGTGGCGGTTTCTTTAATTCCCGACCCCGCTGGGGTAATGGTGGCGGTTTCTTGAATCGTCGGTAAGTAGGTTGGGTGAGGTGATAACTTTATCCTTAAAAAGTACGGGCGAAGCATTCGGATAGAAAATCTACGGTTTCACCGATAGGTTATTGCCCGAATGCTTCGCCCCTACAGGACTCGGGCTGATGAAGACGCAAGGTTTTGAACGACGATTCTCTCAAAATCTTGCACCTGTTTCGCGAGAAAAGCCATAAAACTCTTACCTTGCCTACATTTCACATTTATTCAGCAAGCCCTAATTACAAACACCAGGCAAATGCTTCTGGATCATACTGGCACTACTTTCATATAATATTCCGCTTTTCCAATTTTGGCTCTCTTGGATTTGGTGGGTAAAATGTATTCTAAGATACAGTCCCGCTGGCGAGGGAGTGGAAGGAACCACACCAGATACAGAGGTCACAAAGATCGGTCGATCCTATGTAAGTTAAACTTATCACACAGAACCTAGAAGAACCCTGAATTTCCCGATAAAATCGCAGTAACGGGCGAAAAAGTCCTAGAAGCTGAGGATAGCATCAGTTTTACCCCAGAAGCAATCCATCAGGTACAGGCGATCGGTGAGGAACCAGTAATGTGCTTTTAAACGTTTTCAATTCGCTCCTCTCACTAATCGAGCAGTGAATTTTTAGGTTAGAGAAATGATAGATAAATGAGAGGATCATGAGATAAATATGAAAGTTTTCTGAGGAAAAATTAGTTAAGATAAGGGGAAATTAAAGGATAAACAACTATAGATGTTTACTTCACTCGAACTTTTGACCATTTCTTTTGTGGCCGTGGGATTAGCCGCCGATGCCGTGGCCGTTTCTCTGACCAGTGGCCTGATGATTCGTCATATTCATGTTAATAAGGCTTTGAAAATTGCTTTGTTTTTTGGGGGATTTCAAGCGATTATGCCGATGATCGGTTGGGGTATCGGTCTAGCCTGTCGGGATTTCCTCGCCTCTTTTGACCACTGGATCGCTTTTATTATTTTAGGGGTGATCGGCAGTAAAATGATCTACGAAGCTGTTCAAAATGATGATGAAGAAAAAAGGTTTAATCCTCTAGATTCCTATACTTTAATCGGATTAGCGATCGCTACTAGCATCGATGCTTTAGTAGTTGGTTTGGGTTTATCGATGATTAAAACTCCCTTACTTTTAGCTTGCACTATTATCGGTTCCATTACCTTTGCTTTATGTTTTATAGCTGTTTTTATCGGTCATAAATTCGGTAATTTTTTTAGTCAAAAGGTGGAAATTCTCGGCGGTTTAGTTTTAATATTAATCGGTAGTAAAATCCTTATTGAACATTTAATTGCCTAGATTATCTCCATTTTCCACTATCCTCCCTATTTTCCCCGACTATTTCCATAGACGAGTGGCTAATTCGGGATAACCAGCCTCAATTAAATCCTGATCTCTGATACGACAGGAATCGCATAAACCACAGGGTTTAACTTCACCTTGATAACAAAACCAAGTATCAGCAATGGGAACCCCTAAACTAACAGCACGACGGACGATATCTACCTTACTATCCATCACCAAAGGGGCAATTAATTGGGGTGCTCTACCTTCTAAACCCGCTTTCGATGATAAATTAGCTAAAGTTTGAAAGGCCTCTAAATACTGGGGACGGCAATCGGGATAACCAGAATAATCCACTGCATTAATTCCTAGATATATCGCCTCCGCTGCCCTTGCTTCCGCTAAAGAAAGAGCGATCAAAATAAAAACTGTATTTCTCCCTAGCACATGGGTAATCGGGATAATATTCGGGTTAATTCCCTCCTGGGGAATAGCAATAGATTGATCCGTTAAAGCGGAACCTCCCCACAAAGATAGATTGACTTCGATCAGATGATGTTCTTTAATATTGAGGAAATTAGCAATTTTTTTCGCCGCTGCTAATTCCCGCTCGTGTCTTTGTCCATAACGAAAAGAAAGGGCGATTAATTGATAACCAGCCGCTATAGCGATCGCTGCTGTTGTTGCTGAATCTAATTCCCCGGAAAGTAAAATAATCGCCTTTTTTGTCATTATCCTAATGTCACCTGTGTTTGTTGATAATTAGCTACTAAGATAAATTGTTTTAGCCACCGCGAATCTAACAAAATCTCCTGAATTGCCTCCCCCGCAAAAACGGGGCTCTTTTGGATTTGGTGGGTAAAATGTATTCTAAGATCATCCCGTCTGCTTTTCAGGTGGCGAACGCTACCCTACAGGAAAAGTACCAAGTAAAAAATTATGATAATTTCGAGAATTACCATAAAATCAGAGGGGAGAGAACGGTGATAAAATTAGCTAATTGACTCCCCTAACCTAAACACCCAATAACCGCTCACCGAAAATATGGCTGATTTTTTTAACACCTATGGTTTTTTAATTGTTTCCATGATATTTGGAGCCAGCTTAGGCCTTTCAGTTTATCTGCCCTTAATGGCTGGTCAATTATCCTTAGCAACCCCCGGTTTTTACGCTTTAGGTGGTTATGTAGCCGCCATTCTTTCCACGAAAGTTTTTACTAATACCGGTAGCAATTATCCCCTTACTTTAGTCTTTTTAGAAATGTTAGTTGCTGGCATTATTTCAGGAATATTAGCCATAGTTTTAGGTATTCCTGTTCTCCGTTTGCGAGGTATTTATTTAGCTATTGCCACGATCGCCTGGGTAGAAATTTTGAGAATTATTGCCCTTAATCTCGAGATAACTGGTGGTGCAGTCGGTATTTTCGCCATTCCCCAACCTTTCACCCCTCAATTAGCCTACCTTTGGCTGGCTTTGCCCCTCTTATTCCTAACTATGCTGTTTCTCTACCGGTTAGAAAACATCAAAATTGGTCGGGCATTTAATGCCATTCGTGCCGATGAATTGGCAGCTGCGGCTATGGGAATTAATCCCACCTATCACAAGGTTTTATCCTTCACTTTTGGGGCAGTTTTAGCGGCAGTTGTGGGAGCGGTAAGCGCCCATTTTCTCAATACTTGGAATTCCCGTCAAGGAACTTTTGATGCCAGTATTATTTTCTTGGCTTTTGTTTTAATTGGTGGTTCAAGAACTTTTATCGGTCCAGTGGTGGGAGGCATTGTTTTAACTGCTTTGCCCGAAGTTTTACGCGCCCTCGGCGGCGTGAATGGTTTACCAATTTGGTTAGGGAATTTCTTGCGCGATGGTCGTTTGATTATTTTTGGAATTTTAATTGTTTTGGGAACCATTTTTTATCCCCAAGGCTTAATCACACCTGAATTAATCAAAAAACTAATTCCTTTTAAAAGAGGTTCCTCTCCTAGTCAAGTTGATTCCTAATTACAGCAGATATAATAAAATGTTAATAAATAAGCGGGAAAATCAAAGGTAATTAATTATGGAACTTGAAGATTATTTCTTATTTTTCAAAACTTATATTATAAATATGTACACGGATGACTCTTCAGGGAATCAACCTTAATCTCTCCACATTTTCTCAAGCTAGTCAAATCCGAGAAGGGAGCATCTCACCTTTGCAACTCCTAAATTAAGTTTTGTGTCAAGCTCTACCAAATAAGCAGGACGGATCACCACTACTAGCGAATCACTACCCAGTGAGGAAAAAAAACCGATCCGCCTCAAAACTCTAGCAAAATTTCACTTTTTTTAGTACAACGATCAAAATTTAATTTACCCCTTGCCGAAAAATGTTAAAAATTCCTAACAAAGCCGCCCTCTTAGCGGCTGTAACCCTGCTTTCCTTCTTGCCCAGCTTGCCCATTAAGCCCGTTTGAGCCGAAGCACCCAGTCTAGGAAATGGCATTCTCTGCGTTGCTAGGGGGTTAAATACAGAAGCCAAAAACCTAACTAATACTATCCAAAATTACTCATGATTTGTGCTATAATTGCTTTATGAGTAAGTTAACCAGCGCGGTAATGTCAACTATACTGGAGTTTGCCACTAATCTCGATGAAGTACAGACAGCCTGCTTGCAGACACGAGTTCTGGGTTGATTCCCCGTCTTCCCTCCTGACAATAAAAAATGGTCGATGCCAGTGTCAAGCATATACTAACCAACAGCCATCAAGATGACTTTCACAGATACTACAGAAAAAGTAATTGTCCAACCGGACATACTCAAGGAAACCGCGGCAATTGTCCCCAAAGCTCACAGGTTTTCCCAAGACTATCAACTCCTTCACTCCCTCGAAGGGCGCTGGCGGGTCAGGATCGAGCGCCTGGGTTACGATCCTGACTATGCCGGCAACTTAGTGGCAATATTAGAGGATAGTAATGTCATCGGACAAGTTCGCTGCAATGAGGCGGCTGAATCCCTGATTATTGAATACAATTACGAGGAAATTTCCCCCGAACAACTACGGGAATATATCCTACTCTCGATGGAAGAGGCTGATCGCGGCTATCTCCTAACCACGAAGGCAGGTACAGCACCAACATCCCACGATATTAACTATTGGGAGCGGCTGGGCATTCCCGCTGCCAGTTTAGCCCTCGCTCTTGTCGCCTTTCCCCTAGAACTCCCCTCCTTGCTCGTTGGGGGGTTAATTTTAGCTGCCTGTCTGCCGGCCTACGGTCGAGCTTGGCAAGGCATTAGCGAAGAAAAACAATTGACCGTCGATTTCCTCGATTCCCTTGCCATCACCCTCAGCGCCGCCCAGGGCCATTTCATTCCCCCCGCTTTCATGATCAGTTTGATCGAATCTGGGGAAGTAATTCGCGATGTCACTGCTCGCTCTAGCGAACGCCAGACCCTAGATTTACTGGACAGTTTGGGCAAATACGCCTGGATCGAACAGGACGGCGTGGAAGTGCAAGTTCCCCTCAAAGATGTAAAAGAAGGCCATCTCGTCATCATCTATCCGGGAGACTTAATCCCGATTGACGGCAAGATTATCCAGGGACAGGGACTAATTGACCAACAGAAACTGACGGGAGAATCGGTTCCCGTCCACCGGGAAGTGGATGATGAGGTCTATGCTTCCACCCTGTTGGTAGAAGGACAATTGGCAATTCTCGTGGAAAGGACGGGGAATAATACCCGCGCTGGGGTAGTCGTGGAACTGATGAAAGCCGCTCCCGTTCACGACACCCGCGTAGAAAACTATGCCGCCAAATTTGCCAACATTGCCGTGTTTCCCACCCTAATGATTGGGGCGGGAATTTTTGCATTCACGGGAGATTTAGCCCGGACAACGGCCATTATCACCCTCGACTTCGGCACTGGCATCCGTGTATCTGTCCCCACCGCCGTCTTAGCCGGATTAACATACGCTGCCCGAACCGGGGTTTACATCCGCAGCGGCCGGGCGATCGAAATGCTGGCAAAAGTCGATTGCGTCGTCTTTGACAAGACGGGAACCCTGACCCAGGGCAATGCTTCCGTCACCGACATTCAAGTTACCGCCGAGGGAGTTACTCCGGCAGAAATTCTCTGTCTGGCGGCCTCGGCGGAACAGGGGTTGAGCCACCCCATCGCCCATGCCATCGTCCAACAGGCCCAACAACAGGGGACGGAAACGAAAACCTGTGAGGAGTGGGATTATCGGGTCGGGTTGGGAGTGGTCGCCCAAATCGAAGGGCGGCAGCTACTGGTGGGGAGCAGCCGCTTTATGAAAACGGAAGGGATCGATATTAGTGCCAGTGAGCAGTTTAAGACGGGAGGAGTTTCTCTGGCCTATGTGGCCCAGGATGGCATCCTAATTGGCGTTATCATGTATGCCGATCCGATCCGCACCGAAAGCCCCAGGGTAATTTCTGAGTTACACCAGCAGGGCATCAGCAACCATATGCTCACCGGCGATGTGCAGCAGGTAGCGGACGCGGTGGCCCAAGAGTTAGGAATGCGCCGGGATGAAGTCCACGCCCAAGCTTTCCCAGAACGGAAGGTGGAAGTGGTGCAGCAACTGAAAGCGCAAGGGAAAACCGTTGCCTTTATCGGCGATGGCATTAATGACTCCGCCGCCCTTGCCTATGCCGATGTCTCGATTTCCTTTGCCGCAGGGAGCGACATCGCTCGGGAAACTGCCGATGTGGTACTGATGGATAACGATCTCAGCGGCTTGACCCATGCGATCGGGATCAGCAAGCAAGTGATGGACATTATCTACCAAAATGCCTTAATTGTGGGCATTCCTAACCTGGGGGCGCTGGCGGTGGGGGTTCTCTTTGCCCTCGATCCGCTCCTAGCAATTATCATCAATAATGGTTCGGCAATTTTAGCCGGACTGAACGGCTTGCGCCCGGCCCTCGGTGGCGAGAAGACGACCTATCGAGATGCGGCGAACGTCTAACAGTCAAAATCCAAAATCGAGCAAATTTGTGAGGTCTCATGGAATTTTTATTAGGTATTGAACCGATTTTCGCCCTAGGGGTTGGTTTGGCGGCACTGGCGATTGCACCCGCTATTGGGGCCCTAAGCAACCCTGAAACTGGGGAAAAGGTAGCTGAAACTGGGCGCGACATGACCAAACAGGGAATCAAGTGGGGCGCAGAGGCCGCTGACACCGTGCAAACCTATCTGGCTGAGGCCAGCGAATCCTGGAACGATCTGGTAGCGGAAGCACAGGCCGAAATCAGAACCGCTAAAAAAGCTAAGGCAACTAGCCAAAAATAGACAGTTAATAGTGAACAACTCATTCAGGAGGTTTTTATGGAAGAATTACTGGTTGTTGGCGGTGTTGGAGTCGTCGCAATTTTAGTATTGGGTTCCCTAGTTAGTTTAGCCAGTCCCCAGACCAGCAAAGCTATTACAGATACAGGTCGTAATGCGGCCAAAAGCGGGATCAAATTAGGGATGGAAGCTAGTGAAAAACTGCAAGCTACTTTTGTCGAAGCTGGTCAATCTTGGCAAGATTTAGTGGCAGAAGCGAAAGCGGAAACAGCGGCGGCAAGAAATACGACTCAAATCACTTCCGCAGAGGAAACATCCCAATCCTAATCCCTAATTGACCGATCGAGAAACCCACTCGATAACTGCAATTTTGTAGGGGGGCATTTTCTTAGCCCCCTCCTTTAAAATCTCAAGGAAAGTATTAAGGAGGAGTTCAACAATGACCCGGGAATATATGCACGAACATTTGAAAGAGTTAATCGTTGAGAAGGCACTTCATCTCTGTTGCGACCCCATTGAAGAAATTGCCCGAGAATGGGCAGAAAAGAAAGACTTTAATCAAGGGGGAATTAATATTTTTAAAGACCCCCATCGCTATGAAAAGTATTTAGAAGAGGCCAGAGAAGTCGCCGACGAATTTAGAAAACATATCATTCAGTTTTTACCAGAAACTAAAAATTAGTCGGAGGGAAATGTGAACTCTCCTAACTTCAGTAATGGCAACTTAAAACTAGGTCAATTTTTAGTCTGTGGGTTAGGATATTTGGGACAGCATTGTGTCGTCGCACTCAAAGAATTCGCAGTCAATGTCTTGGCGAGCAGCGGGGATTTATCCCGCTTTTTCAAGACCTCTGCAATCCCTTCGGCTTTAAGCCAAGGGAGTCCCCATAAATCTACTGTAAAAGATGATAAAGTTCCTATTGTCAATGCTTATTGGCTAAATTATTATGCTATTTGGTGGCACGTCTGAATTTTCCACAAATGCTACCCCCGGAATCTCCTATCAAGTGGTTAGCTCACTTCCTGGGCGAATCCGCTTGCGTGTCCCTTCCCTGCGCCAAAACCTAACAGGACAAAATATTCTCCAGGGAGCGATCGCTGCTCTAGAAAGCGTCACCAGCGTCCGCATCAACCCCTTGGCTAACTCAATCATTGTCACCTTTGCTGAAGGGAAAATTTCTCCCGCACAATTAGAGCAAGAACTGGCAACCGCGATCAGCAAGGCCGCAGCTTCAGCGAACCCAGGGGCAGAAGTCCCCCAAAAAGCCGAATTCAAAGCGGAAAAACAAGTTCCTCCTCCCCCGGAAGAAAAATTACCAGTGAGGGAAAATCTGGCCGATGCAAAGGTGGAAGGCACCGAAACAGTGTTCAGTCCCCAGCTAGGGGAAAGTAAAGATGAAAAAATTCCTCTAAACAAGATAACGAGCCAAACTTTAGCTTATCGGCAGCTGGAAGTCTTACCCGTCAATTCTTGGCAGCGCCAGTGTCAAGAGCAGGCTGAATTGATCGAGAAACTAGAAGACCGCCTCGCCGCCTTACAGCCGGTGGCAGCGATCGGTTCAGCTTGGCTGAGGCGGTGGTACGTCCACAGTCCGGCAACCATAGATTGCGCTGCCAGCACTAGCAGTGGTGCGCTGGTGGCCTTCCCCAAAACCCCAGAGTCTGAGGCACAATGGCAAGAGTTGGCAGCGAGGCAAAAGCAGGCGATCGCCGAATTGGAGCAATGCCTTGCCGATGTGCAGCGCCTAGCCGTTATTGGAGAGGCTCGATTGAAAAAATATCGCAAATACCTTTAAAAGTTCCAAAATACAGGCTTGCAGTCTCTATTTCAGGTACGAGGAGCGCAACTGATTAGGCTTTGTCTGGGACTAAATTGCCAATTCGATCGAGCATTTTTATCCGAAGGGAAGAGAGGGGCCAGTTGACTGCCCTCACTGGAGAATTGACTGCTAGGCTATCCTGAGAAACCCATACCGTTTCAACTAAACTAGATCTGTGAAAATCAAAGCTCTTAAAAATGACCGCCAAGCAAAAAATGATTTTTCGGCTGACTTCTCCCATCAACCGGTTTCTCTTCACGCTGACAGTAGCAATTTTCGTTTATTTAATCACGGGAGAATTTTACCAGGAATTGCGGTTTCTCTTGGCTTACGATCTAGCGATACTAAGTTATTTGAGTGTTTTAGCAGTGCAAATGTCCAAAGCGACTGCGGAAGATACCTTTCGCTTGTCTCAACAGCAAGAACCCAAGAGTATTAGCACTTTATTTGCTGTGCTGCTATTTTCTGGTATGGGGTTAATTGCTCTTGCTTTATTACTCAACAATTCCAAGAAATGGACTCCTTTGTTGGCGAATTTGCACATGGGACTGTCCCTATTAGCAATCTTTTTGTCTTGGACTCTGGTACATACTTTTTTTGCTCTGTATTATGCCAGACTCTACTACGATGAACTATCCGCAGAAGATTCATCCGCTTACCGCAAAGGTTTAGACTTTCCCAATCAAGAACTTGTGGATTATTGGGATTTTATGTATTACTCTTTTACTATCGCTATGTGTTACCAAACATCAGATGTATCCATTGAAAGTGTTGCCATGCGACGCATGACACTCTTTCATTCCATCCTCTCTTTTATTTTAGTAGCAGTAGTCATCGGTTTAGTGGTAAACATAATTTCTAATCTCATTTAATGGTGAAACAGACTTCTAATATAACCTGTGTATTCTGGTTGCAAGGCTCTGTCTTGGAAACAGAGGATTTAGGCTCTGCCTTATTCATATATATCATTCTTCAGGTAAACCTGAAAATGGCGTTCCCAGGTAGAACTTGGGAACGAGATAAACGAGGTAAATATAACCTGTGTGGAACAGGCTTCTAGCCTGTGGAAGTGCCTAAGTTTTAAGAAATCAAGGTGAGTTTCTAGCATCAAAATAAATCATTAAAATGATAAGGACAGGTTTCAGGGATGTTAGAAGGGGGAGAGTCAATCAAATACAGGTCAACTGCATCCGAATAGATCCCTTGCCATTCTACTTCTAGCTTAGGCTTCATTGATGGACTGTAGCGACGCTTAAGAGTGTTAGAGAAAGCTTTGATTTCGGCTTGCCAATGGTGATTACACTCAGGCTTATTAGCATAATCAATCTTCAGACGGTGTTGCATAATTCGAGTTAGTAAGGAGACCACTACTTGATAATCACTACGTCCCAAAGCTTCGATTTCCTCAATCAGGTTTTCCCAGTCCAATTCTTGTAAATTTTGTTCTTTTAATGCTTGGGCTTGTTTCATTGTCCATTGATAGAAATCTGTCTCGTAAATTTTATCGATGGCTATCTGACTCATAAGTTAAACTCCTGTTAGATTGTAATAAAAAAACTATACAAATATAGATAGATAGCAGCGGCTTTATTAGTACCGACTTACATAAGTAAAGACAAATATTTCCACTTAAGCTCAGTCTAACCTTAAACGAGGCAAATGTCTATTTGGGAGGAGCATCCCATTTTCGAGGTTTATCCTAAAACTGGAACCCAACAGAAGAACCTGGCTGGTGGTGGGGAGATGCAGAGAAATAGGATTGCGGTCTCGCGTAGCGAGTGCCTTCGGCAACGCAGATATTGAGGTGAAAGCGGCTACTTTGGAAGCGACGAGGGCTGAGTTGGAGAGAATCCGCATTAGAAAGTCTAGTTTACAAGCTTCTCGTTTCGTAGTAACGACTTCAGTCGTCCCTGATTATAACCGTTTTTTTAAAACCGGATTTGGCCTAATAGACATCTCCAAGAAATAAATTAACAGAGAATTAAGTGTGATATAATGAGATTTTACTTTTTTGAGCCATGAATAAACTTCTCGAACATATCGAAAGCAATCCTCTTTTGAGAGAATATGTTGTTTGATTTGCCAAACGTAAACAACTAAGTTAACAAGCGAACTCTACAAACACTTTGGCATAGCTGAACAAGAAGAGGCATTCCGCAAAGGTTTGATTCCTTATTTACCATCGATAAGAAACAACAAGACTGAAAATTTAGAGTCAGATAGGAGGGCTTAAAATGGTCAATACAATTAGTATTGTCATCTCCAAAAATTCAGATGGATATTTAGTCAAATTTCCTGAATTAGATCCGATTGATTACCAAGATAGTTCTCTAGAGGGTGTTTTAAATCGACTCAAAGATGCCCTAGAAACTCATCTTACGTCTGAAGGTAAGGAAATTATGAAGTTTGCGGGGATTTGGGAAGATCTTCCTGAGGAAGATTTTAGAAATTTTTGTGAAGAAGTAGAACAGCGTCGTCAAAATTCTTGATCGCGGAGATTCGAGATTTGAAACCTTGTTTACTTGATACAGATATTCTTTCCTTGTTTTTCCGCAATCATCCCCAGGTCCTTCATTGTTGTAATTTGTATCTCCAAGAATACAGGCAATTGAGTTTTAGCTTGATTACTTATTATGAAATCTTGAGTGGTTTAAAACATCGAGATGCCCAGAAACAGCTTGACAAGTTTTTGGAATTTTCCCAAGGGAATCAAATTCTACTTTTAACTGAAGAATCGGTGACGATATCAGCTAAAATTTATGCCGACTTAAGGAAACAAGGGACTCCTCTTGACGACATCGATCTCTTAATTGCAGGAGTAGCTATAGCGAATAATTTAGTATTAATTACCCACAATCAAAAGCATTTCAGTAAAATTGAAGGGTTAGAATTAGAAGATTGGACACTATAACTATTCTGGAAAGATTTGGCAGATTAAGTGGCTTAGGCAAAACAGTAATGGTAGTTTGTCTGCTGCAATTAGTCTCATGGTATACTAGCGCGATCGCAGATGAAACCCTTCCCTGTCCCCCTGTCTGGACAGCAGTAAGGGACTTGTGCTTTGATAATGTACCTAAGGATTTTGCCTTGTTTCAGCGATCTAGAGATTCGTTAAGAATTATTAACCCCAGATTTGCCTGACAGGAACATAGCAAACTGGCATAATCTAAGGGATCAACAGTGGGATCACTTTGAGGTTTAAAATGTTCTATATGGCATTCACCATCAACCAATCGATTTTCACAATAACAACATATTTCCCCCTGTTCCGTCATCAAAGCTTTAATTAGTATTTCTTTTGGTTTTCCCCCTAAATTTTTAAAGTCGGGCTGCCAATCTGAGTTAGCTTGCTCTTTCCAATTCTTAAACTCCGGTGGTTCTTGTCTTTTTCTAATATACTTCATTTTCCGATAATTTCCTTGCGTCGAATAATAACTTCAGCTTTAGTTAATTCTGGATCATTGTGAATTTTAGCTCTGAGATCATTGATTTTCTTTTTAGCTGCCTCTAATTGATTTTGGGAAATTTGTTCATAGATATATTTCAAAGCTTCAGCGACTTCCTTGGCACGAGTTGTTTCTAATCCCATCAAATCTTACAAAATGCGATCAACATTTTTGCCGTAGGACTCTTGCACGGGATGAAATTTTATTCCCATTTCTGTTTGTTTCATGAAGTGTAAACTTTCCGGCTGAACATGAGTGATAATATTAGGAGAATGGGTGGAAATAAAAAATTGACAGTTAGGAAAAACTTCTAGTAATTTAGGTACTACAAATCTTTGCCATTGAGGATGTAAATGTAAATCAATTTTGTCAATGATAATAGCGCCAGTACCCGTTAAGGGATCAGGATTTTAGGGATTAGGACGGACGCTAAGATTAGTAAAATCGGGTAGAAAACGTTCGATCGTTTTCCGAACCGCTTCCAATTGGGGATCGGGAAAACAAAAACCTTCTGGTTTAATTAGATCATACTGATATTTTCTATTTTCATTTTCTAAATCTTCACGTTCGCGAAACCATTCAAAAAAAGTGCGAAAATCTGCTCCACTGGTTGAAGAATTTTCCTAGTCACTTAGAGAATCAAATTGATGTTTTGTTTTAATTTTTAATGGTATATACAGCACGGATCGATTAACAGAATAATAAACAAATAAAGGTAAGTTAATTTGTCGTTGTATTTGTTGAGTGTATTTATTTAATTGGCTGAAATTACTCCGTTCCCCAGCGTGGCTATATCCAGTCCTAGTTTTTACTATTTTCCAAGTAATCTCTTGACTATCTTCCGTCACCCCAGGGATTTCAATTATAGCCGTCCCCTGACCATTATTAATCTCGGTTTCGCTCATCTGTCGTCCACTGGCATTAGTATTTTTTAGGCGATTAACTAACCATGAAAGCATAATAGCCAAACTATCTAAAATAGTAGATTTTCCCGCACCATTAACTCCTATGAATACGTTGAGTTGCCAATGAAAGTCGATGTTTAAACTAACTGCACCTCGATAATTAATAAGCTTTATAGACTTAATTTTCATGGATTTTGGTATCGGCAAGATTTGCCTATAGTTGAGATAATTACTAGAGAATGACTCTCCAATAATTGCCAGTAAAACTTAGATAGGGTTAAGAGACAGTAGGACAAGGAATAGAAAAAATAATATCTAGTTTTGGCACAGAACCGGATATTCATAATGATTATTTATCATTAAACCTCTTGCATAATTAATTTTCGAGGGTTCAAAAACAGTAAAAATAAGGATTAAATTGCATAAAATTCTTAAATAGACCATTTAATTGATTAATGCTCATTCTTAATTCTTCTGACTACTGGCTCCTGACTCCCGACTCCTAACCCTAACAACAATTTTTGATTTTTACAAGAGGTCTATTTACCCTCGACTAACTCAAAAAACCCCGGCCGACTTTCCCGACCGCTGCCCTCTGTGGGACAATCGATCGAGTGTTATCCTAAACTCCGCCAATTTTCATGTCCGACGACGCTACTATTCGTAATGCTGTACAACGTCTCTATAATACCTATCCTTTTCCCCCCGAACCGCTCCTAGACGAACCTCCTCCTGGTTACAATTGGCGCTGGAATTGGATTGCTGGCTATAACTTTTGTTGTCATCGTAAACCCGAACGAGAGGATATCCGGATTCTCGATGCGGGTTGTGGTACTGGTGCGGGAACCGAATATCTGCTCGCGCTCAACCCTTTCGCTCATGTGGTCGCTATAGACATCAGTGAAAAAGCTCTAGAAATTGCCAAAGAACGCTGTAATCGTTCGGGAGTTGCGGCAAAGCACCGAGGTTCTCTCGATTTTCACCATTTACCCCTTGAATCGGCCACTAATCTCCCTGGAGAATTTGATTTAATTAACTGCGTCGGGGTGCTGCACCATCTCCCGGATCCGATTAAAGGTATTCAATCCCTCGCGCAAAAACTGGCCCCTGGTGGTCTGCTGCATATTTTCGTCTATGCACAATTGGGACGCTGGGAAATCCAGTTAATGCAATCTGCGATCGCACTTTTACAGGGAGACCGACGCGGGAATTATAAAGATGGGGTCGCTGTCGGCCGAGAGATTTTTGCCTCCCTACCAGAAGATAATCGCATTTTGAAACGGGAAAAAGAGCGTTGGTCAATGGAAAATCATCGCGATGAGTCCTTCGCTGATATGTACGTTCACCCCCGGGAAGTGGACTATAATATCGATACCCTCTTTCAACTGATTGACGCATCAGGATTAGCCTTTATTGGCTTTTCTAACCCTTCCTACTGGCAATTAGAGCGTTTATTAGGTAAATCCTCCGAATTGATGTCTAGAGCGCAAAATTTAGGGGAAAGGGAACGTTATCGCTTGACGGAATTATTAGACCCCGAAATCACCCACTATGAATTTTTCCTCGCTAAACCACCGATTCTGACTGCTGATTGGTCCCGGGATCAAGTCCTAGAGAATGCAGTGGCCGAAGTTCATCCCTGTCTTTATGGCTGGCCTAGTGCAAGTGTTCTAGATTACGATTATCGGCCAGTTAATCTCTCGGAGAGAGAATTTGCTTTTCTACAAGCTTGCGATGGTCGTTTAAGCGTGGGAGCAATCGATGCTCAAGTTGCTTTAGGATTAACTGGTGTGCGTTCTTTACAACAGCGCCAACTACTGATTTTAAGTTAGGAAAAATTTGGGGATGTTAGAGATAGCGTCCCTTAGCAATCGGCAACTTGTGAACTAACTTGGCTAAATCCTACCAAAACTTCTTGTTTCTTAACAATTATCCCTCTCTCTCCCCATAGTTTCAGCCACGGAAATGACTAGGGCTGAATTATAATAGTTATATAGAATGGACAAGGCTGATAAATTTCTGATTAGTCCGATTTTTGCCCAGATCAGCAACCGGGAGAGTTTAATCATTATCCCAAGATTCCGAGGCGATTAAGTCACCAATTTGATCTCTGAGAAGGTAGTCACATCGTTCTAGTTCACATTCAACACAAACCCACTCCCGGGGGGGAATGAACTGACAGAGGGTGTAGATCGGTTGGTGTCTGCTCACTACCCCCTGTTCTACCATCTGACGGACTTCGT
This sequence comes from Microcystis aeruginosa W13-11, assembly GCA_009995705.1. Classification (GTDB taxonomy): domain Bacteria; phylum Cyanobacteriota; class Cyanobacteriia; order Cyanobacteriales; family Microcystaceae; genus Microcystis; species Microcystis aeruginosa_F. Next base: position 36,038 of record JAADBR010000020.1, read on the forward strand.
CCTTAATCATCCTGATAGAGTAAGCGGTGGGAGCGGTGGAGAAAGTTATGGCACTCATGGGAGATTTCCTGCAGGATCTACAAAAGAAGTCTTATCAATAACTACACTCTAACCTATAGGGGGACAAAAGAGATTTTTTGCTGTATCGACGATTACAATTTTTTACATATATAGCGAAACCCTCTCCCCTCGCCAGTTTAGGCTTAGGTTAAGAAAAGTTAAATTTATCGGCTAAAAGTTGTCGAGTCCCCTTATGTCAAATCAGTTATCAGTGATCAGTTAAGCTGTTGAGTATCTAAATTACTGGTTAAGACTGCACTGGAGTGCCAGAGTTGGCAGCAGGGAGAGAATGCTAGAGCATTTGTACTGAATTTTCCCCTAAGCGTTTTAAAATCAGTACAGCTGATCACTGAAAAAAGCTTCCCGCTTAAACTAATAAATGGGGAATAAAAATAAAAGCCGCTACGAGTAAAGCGGCGAACGAGGCGATTAAAACGGCACCGGCGGCACAATCTTTCGCTATTTTGGCTAAATCATGGTAGGATTGCCCCACCGTCAGATCCACCACTGATTCTAGGGCAGTGTTAATTAATTCTAAGACCATCACCAGAGCGCAGGTAAGGGTGACAATGGCCATTTCCATAGCATTAACCCGCAAAAATAAGCCCCAACTAATCGCTACTAGGGTCATCAGGGTGTGAATGCGAAAATTTCTTTGACTAACAAAAGCATAACGGACTCCAGCCCAAGCGTAGCGAAAACTGACCAATAGATTCGAGGCGACTTGCCAAGCGTATTCTCTTTGATTGGGATTGTTGCCCTCACTCACCTGTCCCGATCGAGGGATAAAATTATTGTTGAGATAGGGATTAGGTATGCTGACGGATGGGTTGGCTTGATGATAATTTGTCTTCATATTCCTCAATAATGCTTGACAAAAACAACTAACTATGTATCGGCATTTCGACGGTTTTTAACAAAGTTTCCTGTAAAGATAGCATTTCCAAGAGACTTGTTTCATCGGGATGGTCCCAACCCAAAAGATGTAAACAAGCGTGGGCAGTTAACCAAGCCAATTCTCGCGCCAAAGAATGATTTTGTGTTAAAGCCTGTTGTTGTGCTGTCTCGACAGAGATGATAATATCCCCCAAATATAAAGGTTCTGTCTCCAAAATGCCCTCATCCACTGGTAAATCCACTTCCAGAGCGGCAAAAGCGAGAACATCCGTCGGTTGATCTTTGTGGCGATATTGGCAATTATAGGCCTGAATTTCTTGATCGTCTGTTAAGCGCAAACTTAGTTCATAACCGGCGGCAACGGGGAGATAATCCGATAGATAGCCTAACCATGTTTCTAACCAATAGTGCCAAGTTTCCCCATCCACAGGACTATTTCCGGGATCAAAATAATTATCCTGTAGGCATAAATCCACCCCTAGGGGCAAAGTCTCACTCACCAGATTTCACCCTAGGGACGCGTCAGATAGGAAATACCGACAAAAAAGCCTAATAGGGCTGCCGTAGTCAAAAAAAAGTGTTTTAACGAGATACCTTTTTTCTTAACCATATTCCGCATCGCCAGCTTAACGTAACTGGGTTGTGCTTCGGTGGCCGTTTCTACTGCGGGGTCAGTGGTGCTAACAGGTTCAGTCATCAGTAATTCCCCAGACAAGGATTGATCGCTATAAGTGTAACAGATTATTAAAAAAGTGCCAAAAAAATTCAATTATAGGAAAAATTTTTGCCCGTCCGGGATAGTCAAAACCCCTCAAACTGTTTAACCCAGAGGTTTCTAACCAGTTGTGCCTTTAAACAGTCTCCTGAATTTTGATACAAATGCTCTCCTCTCCCCCATACCCCACACCCCACTTCCCCACACCCCAGCAGTTAACCCATGTCTTCCCACGATACCGAAAGCATCCAGACTATTTTTCAAAGAATTTGGGGCTATGATAGCTTTCGCTTTCCCCAACAGGAGATTATCGAGACAATTCTAGCGGCAAAAGATGCCCTAATTGTCATGCCCACGGGATTCGGTAAATCTATCTGTTTTCAACTGCCCGCTTTATTAAAAACTGGCTTAACCCTAGTGATTTCTCCCCTAGTGGCCCTGATGGAAAATCAGGTACAGGAATTATTGGCCAAAAAATTACCCGTTGCCCTGATTCATCACGAAATCCCCCGACAACAGAGAAAGAAAACTTTAGATGCGGTCGCAAGTCAAACCCTGCGACTTCTCTACCTTTCGCCGGAAACCCTCTTAAGTCCGCCCCTCTGGTCAAAATTAACCCTTCCCCACGTTAAAATTAACGCTCTCATCCTCGACGAAGCCCATTGTCTAACCCAGTGGGGGGATAATTTTCGTCCTGCTTACCGTCGTCTTGGGGCTGTCCGTCCCGCTCTTCTGCAATCGAAACCGGCCAGCAGCCAAATAGCGATCGCTGCTTTTACCGCCACCGCTAACCCTGCCACCCGTGAGACTCTTACCCGCATCTTACAACTAGAAAAACCGCAGCTTTTCTTAATAAATCCTTACCGTCAAAACCTTGACTTAAGCACCAAAATATGTATTAGCCCCAGTTGTCGTCGTCATCAACTATTAAACTTCCTCACTGGTCAACCGCGACAATCCGGCCTGATCTATACTCGTTCCCGTCGCCATAGTGAAAATTTAGCGGCATGGTTGCAATCTCTCCATTATCGCACCTGCGCCTACCATGCTGGTTTATCGCCCTTTCAGCGTCGGGAAATAGAACAAAATTGGCTGCGGGGGAATTTAACTTTTGTTGTCTGTACCTCAGCTTTTGGCATGGGTATCAATAAACCCGATGTGCGTTGGGTTGTCCACTACCAACCCCCAGCTTTACTATCGGAATACCTACAGGAAATCGGCCGCGGTGGTCGCGATGGCGGCAAAATGCAGGCCCTCACCTTAATTAGTGAACCGACGGGATGGTTAGATAATAGCGATAAAAACCAGCACAAATTCTTTAACTCGCAACAGGAGCGTCAATACCGACAAGCTTGGCAAATTTTAGCCCAAATTCCCCTAGAGGGCAAAGTAGAGGCGATTAGTGCCGAATTTCCCGATGGTGCGCTCATTCTCTCCCTTTTACACAGTCTCGATCGCCTAGAATGGCTCGATCCTTTTCATTATCGGCTTATTTATCGCCATAATTCAGCCAAGATGACTTTTAAACCCAAAAATGAGATGTTTCCCTACCTCTATACCCGTCGCTGTCGTTGGCACTTTCTCTTAAATGCCTTTGGTTTTCAGGAAAATGCCGATAATTTTCGCTGTGGTCATTGCGATAATTGTCGTCGCGGCTGATACCATTGAGTGAACAATCGACTATAACAAATCACCGCACCCGAAATAATAGTGAAATTTTGTGACCAAGTGCAGCCAGATACAAGAATCTTTGCTAGATTCCTAGAAGGCTTCTATGATTAAGTCTCCTTAAAGGAGGCTGTTTGCAGTAAGCTAATCTGGCTAACACGCTTTTGGGCGTGATATGGGGAAAAGTTTTGGTGATCGCGCCTAAATGGAATGCCGAAAGTTGACCCATATTGTTACTTTGGAGAGTGTTATACGGAAAGTTGACCTATAATATGTAGTTAGACCTCAATAAACTTAAGTTTAGTGATCCATGGATAGCCCTTCTGAAAACATACATGAAGAAACAGAAAGTTTCCCTAAAATTGATAGTAGTAAGGTAGAGAGTACAAATCCTTTTTTTACGAAGCTACCAGAAGAGCCAGAAATTTTAGAGAATCGCATTGACTATGAGGCAGTTAATCTCTATAGGAAATACGTTAATAAGCTTAGGACAATTAGACAAAGATATCTGCTATCTCTAATTTTTAAGTTAGCGTTTTCCTTTATTGGTTGTTTAATTGGAGCCTCTTTTTATCTTTCTGGTGATGGGATAGAAATTGCGATAGAATTAAGTCGTTTTTTAAGGGTTTTGCCTCAGGAAAACCGTATGACAATAGAACTTTTTATAGTTATAGGAATATTACTTTTATACATTTTTGTAATTATCGGTTTCATACTCGATAATTTTTCATTTGGTTCAACTTTGAGGCGTTCTAATACTCGTCTTAAAAAACTAGAACTAGCGGTTGAAAACAATAGGGAAGAACTTGAGCGAAAAAAACTTCTTGATCCACAGGTTAGGCTAGAGAATCTCTATCAAGATTATAGAAAGATTGCTGAAGCTAGCGGACGAGTTTTTTTCGAGTCCACTAAGCGCTATGAGGTTGCGCAAAAATGGAGAAGAGATATTGGGAGTCATCTCGAACATTTGCGACAAAATCCTGCTGTCGAGACTGAATTATTGAATGAAGTTCAATATCTATTAGGTTCTTTAAAGGAGATAATTGATAGAGAAAAAAGAGAGCAAAAAGGTCAGAGGCTTTGGCAGATCTTTAATATTATTGTTATTATTTTTTATATCACTTCTTTGACTGTAATTATGTTAATTGCTTGGACTGAACCTCCATTCAATAACACTGTTGCCGTTCCATACATCTCTGTACCAGTTTGGGCTTTAAGTAAGGATTCAGGTCATACAAAAAGCAGTCAACCCCTTGCTGTGTAAGCATTTAGGGGAATTATGGACAAATGCTCATTCTCATTAAGAAACGCTGAAAGCCTTAATTTTCGCTTACGGCTTTAATATGGGGAGCATTAGGCAGTCTTTCAGCTATTCTATACAAGTTCTATATAGTGAAAAGACGTGTTAAATTTTCAATAGAATTTCAGTGGCTCATTGCAAGGCCCATTATTGGAATTTTGATGAGTGCAGTTGCTTACCTTGCTGTAACATCTGGTCTGATACTATTGGGAGCTAAAAGTTCGAGTTCTTTAGCGAATGAACTAAATGCAAGTAACAATGCTACTCGGTTTACAGCTATAGTTTGCTTCTTGGCTGGATTCAGTGACCGCGTTTATCTCGGAATAATTAACTTACTCGTATCAAAAACTTTAAGCTTAGAGAAAGATAGTAAATCTCCTACTGAAAATTTTTCAGTAACCGATGAGTCGGTAGATTTTTATGACACAGTACTTTCGGAGAATTCAGGCCCACAGCAGTCTTCAATCAATGAGCATGACCAAGAAGGATGAGGCGGATTTTCACTTATAATTTTTCAACCAATTTTGGAGCGTTGAATTTTGGGTAAATATGGTCTAACTAATCAATGCACCGGAACAGTACGATCGCCGATCTTGTAGGGTGCGTTCCCTAATGTGGCTCCCACTGCTCCACCGATCGATTTTTGGGGAACGCACCATGCACATTGATTGAAGCTGTGGGTTTAAGTGCGATGCTGCTCCTCCCGCTCAAACCCCAGAACCCTCTGCCCTCGTCGGTCTGGGGGCTGTCGTCGGTCTGGGGGCTGACTTCAAGCGCCGCCCCACCCAGGCAGACAAAAACTAAGCGTTAGTTGAAGGTATTACAACAGGAGAACCGCAAGGGTCTCTTTTTTGCTATTTAAAAGAGGATTATTTGATATTTGCTTCTTTTTAATGGAGATTGGAGAAATCATCAACCTCCCTCAAGGCACTAGACACAAGCGAGCTATCATAAAACCATCGCTGATTTGACAATCGCCAACCCCTAAAAATTATGAGCGTAGTTATTCCTAATGACATACTGACCGCATCAGGACTCTCCGAAGACGAGCTAAAACTAGAAATCGCCATCATGCTCTTTAAACAAGACAAAATCAGCATCGGCAAAGCCCGTCATCTTGCAGGCATGAACCTCCTCCAATTTCAACACGAACTTAATCTAAGAGAGATTTGTGTCCATTATGACCTTGAAGAATTAGAAGAAGATATCCAAACCTTACAAAAACTAGGCAGACTATGATCGTCGTGAGTGACACCTCACCCATTACCAACCTAGCCGCCGTTAACCAGTTAACCCTTTTGCATCAACTCTATGGAACAATTATCATTCCTCAAGCCGTTTATGAGGAAATGGCGAGTTTAGGTTACGCCGTACCCGGCACGATTGAAATCATGACCTTATCTTGGATAGAAACACGACCCGTCACCCAGCAAAACCAAGTTAATCAACTACTCAATAAATTAGACCGAGGAGAATCAGAAGGGATTATTTTAGCGCTAGAATTAGGCGCAGATATATTAATTTTGGATGAAAGAAAAGGACGCAAAGTCGCACAATCTCTTGGGCTAAATATTACTGGAATATTGGGCGTTTTACTCGAAGCCAAGCAAAAAGAATTGATTATGAATATTAAACCGATTGTTGATCAGCTAATCTTAAAAGCAGAATTCCGAATTAGCGAAACACTCTACAGAAAAGTTTTGACCATTGCGGGAGAATGATTCTATTGCAATATTTCAACCTATTTTACAAAGTGCGATGCCGAAGGCACTGCGTAGCAGCACGCTGATCTTGTAGGGTGCGTTCCCTAATATGACTCCTACTGCTCCAGCGATCTGCTCCAGCGATCGATTTTTGGGGAACGCACCATGCACATTGATTGCAGCTGTGGGTTTAAGTGCGATGCTGCTCCTCCCGCTCAAACCCCAGAACCCTCTGCCCTCGTCGGTCTGGGGGCTGTCGTCGCTCTGGGGGCTGACTTCAAGCGCCGCCGCGCCCAGGCAGACAAAAACTAAGCGTTAGTTGAAGGTATGACCCCAGGAGATCCGCAAGGGTCTCTTTTTTTGTGGGTAATTGTGAATTAGAGAAATTGACATATAATAAGAGCATAGAGCTAAATATACCTTAAAAATAGCTTTTCTCATGCCTACCGTCCTTCAAGTTGGGCCTTACAGTTTTATCTTTTTCAGTTCAGATCAACGAGAGCCAGCCCTTATCCATGTCAAACGCGATCGTAAACTCGCTAAATATTGGCTTGATCCCATTACCTTAGAGAAAAACCGAGGATTCAAAGAACATGAATTAAACCAGATTGCTAAACTAATAACAGAACATCAACCCGCAATCCTAACCGCATGGCATGATTACTTTGACCCTTGAAACCGAGCCAATTGCCCATCAAGTGACCCTAACCGACGATAAATTAATAATCGACCTAGCCGACGGTCGCAGCATCACCGTTCCGCTAACATGGTACCCTCGTTTACTGCACGCCTCCCCCGCCGAGCGTCAAAATTGGCAACTCTTAGCGGATGGATGTGCTATCGAATGGCTCGATCTAGATGAGCATATTGGTATCGAAGGACTATTAGCTGGTCGGCGCAGTAGCGAGAGTTCACGCTCCCTGAATCGATGGTTAACAACTCGCAGACAAACTGTAACCGAGTAAATGGAGACAATGTTTCCGTTGTGCCACCCCAACTCCGCCATTCTTGCCCTGTAATTTATATCAAAATTTACTTAAAGGGACTTGCGCTTTGATAATGTACCTTTTGGGCGAAGGCAGTGTGATCGCAGATATTGTAGGGTGCGTTCCCTAATATGGCTCCTACTGCTCCAGCGATCAATTTTTGGGGAACGCACCATGCACATTGATTGAAGCTGTGATACCAAATCCTGTTATAATAAAACGGGTAGAGACGAGGAGATAAAATGCTCAAGAAAGCCTACTTAGCCGAAC
>JAADBR010000021.1 GCA_009995705.1 Microcystis aeruginosa W13-11
ACTTTCTTCCGCCAGGCTTTGGCCTGTGTCCATCACCCCTTGAATACGGTTGTCTCTCTTATCCCTACTGCTGATTTTTCTCTCTTTGTCAACCCCTAGACCTGAATATTTACCAAAACTGCTTTTATGTTTAAATCTATTTTTAAGCAATATAATATGATTGATGACGTTTCTCTTGATGAGTTTCTTTTATGTTATCCAGTTTTAGCATTGATTGAATCTTTGATCCATGAAGTCAATATTAATCTAGGAAGCAATCAACAGAATAACTTATCATGGGATGCTAGAAAGAAAATCATTCAATCTTTTTTGAAGGAATTTAACTTAGAATATCCGACTATCCTAAATGCCCTAGAGAGCCTAGGAGAATTTTCTCAACTTGGCAGTCAGTCAGTGACTTCTGAAATAATAACCCATCAAGATGTGATTCGTGCTTCTGAATTGCAGTCTTCCGAGATCAATATGCTTTACTTTGCTTTAATTTCAATACTAGGTAAACCCTACAAAACTGAAGTTTTTGAGATTATGTCACCCATAAACATTTTGCTAGAATTTCATGATAATTTTCGTTCCTATCAAGAGGATAGAGCAGCTGGTAACTATAACACCTACTGGATGTTTCAGAAATTGTATGGAGAGGAAGCACACCATTATTTAAAAGCAGAAATAGACCGTTACAGTAAGCTATTTGAGGCAACCCTGAAAACAAGGAGAAACTAAAATGAACCCGCAAATGTCCCCTGGAATGATTGAAAGAAAAAAAAACGTTAGTCAAATTCCTTATATTTCCTATTATAGTATCTATAAAGCTACTTCAGTTTTAAAGCCGTTTTTCAAAATATATTGTCCAATTTATAACATCTCTGATGATGAATTTTTTGAATTTTATCCCCTCTTAGCATTTATTGAATATCTGATCTACGAAACCGATGTAGAACTAGAAGAGAGTAATCAAAAAGATGGCTCACTATTAACTCAAGTTTCTCCTTGGGATGCCAGAAAAAAAATTATTGAATCTCTTTTGCATGAACTTGGTGTAGAAGGCTCCGCAATTCTAGCACAAGCAGACAACTTAGGTAAATATATTGAATTAGAAGGTCAGCTAATTGCTTCTCAAAAAATAACTTATGAGGACTTACTTCTTGCCTCTGAACTAAGGTCTTCTGATTTGAGGATTCTACACTCTGCTCTCGTTCAAATTTCAGGTAAACCCTACCGAAGCGAAATTTTTGATCTGATGTCACATCTAGAAGTTTTACTAGAATTTAATGATGATCTTATTTCCTATAAAAAGGATATAGCAGCAGGTAGTTACAATACCTACTGGATGTTTCAAAAATTGTATGGAGAGGAAGCACACCATTATTTAAAAGTAGAAATAGACCGTTATAAAAATCTCTTTGAGGAGAAACTTAAGCGATTTCCTCAAGAAGAACAAGAGATATATTTAGTAACATGGTCTCGTTTTTGGCAAAGATTTCCCTATCTCTCCGATGCCGAACTTATTCGTCAGGTTGCTTTAGAAGGGATTTAAAAAACACATGACTAAACCTGTGACTCAACAGTTAGATCTGAAAGCGGAAGTAAATTTGGATTCCTCGATTCAATTTGAACAATCGCTTTCCAAGAATGTACTAGAGCCAAAAGCTATCTTATTGACAGGAGCAACTGGTTTTCTTGGAGCTTATTTACTCGAAGAACTTCTCCAGAAAACCAGTGCAGATATTTATTGTTTAGTTCGCTGTTCTAATATAGGAGAGGGAAAAAATCGTCTTCAAAAAAACTTAGAGTTTTATTCTCTTTGGCAAGATGATTTTAATTCTCGTATTATTCCTATTGTCGGAGATTTAGGGAAACCTTTATTCGGTCTTTCTCAACTAGCATTTAATGAATTAGCGGCAATAATTGATATTATTTATCACAATGGAGCTTGGGTTAACTCTGCTCGTCCCTATTCCACCTTAAAACCGGTAAATGTCTTGGGGACGCAGGAAGTGCTAAGGTTAGCTAGCAGGGAGCAAACTAAATTCGTTCATTTTGTTTCGACTCTTGGGGTTTTTCTCGGTGATAATCAGGAGGAAATTGGCAGAATCACCGAAATAGATAGCCCTAATTTTGTTAATCTACAAGGAGGTTATCGCCAAAGTAAATGGGTGGCAGAACAATTAGTGATGGTCGCACAAAAAAAGGGATTACCTGCTTGTATTTATCGTCCTTCAAGAATTATCGGGAATAGTAAAACGGGGATTAACGGTAATTTCCAAGATTTCCTATGTATTTTGCTAAAGGGTTGTATTCAATTAAAAAAATTTCCCGATTTAAACACACAAATAGATATCGTTCCCGTTGATTATGTCAGTCGGGCAATTATTGGTTTATCCCAGCAAAAAAACCATGCTGGCCAAGTATTTCATTTAATTAATTCTCAGCTAATTTCCTGGGAAATTTTCTTTAATTCTCTTCAACTTTTAGGCTATTCCTTAGAAAAAGTTAATTATGATAATTTTTATGCCGAATTAAGGTATCAATTATCCCAGTCTCCCAAGAATACACTATATTCATCTTTATTACTGCTCTTGAAACTGTCAAAACTATTTTCCCCTGATAAGCTAGAATTTGACGCAACTCGAACATTGATAGAATTAACAGATCTATCTATTATCTGTCCCGTTATTGATGAAAAATTGCTCAGTTTATATTTTTATTACTTCCAGAAAGTTGGCTATTTCCCCCCTGTTTTAGACTAGAATTTGTAGTAAAAATCTTCAATTCTTGCTATATATTTTTAAGATTTTGGAAGATAGTAATTGGCCGATGAGGAGTCGTAACAATTTCCGACCATATCTGCATGAAATCTCGGTTAATTTGAGTCATTGAATCAAACTCAAAATAATCTTTTTTATATTGCCACCAACCCTTAAGAGAAGGTTTTGGGGAAGTTTTATTTTCCCAGAGTATTAACTCTAAGTCGGGCCTAACCTCAAACTCTTCCATTTCCCAAGATGTCACCTCTAACCCTGGTAGTTTGAATTCTTCTTCGGGGGACTCTGACAAAACCGTAATAACTGCTTTAAAGCTAGAATTATCAAGGCGATATTCTGGTTTGATAACTTTTGCTAAATGCTCAAAGGGAATATCTTGATACTCTAAAGCTTCTAATACTACCCTCCGCACTCGCGTTAGTAACTCTTTAACAGTAGGATTACCACTTAAATTAACTCGGAGCAACATTACATTACTAATTAGACCGATTAGAGGCTTCAGGTGTGGATGATTACGAGCGTCACGGGGAGCGCGGATGATAATATCTTCACAGCCACTATAGCTATAGAGTAAAACAGCAAAGGCTGTTAGTGCAGTCATAAATACAGTGATTCTTTGCTCTTGACAGAGGATGTTTAATTTCTCTGTGAAATCCCTAGGAATTTCAAAATCAAAATTAGTCCCTAGACTTGAAACCGATGAATCGGATAATTTATCACTGGATTTAGACTGCGAAATCAGGTGTGGGGGAATTTGTAAGGTTGGTGGCTCTCCGGCTTCTAAAATACGTTTATAGTGGTTAATTTTCGGTGCAATTAGTTGAGAACTAAAGGACTTTAGTTGCCATTGAACATAATCAACATACTGGATAGGTAAGGGAGGTAAAGGGGAGGAATCACCTAAGACAAAAGCCTGATAAAGTAGCTCCAATTCTTTAAAAAAGAGCGTCAAGGATGAATTATCTATAATAATATCATGGATGTGAGTGAAGAGAATGTGATTTTTCTCATCCAAACGAATTAATATTAGTCTGATTAAAGGACCATTAATCAAGTCAAAGGGTTGATTAGTAATCTCCTGTAATAATCTTGCTAATTCCTCATTTTTCTGGTTCTCTGGCCAGGATTGTAAATCAATTATGGGTAGGGGTTTTTCGGTGTAGGGGTTAATTAACTGAACGGGGGAACCGTTAACTTCTCGAAAGGTGACACGCAATATTTGATGGCGATAGATAATCTCATTCAAGCTGGCTGTTAAAGCTGCTAAATTGAGGTTTCCTTTAAGGTAGTGTCGTCGAAAATTACCTGAAAAATGGACGACTGTATTGGATTTTTCATAGGCCCATCTTTTCTGTTGAGTCAAAGATAAGGGAAAATAAGGACAGCCAGATAAGGAATCAATTTCTGGGGAAGAATCGGCAATAAAATCCTCGTCTATGATTAAGGGATTAATTACCTCATTAAATTTTATCTTGTCAATTTTTTCGATTAGTTCTGGATGATTTTTTCGTAAATATTCGGCAAATTCAGCCACCGTTGCGGCATCAAGAATAGTTTCTACAGCAAACTTTTTTTCAAAATGAGACTCTAGCTTCTTACAGAGGGCAATAACTTTGAGGGAATGTCCCCCCAATGCAAAAAAGTTCTCATCAATTCCTACTTTTTCTAATTCCAAAACCTCCGCCCAAATTGCGGTTAATAGTTCTTCTTCTGGGTTTCGTGGCGGTGTAACCAGACGAGAAGTATCATAACTTAGGGGCAATTTAGCTAAAGCTACACGGTCAACTTTATCATTGGGGGTCAAAGGCATTTTCTCTAAAATCACTAATGCCCGGGGAATCATATAATGGGGTAACTTTTCTTTTAGATAGTCGCGCCATTGAGCGAGGACTTGCTCGACTTTAACGGTGGGGTTAATAACAGCATAAGCGATTAATTGAGGATCATTTAACTGCTCTTGACGGACAATGACTACCGCTTGGTGAATAGCGGTATTTTCGTTTAAGATGCCTTCAATTTCTCCTAATTCAATTCTTAAACCGCGAATTTTAACTTGAAAGTCTATACGCCCTAACCATTCAATATTACCATCGGGAAGATAACGGGCTAAATCACCTGTTTTGTATAACTTCGCCGATGGATTATCATCAAAAGGATGGGGAATAAATTTTGCCTCAGTTAATTCGGGACGATTCAGATATCCCCTAGCTAAACCTACTCCCCCAATATGTAATTCTCCCGCAACCCCCACGGCCACTTTTTTGAGAGACTCATCGAGGATATAAGCTTGCGTATTGGCAAGAGGACGACCGATGGTTAAGGGACTATCAGGACTACATTCTGCCATGGTGGCATCAACGGTGGCCTCGGTGGGGCCATAGGCATTAAAAAAGCGTCTTCCCACTGACCACTGGGCCATCAAGGCAGGGGGACAAGCTTCTCCGCCGACAATTAATACCTGTAGGTCTTTTAAGGGTGCTTGCGGGAGGACGGCTAATACTGATGGGGGAATTTGTGCATGGGTAATAGCTTTTTTTTGCAGAAAATTAAGCAAGTTGTCCCCCGCAAGTAAGGAGTTAGAATTTCCTAGACAAAGTTGCGCTCCCGAAGAAATAGCGGTGAAGATTTCCGAAACGGAAGCATCAAAATTTAAGGAAGCAAATTGCAGAACACGACTTGAGGTATCTAAATTAAATAGTTTAATTTCTGTTTGAACTAAATTAACTACTCCTTTATGAGTAATTAAAACCCCCTTAGGTAGCCCGGTGGAGCCAGAAGTATAGAGAATATAGGCTAGGTTGTCGGAGTTTACAGCAGTTTTAGGGTTTTCTTGACTTTGTTGAACTAGGGACTGGTCTTTATTGAGAAAAATTACTTTTATCTGGTCAAGGGGTAGATTTATAAGGGGTTTTTCCTGTGTCAACAGGATAGATATATCGGCATCTTCTAGGATGAATTTTAGCCGTTCTTTGGGGTAAGCAGGATCGAGGGGTACATAACTCCCTCCCGCTTTAAGAACACCTAAAACCCCAATGATCATTTCTAGGGAACGCTCAACACAGATTCCTATTAATTGTTCTGGTTTTACTCCTAATTCAATTAAATAATGGGCGATTTGGTTGGCGCGGTCATTTAACTGCCTATAGGTTAAGGAGCAATCCTCAAAACTTACCGCAATCTGATTAGGGGTCTTCTCCACCTGGGTTTCAAATAATTGATGAATTGTGGTGGAATAAGAATAATTTTCTGCCCTAAAATTCTCCTCAATTGGCTGTAATTGTACTTCAATCATGATTTAAGTAGCTGGTTATAATTAGATTTAAAATGGATTTTAGGTTTGATCCCCCCTAGTCCCCCCTTAATCAGGGGGGCATCTGAAAGTTTTCAATACCTACCTACTTAAGATACTGCAAAAAATCAATTATGTTTTCTAAGTCTGGTAACACTGTGGCTAATTCCCGTTCATGTTTGCGCCATTTTTCCTGTCTAGGAGCAGATAGGGTTCTTTGAGCGATGGGTAAGGGTTGAGAGAGAATTTGCTCGATTTGTTGGTCCTGATGTAGTTGGGCAAATTGGGCAATATGATTAATGGTTTGCCCGGGATGTTCAATTAAATCGCGATAATTGACTGGACACCAACAGGAAGGGTTGAGGGACTGAAGGTCTTCTATGAGGTAGGAATTAGCCATTTTCCACTGATAGGCGGCAATTTCTACCAGAGCAGATTCCTGGAGAGATGACCAACCGGGTACGAGGAGAAAACTCCACTGACTATGGTCCCAACCGGGTAAGGGTTGATAGGCAATAAAACGATGCGATCGCCATCCTTCTAACAAACTACTAATATTTTCCCTAGCATCTCGATAAAGATAGATAAAGAGAGCATCGGGAAATGAAGCCTTTAAGAAAGGAACTCTTAGGGCGTTTTTGGGCGTTTTTTCTAAAAAACGAATTTTGCGAGGACGCTCATTTTCAGCAATGTTTAAATATTTTACCCCCTCCCGATTTTGTAATTGTTGGGTAAAACCTTTTCTCAGAGTTGCGCTAATTTCTGGGGTAGCATCGCCTTCATCCAAGCGGTTAGAGCTAAAATTGCGTGTGGCTGGATGTAAAGCGGGTATTCCTTCGATAATTTCGTGACTTTCATCTCCAATTGTCCATAAATCGGGGAATTTAGCCAGGGTTTCAAACAATAAACTACTTCCTGCTCTGGGTGCAGAAACAATAAAAATGGGCTTTTCAAACTCTGGTATTGAGAGGTTTTTATCTTCTACTTCTAGCTGAGATTGGTGCTGTTTTCTGGCAATTAACAAACGCTTTCTCTGCATCAGAGAAAGCATCTCGCCATCTTTTTCCCTCAGGGGTGGGGAAGGGGATAGGGTTGAAAGCATGGAAGTAATAGGATTAATTATCTCTTGGATTGCCACGGAGGAAGATAGCCATTTTTGTAATAATGGTGCAATTTTTTGGCTAAATTCCCCGATTAAATCTCGATAGGCTAATTCTCCTCGATAGTTTTGTCCAAATTTGGCAAAAATCACTTGCCATTGGCTTTGAAATTCTGCCAGTTTTTCGGTCAGTTGCTCTAGTTGTTCCTGGGAAAGGGAGCAATTTTCGAGAAGACCATAAATAGCGGCCACTTGCTCCTCGATTTCCGCAGCAGTAAGCACTGGTAAATCATTAAGTGGAACCTGAGCTAAACTGTTTGTTCTGCACATCTCATCCGGGTCATTTTCAACAATAAACAATTATTAGTTAGCGATTATCCAGTTTCTAGGTTTTAACTGATTAAGTGGTTCTAACCCCCCTTACTCAGGGGGGAAAACTGACAATTTTTAACACCTACCTACTCACTAACTTTTGATTTTTTTGAGGGATGCTGCTAAAGTTTCGCCCACATAGTCCCCATAAAGAATCCCCTTAGGGGTTAATTCAATTTCCTGGGTAGATACGGTGACAAAATCATCTCTTTCAAGTGCGAACAAAGTTTCCGCGCAAAGGGATTGTAATTTAAACCCATGTCTTTGCTGAAATGCCATTAAATCAAAACGTAATGTCTTGATTCCTAGTAAAACTTCCCGCACCATCTGGTCCAAGCTAGTCAGCTTATAACCGCGAGATAAGGGTAGTTCTTCTTGAGCTAGAAGGGTCGCATATTTTTCCATATCGCTAGTATTTTGTAACAGAGAATCCCCTAAACAGCCAAAAGCAGAGACTCCCAGTCCATAAAACTCCATTCCGTGCCAAATATTAAAAATGTATTCACTGCGATATTGTTTGGTACTTGTGGCCAAATCGCTGTCATTTTTAACATAAGTGAAGTGACTCCAAGGATTATAGTTTGCTTGAGCAAAGCGCTCCATGGCCAACTGCATAAACTGCATTTCTAGCTCTGCTGATGGCAATTCTATAATTTCTTGGCGAACCCCTTGATCAAATACTTGGGTATTGGCAAAAGCTTCCATTTTATAAACGGTGATGCTTTCTACTCCGGTTTTCAGAGCGCATTCTAAACTTTCTTGCCAAGTTTCTAGAGTTTCTCCCGCTAGTCCACTCAACAGGTCAATATTAATTGACCATTGACCCTCGCCAGCGTTTTGGGCCACATCGATCGCTCGATAAGCTTGTTTCTCGTCATGACCTCTGCCACTGAGTTTGATGATTTGATCATTAAAAGATTGAACACCTAAACTCAGGCGATTTACTCCTAATTCTTTGAGTACCCTCATTTTTGATGGGGAAACACTCAAGGGTTCTGCTTCTACGGAAAACTGTTTCTTTTCTTGAAAGTAGGAGAAATTTTCGCGTAAATTCTCGACAACTTGGACTAACTGGTTTCCGGTTAAGGTAGTGGGGGTTCCTCCGCCAAAATAAACCGCCTGAATCCGTCGGTTTTTCAAATTGAATCTTTCGGAAACGAGTTTAATTTCTTGGCAAAGCGTATCTACATAGGCCTGTACTTGGCTCTCTTTTAGGTCAACGGTTTTGTAATAACAAAAAGCACAGCGTTGAGTACAAAAGGGGATATGAACATAGAGACAGATTGGCTGTTCTTCTAGTTTTTCAGCGATTACCCCTGCTTTCCACTGGCGAAAGGGGGGATAGTTAGGATTTAAGGGTAAACGTTGCGGCGTTTGGGTTTTCGGAAGTTCGATGGTTAAAGTCATGGTTGTTGACCCAGGTATTGTTATTTAGATTGCATCAGCTCTAGATCAAGCTGTGACTATTATTTGTTCACTTGCTGGCATTTTCTGAGCAATACAACTAGCTAAAACGTTAAGATTACTAAAGGATTCTAGATTTAAATCCGATTCCGCAAACTCAACCTCGAAATGCTGTTCGGTCAAAGCAATTAATTCAACTACTGCGATGGAATCCAATCCTAACCCGTCTTCAAATAGGGAGGCGGTTTCGTCAATTTCCTCGATTTTGAGATTGACATCCAGTTGTTCGGCAATAATTGTCTTGAGTTGATTTAAGATGTTTGTCGCCATTTTCTAAGCTTTGGGTAAAAAACTGACTAATTGCCGATGATCGATTTTCCCGTTAGGTAACATCGGTAAGGTTTTCAAAGTGACAATGCGGTCTGGAATTGCTCTTTTTGGTAGTATATCAAAGCACAATTCCCTGATTTCATTCTCAGACAGATGACTCCCTTTTGTCAAGACACAAAAAGCGACTATACCTTTGCCTCTTTGACTCTCTCCATGGGATTGAACCGCAACCGCTTCAATTTCCCCTAGGGTTTCCATATTTTTCTCGATGTCAGAAAACAAGACCAATAGACCATCCCGGTTAATACTGCGATCGCATCTTCCCCAAACTTCCAGATAACCGTCTAAATGTAGCTTACCTAAATCTTTAGTAGGGAACCAATCATCAGAATTTGTTGACATCAGCAGCCCTCCTGCCGGATCCACATAACCATCAAAACCGAGGGGATGCTGACAGCAAATTTCACCAACTTCTGACATTTCCGAGTTTAAAGATTTATTAAGTTGCAATCGGACACCTGGCATAGGTAAACCGACTGTTTGACAACGGAGGGATGGTTCTTCTTGGGGATTACCTGCGGCAATTACCCCCATTTCGGTGCTGCCATATAACTTCACTAGGGGGCCGAAATTCTCTTCATATTTGATAAAAGTGTTTTCTTTAATCAGATCTCCCGCAACTACTGTTAATTTATACTCTCTGGCTGATTTTCTGCCTTTAACTAAGGTTTCACAAAAACTAGGAGTCATAAAAGCAACATTAGGATTAAAGTCTTTCTCTCTCTGAAGATAGCGTAAAAGGTTAGCACCTTTCTGTAAATCAATAGAGGCCCCAACAGCCACACTAGGAAGAAAAGCAGCCCCTAAGCCATAGAGATGATAAATCGGGACTGGAATCGCCACTCTCGCCTCTGAATTTAATCTCAATCGTTCAACACAGTTAAGCACATTTTCTAGCAATTTGTTCTGAGAATGAACCACTATTTTTGGTGTTCCTGTACTCCCAGAAGTCCTCATATATAGCCTTTTACCCTTGTCATCGATATTTTTATATTGATGATTTTCGGTGATTTTTAGCCAATTGGTAATCTGATCGAAACTACCAGTTTTTTCTAGTTTGGGAGTGAGACAATAGCGACAAAATTCAGGAGTAATAGAGGACGAGTTTGACTGAGGCTGCAAAAAGAAACTATAGCCCTTTTCTAGCAGAAATAACAGAGTTAAAGCACTGGGAAGAGAATTTTCACACTCTAGGGACAAGCAGCCTGAATGATCGATTTTTTCTTGCCTGAATAAGCTTGACAAATTGTCAAATATTCCCCCAACATCTTGCCAAGAATAGGTTAAACATCCATCGGTAAGCACGTTGGACTGATACGAGTCTAGAGAGGGGATGCGGGCTATAAATAAGCTGTTCAACATTTACATTGGTATGGGAGGTTACATGGGGAGTGGGGCAGTGGCCGGAGAAATCAGGGTAAACGCAGCTCAAACGCTATTGAGAATTGGTCGATTTTGTCGGCCGTTGGTCTGCTGTATGGGCATTGCAAGTGCTACCAGTCAATCAGAATATTTACGAATTGTCAAGGATTTTTCAAATAGGTTTATCCCTCGGTCAAAGTGTGTTACACTCCGGGAGATTGATTTTTAGGAGTTTCCCATGGACGAAGTTAACGAACAAGCCGCTGCTGATGAATCTTCATCCCAGAATGTTAACGAACAAGCTGCCGCTGATGAATCTTCATCCCAGAATGTTAATGAACAAGCTGCCGCTTCGGAATTTTCTTGGGAGGAAATCGGCAAAAAACTAAAGCTTGCCCCTGTTGAAATCAGCAAAAAACTGGCATCCTGGGGGGTTTCTTTGGACGAAGTAGCCAAGGGGATTGGTTCTTTGGGACTCCCCGGCGTAATTCTCGTGGTCACGGTGTCCACCTCGGGATCTACCACTTATCCCATTGCCTTCGCTCTGGCCGCTTTAGGGGGTCCCCTTGGCGTTTTCGGCGGATTAGGACTGCTTGGCCTAACCACTTTTGTGGGAGATGCCTTAACCAACTATGGAATTGAATCGGTTCTTGCTGCTATCTATAAGGATCGTCGTAAACAGGAAGCTCAGGAAGACTTAATCAAAGAAGTTGAAGGTTTACCGATTACCCAAGGACTGAAGCTGAAGCTCAAACAGCAAATAGAGTCGGCGGAGGTTGTGTCTGAGGATGTTGGTTCCCCTCAAAAAATTGAAATTGCAGAATAATGACTTTCCTTAGTTCAATGATTCGATTTCAATATTTGACTCTTCTAGGTTCTGTGTGATAAGTTCAACTTTCATAGGCATCGATCAGTCTTTGTGTCCTTTGTGGTTCGTTCCACCCCCTCACTAGGAAGAATGTATCTTAGGACACATTTTACCCAGCAAACCCAAGAGAGCCAATATTTTTTGCTCTGATTTCTCTTTCGTCTTTGATCACATCAACTAAGTTGGTTGCCTTGAATTTAATTAACCCCTAAGTAAAGGGAGGAGCTGTTTTATGTCTGCTCAACAAAGTGTTTTATCCAGCGTATTGTCCTTTGATGGTAAAGGAGATTATGTAGAGATTCCTAATTATGCTAACCCAACCGAGTCCATGACCATTTCTTTGTGGGCTAAGAGCAATACTCCCACTTGGAACGAGTATGGATTTTTAGCTAGTAAACGGGATGCCTTCATATTACATCCCAATACTGGCGGTAAATCAATCCAGTTCTACATCTATTCCCCCCAGGGTTGGCAAGAAACAGGAGTTGACCCGAAAATAGACATCACTCAATGGCATCATTATGCAGGAACCTTTGACGGTAAGAGTATCCGTTTGTATATTGATGGAGAAGAAGTAGCCCGAAAAGACTATGTGGGAAAAATTCCAGCAGATAACGGCTCCTTGTTTATCGGTTGGGATGATGGAATAGGGGGACGGTATTTTAATGGACAAATAACAGAAGTGCGTCTATGGAACATTGCCCGAAGGGAACAGGACATCAAAGGGGATATGTACCGGCGATTAAAGGGCAATGAACCAGGCCTAGTGGGCTATTGGCCTTTGAATGAAGGCTCCGGCAATATCGCCACTGACAAAACCAGTAAGGGCAGTAATGGCACCATTAACGGGGCAACATGGCAGCAAGAACAAATCCCCTTAAGTGCCAAAGCCTCTAAACCCAATATTGTCATTTTCATCACTGACCAAGACAGTGCTGCCGTTGCTGAACGCTGGCCGCAAAGCTTTGAAGATGAGCATCTACCGGCCCTGAAACGACTGAAAAAGAACGGGCTGACCTTCAACAAAATGTTCACGGTAACGGTGGCCTGCTCTCCCAGTCGGGCTACTCTGCTCACCAGTACCTATCCCAACCAACACGGTGTCATCAACACCATTGCCGAGCCTTTTTCCGATATTATCAACCGCTTCGAGGACAGCTACGGGCAATCCCTAGAACAAAAGCTTCTTAGTCCCACTCAGGTGAACCTAGCTCGGGTTCTGAAGGCGGCTGGTTATAAGGTCTATTGGAAAGGCAAATGGCACTTGAGTGTTCCCAAGAGTGATACCGATAAGTGGTCAAGCGAAGACATCGAATACATGAAACAGTCCTACGGTTTCGATGGCTGGACTCCGCTTGATGCGGGAGTTGCCCGCAGTGATTTAACCAAGTTTGGCAAAGGGACTTTTTACAATGATGAACGCTATCTACGGGGTGTAGAAGGGGTCAAAAAAGTCATTGAGCAGGATGCCAAAGAAGGACGCGGAGCTTTTAGTGGACTGTCCCCAGAGAAAAGGGAAGCGAAAAAGCAAGAATTCCTGGCGGGAATTGACGAGGCTATTCCCAAGGAAGAACAAGGGGTTCTCGAATTTATTCAAAATTACAAATCTGAGGACGGTCCTTTTTGCTTGGTGGTGTCTTTGGTCAATCCCCATGATATCCATGTGGCTCCTACCTTTGAGAAAGATGCCGGCTATTCCCTAGAGGACTTTAAAGATTTTAATCTTCCCATTCCCGAAACTGTCTTCGAGGATCTATCCTTTAAACCAAGCGTCCAAGAAGTTTTTAAACAAGGCTGTCAAGTCAAGGAAGATCAACGACGGAAAAAGCTAAAACGAAGCGGCGAAAAGGTGTGGTATGAGGACTTGCCAGAAGTGAAAGAGGGTAAATTCGCTACCAATAGTCAGCAAGTTCAGCAGATGTTTGTTAACTTCTACGGCTATCTAAAAAAACTGGCAGATAACCAAATCAATGAAGTGCTGAATGCCCTTGAAGCTAAGGGCTTAATTAACGATACCTTAATCGTGCGGACTTCCGACCATGGGGAAATGTGTCTGGCCCACGACCGTCAGCGAGAAAAGCCTTTCAATGCCTACGAGGAAGTGCTTCGGGTTCCTCTGATTATTTCTAACCCGAATCTATTCCCCAAAGCCGTTAGTACCGATTCCTTTGCCACGACCTTGGATATAGTGCCAACTCTGGCTAAATTTGCTGGGGTGTATGATCTGTTCCAGTTTGCCTTTCAGGGTTGTGACCTAACGCCTTTATTCACCAATCCCAATCAGGAAGTCCGCGATGCCATTCACTTTACCTTTGATGATGGTACGCTGCCTCCCCGGTTTTTCAAAACCATTCCCCGACGTATCCGTACTATCCGCACCAAAGAGTGGAAATATTCTGTTTACTTTAACGACGAGGGGACTAATTACGAGTACGAAATGTACGACCTAGTCAATGACCCTCTGGAAACAACCAATGTTTCGGGTAAACCAGAATATTTAGAAAAATTCCTGGAACTACACGGGCGATTGATCGAGCAGATGGTTAAGTTAAAAACTGTTCCTGGTCGTTTTTCTATCTATACAGAAGAGATGAAGCAACAGAATTTTATTCCTCCGCTGTATTGGCCGACGCAAGAGGAGGCCGAATATGAAGCCATCATGGATTATGCAGCTAACCAAGCTCAGTCTTCCTACCGGCTCCGAGATCACAAGGAGGTGATCAAAGCCCAGGCAAAAGATGTTAATCCCGATATGTGGTGGTTAGGAATCTAATCAAAGCACCGCGGCAAAACAACTAAGTAGGTGGGTGCCATTGATTTGCACCCACCTGTAATGGGAGCGTCTCCCTCGCTGGTGGGAGCATATCGCCCGCACTAGGTCTTACATTTAATTAGACCAACCTACTTAGTAGATTGTCAAGCTTAAGGTTGTTTTTACCCAGTTATAGCAAGATATCCAGAGAGCGCTTAGGCACATCGATGGGCTAACTTTAAATCTATCCAGCAAATTGAGGAATTATGTCATGATGCCAGCGAAACCAGCGAATCGGTGTAAGATCGAGTTGCTAAAAAATAGTTTTAGCAAAACTCCTCTTAATCTTTCGGAGTTAAGCACACTCCAGCGAATAATTTTAATAACCGATGGGACTCTGACCGACATTTTAGAGATTTATTTGTTGGAAAAGATGTCAATTGTTAAACTGTCTGAAGAAGCGGTATATTTAGAGGAAGACTTGCTGGTTTTAGACCTTGAAAAAGGCAGCAAAATTATCAAGAGAAAAATATTTCTTCGCAGTACAGTCAGCCAAAAAAATTTAATTTATGCCGAGTCTATTATTGTTATTGATAGACTAGACACCAAGTTTCAAGACGAGTTAATCAATTCAGGAAAACCCATTGGTAAGCTTTGGTTAGAAAATCGGATGGAAACCTTTAAGGAAATCGTTGATTTATCTCAAGAGCGTGCGGGGGATTTGGCTGAGGATTTTAAAATCAGTCCAGAAGAAAAACTTTTTTCTCGTACCTATCGTGTTTTCTCTCAGAAGCAACCGATTATGATGATTACAGAAAAATTTCCTGAGAGTTATTTCGTCTAAAAATATCTCTGGAGTCATTCCACTAACAACCATCTCAACTTTGCTCATTCAATCATGTTTAATCTTCAGCGAGAAAATCCCGGGCAAATGTCTGATAGAGACACTGTCTTGCAGATGGTAAGGGGTTTTCAGATTAGCCAATGTATTTATGCGGCCGCCAAATTGGGAATTGTTGATCTGTTGGCCGATGGAACAAAGTCTTATCAAGAGTTAGCCACTGAAACCAATACTAATGCTGATTTACTTTATCGTTTTTTGCGGACGTTAACCAGTCTGGGGATTTTAGAAGAAACTCAACCCAACTATTTTCAAAACACCCCTGTAGCAACTTATTTAAGAGATAAGCAACAGGGAACTGTTCGCAATTTTCTGATGGCGGAAATAGAAGAAAGTTATGCTATTTGGGGAAATCTGACTCAAAGTTTAACCACAGGTCAAGGTGCTTTTGAGTCTATGTATGGTGTCAATATTGAAGAGTTTCATCAACAAAATTCCGATCAAGCTGAAGTTTTTGATCAAGCAATGGTTGATATAACTGCAATTCAAAACCCCCTGATTTTGGCCGCTTATGATTTTTCTGTCGGGGAAATTGTCGCAGACATTGGTGGAGGATACGGAAAATTTCTGGCTGCTATTTTACAAGATTATCCCCAGATTCAAGGGGTGCTATTTGAACAACCCTATTGTATTGAGCAGGGGAAATATCTACTAACACAAGAGGGAGTAATCGACCGTTGTAGTTTGATTCCTGGGAGCTTTTTTAACCCCATTTTCCTGAAAGCAGACATTTATTTATTGAAGAAAATTCTGCTCAATTGGGATGATCAAAAAGCTCTTGAAATTCTCAAAAACTGTCGTCAGGCTATGCCTCCATCCTCTCGATTGTTAATCGTGGATCGAATTTTGCACAAAAATCGTTGGAAGGATAATTTAGCTGATCTCAATTTATGGATGCTAGGTTCAGGAAAAATTCGCTCGGAATCGGAATTTAGGGTATTGTTAGAAACGGCTGGCTTTCAAATAACTAAAATTATTGATACTCAGTCCATAGAGAGTTTAATTGAAGCTACTCCACTCTAAACCGGAAACTTAAATACCGCTCTGTTTACCAAACTACTCAATTCAACCTTATTAGGAAAAGTTTTATGACTAACAACATCTCTACTAAACCTCTCAAGCATATTGCCATCATTCCAGACGGTAACAGAAGATGGGCAAAAAATCGGGGCTTATCTCCCCAAGAAGGTCACAGAAAAGCATTTATAGAGGTGGCACCTTCCCTATTAAAAACACTTTGGGATAAGGAAATTTACGCTGCGACATTGTGGCTGTTCTCCACCGAAAACTGGAAGCGCTCCGACAGCGAAGTGGACAACTTAATGGCTGTTTTTAGTCAGTTTCTCAGCAATTTGTTGCCTTTATCGGCTGAATACTCAGTACAGTTGCGACACTTAGGTAGAAAAGATCGCCTTCCTGACCATCTCTTGTCTATGGTTGAGGAGGTAGAACATAGCACCAAAGAAATGACCGGTCACATCTTCAACTTTGCCCTAGACTACGGTGGTGAAGATGAGATCATCCGCGCAGTTCGCCGCTTGGTAGAAAAGGGGGTTAAACCGGAAGATATCGAACCTCATCAGCTAATGGATCAATTTTGTCCGCCGCCAGATCTGATTATTCGGACTTCTGGAGAATGTCGGTTATCTGGATTTATGCCCCTACAGAGTTGTTATAGCGAACTCTACTTTACAAATACCTTCTTTCCAGATCTAACTCCGGCAGATATTGAAGAAGCTATCCACTGGTTTCAAAATCGCGAGCGTCGCTTTGGAAAATAGGATCAAGCAAATTAAGCCAACTATAGCCATTGAGTGAAATCAAATTACTTTATTTCCCATGACTCAATCTATTCACCAATTATTTGAACAGCAGGTACAACGCACCTCTGAAGCTATGGCGCTGATTGGGGAAAACCGGCAAATTAGCTATGAAAGCTTAAATCAAAAAGCCAATCAACTGGCCCATTATTTACAAAAATGTGGGCTAAAACCGGAAAGTCTCGTCGGTTTATCTGTTGAACGTTCCCCGGAAATGGTGATGGCCCTTTTGGCTATTCTCAAAGCCGGATGCGCCTATGTTCCCCTCGACCCCGACTATTCCCCAGAGCGCTTGAACTATATGATACAAGATGCTCAATTATCCCTCATAATCACCAACAGTTATTTAATCGGTAAATTCGGGGACAATCAGAGAGTTAAATTTCTGAAATTGGATGAAAATTGGGAGCTAATTGCCCTGGAAAAGCCGGAAAATCCCGATATTGAAGTAAACCCCAAAAACCTCGCTTATATTATCTATACATCAGGTTCCACGGGAAAACCCAAGGGGGTGATGATTGAACATCGCTCTGTGGTTAATTTTATTGAAGTGGTTAAGACTACTGCTAATCTCAGTCAAAGCGATCGAATTTTACAATTTGCCTCGATTAGTTTTGATGTTGCTGTGGAAGAAATTTATCCTTGCTTAACTGTTGGTGGCACAGTGTTTTTGCGAACTGAGGCGATGTTAAGCTCATTTTCTAGCTTTATCCAAAAGTGTCGAGAATGGCAACTGACAATCTTAGATTTACCCACAGCTTTTTGGCAGGCTTTAATTAGCGAATTAGCGCGAACTAAGGAACCCTTCCCTGAATCGGTGCGATTATTATTTGTGGGTGGAGAAAGTTTATTACCCGAAAAACTCAAACTATGGCAGCAATATATAGAAGAAATGTTACAAACCGGGAAACTTCGCCGAGTCCCCCAATTAATTAACGCTTATGGACCGACAGAAACCACCGTCGAAGCGACCTATTGTGATTTATCTAATTATCAATTAACAGAAAACTGTACCTCTGTCCCTATTGGTCGTCCCATCGATCAGACACAAATCTATATTCTTGATCAGAATTTACATCCTGTCCCTCAAGGAACTCAAGGGGAGTTATATATTGGGGGTATTAGTTTAGCGAGAGGTTATCTCAATCAGCTAGAATTAACCCAAGAAAAATTTATCAATAACCCTTTCAATCCCTCCGAACGGCTTTATAAAACTGGAGATTTGGGTCGCTATTTAGCCGATGGTGACATTGAATACTTAGGACGCATTGACAATCAAATTAAGATTAGAGGTTTTCGGGTAGAACTAGGAGAAATTGAGAACGTATTGATTCAACACTCGGCGATTGAGTCGGCGGCGGTTATCCTCAGCCAAGATCAATTAGGGGATAAACAGTTAATCGCTTATGTCGTTCCTTATCTAACTTCTGAGGATCCCTTAGAACAGGAAAAAACTCAACAAGAATATCTGGCTCTTTGGAAAACTGTTAATCAGCAAACCGACAGTAAAACACCTATTCAAAGTGATCTTACTTTTAATATTATTGGTTGGGATAGTAGCTATGATGGTCAGCCAATTCCCGAAGAAGAAATGCACGAATGGGTTAATAAAACCGTCGAGCGCATTCAAGAATTACACCCAGAAAAAGTTTTAGAAATTGGCTGCGGCACGGGATTATTATTAACTCGAGTTGCCCCCGATTGTTGCGAGTATGTAGGTCTTGATTTTTCTCGTCCTGCTTTAGATCATATTCGGAAAATTCAGCAAGTAGTAGGCGGTTTAGATCATGTAACTTTGTGGGAACGAAGTGCCGATGATTTAGCGGGGTTGGAGTCAGAAAGTTTTGATACTGTTATCATGAACTCTGTGCTGCAACATTTCCCTAGTACCGCCTACCTATGGCAAGTTTTAGAAGGGTTGATTAAACGGGTTAAAAAAGGAGGTCATATTCTTGTTGGAGATATTCGTAATTTAGTCCTTTTGGAAACCTATTGTACTTCGGTGGAAGCTTATCGAGCTAATGATCATGTTCTTGCCTGCCAATTACGAGAAAGAATTACCCGCAAACAACAAGCAGAAGAAGAGTTGTTATTACATCCCTTTTTCTTCCTAGCACTTCAACAACAATTTTCTGAAATTACTCATGTGCAAATAAAACCCAAAACTGGGGTTTATGATAATGAATTAACTCGCTTTCGTTACGAAGCAATTTTATCTATCAATAGTTCCGTTGAACCGTTGACAGAGATTGATTGGTTAGACTGGCAAAAAGAACAACTGAACTTAGCCGAAATTAAACGCATTTTAACTGAAGAGCAACCGAGAAATTTAGGTATTTATCGTATTCCTAATGCTCGTTTGAGTAAGGAGGTTAAAGTTCAACAATGGTTAGAAGAAGCTGATCAAAGCGACTCACTTAAGCAACTAAACCAGTGGCTAGATAAGCAGCCGAAGCATGGGGTAGAAATTGAGGGGATAATGGCTCTTGTTGAGGATTTACCTTATCACCTAGAGATTAGCTGGATTAACACCGATGCTACAGGATCTTATGACCTAGTTTTTAGCCATAAATCCGCGCCATTCCAACCAGCAATTTTTCCCATTAGTTCTCCTATTGAGGATATATTTACCTATGCTAATAATCCGATCGAGATTAAATTTAAGCAGCAATTAGTATTAGAACTAAGTCAATTTATTAAAAGCAAATTGCCAGAATATATGCTGCCCAATGCCATCATTATTTTAGACAAATTGCCCCTTACGCCCAATGATAAAATAGATCGTCTGGCCTTATCAAAACTGGCAAAACCGAGTTATCTATTAACCAGTAATAAAGCCAATTTTGTGGCTCCTCGTAATCGAGAAGAAGAAATATTAGCGAACTTATGGTCTGAAGTTCTGCAGCTAGAGCCAATCGGTATTAATGATAACTTCTTTGAGTTAGGCGGAAATTCTCTCAAAGTCATTGTTTTATTGAATAGAATCCAAGAAAGGTTGAATAAAAACTTGCAGATGCTTGACCTATTTCAATCACCCACCATTGCTGAATTAGTAACTTGTCTGTCAGAAAAATCATCAACACTTAACATAATTGAGACAAAAAACATCCAATCTGCCGACGAAATTCGTTATTATCCGCCCTCTTTTGCCCAAGAGCGATTTTGGGATTATCGTCATTTAGGTAGCTTTTATTATTTACCTAATTACTTTCACTTAGAAGGAAAGCTAGATATAGCTATTTTGGAAAAAAGTCTCAATGAAATTGTTTGTCGCCATGAAATTCTAAGAACAAAATTAGAAGAAATCAATGGTTCTTTAAAGCAGGTTGTCTATCCCAATACAAAGATCGCTCTTGCAATTATTGATCTGCGAAACCGCTCCGAAATAGAGCAACAGCAAGAAATAGAAAGAATAACCGTAGAAAAAATCAAAAAACAAGTTTTTCTGGACAAAGACCCTTGGTTGTTCGTTAATCTACTACAATTGTCAGAAACATCTCATATTTTGCTGATCGGTTTACACATGATGCTGGCCAATGAACAATCTTCGGAAATATTAATGAAAGAATTGAGCCTTCTCTACGATACTTTTCTCTCTGATAACCCTTCTCCTTTGCGCGAATTACCCCTACAGTATGGCGATTATGTGATTGCTGAACGTCAATCTCTTACAGAAAAAGGACTAAAAATAAGGCGCGACTATTGGCAACAGTGGTTAAGTCGAGAACCTCAACCTTTAAACCTTCCCACTGACAGACCGCTACCGGAGGCGCAAAGCTTCCAGGCGGCCACCCTGGAAACGGAGATTTCTCCTGAACTAACTACTCAGTTAGAAATTTTGAGTCAGAAACAAAAAGTGACTTTTTTTACCACCATAGCCACTACCTTTGGACTTTTACTCCATCAGTATGCTCCGAAGGAAAGTCTCGTTATCGGCGTTCCAGCGATTGATAGCAATCAGGAGCAATTTGCATCTGTCATGGGAGATTTTGGTAAGCACTTGCTTTTAAGACTTGATTTTGGCGAAAATGACCACTTTTCCCACCTATTAAAACGGGTTCAACAGGAGATGCTTGCTGTTATCACTCACCAAGATGTACCTTTTGAGCAAATCGCCAAAACCTTTGACCCGCCGATAGAGCGAAATAAACGCTTTTTTAGAGTGTATTTAGACTTTTTGCAAAAAGCTCCCAGAGAGCATTTAGAATTATCGGGTTTGAATGTCACCCCCATACCGCTTAAATTATCAATGGCAAGAGTAGATTTAGGAGTATTGTTCTGGGAAAAAAATACCCCTTCCGGAACTGTTCTTCAGCTATGGTGGAAGTATAAAAAAGATTTGTTTGAAGCGGATACCATCGCTAGGATAGCGTCAAATTTTGAAAATTTATTGGAGGTAATCGTCAGTCAATGAAACCCGACCAATCCCACGTTTTTAATACAACTCGTTGGCATAATACCTGTTTAATGGCAGAATCGGGAAAGGGTATTTATGTTTATGATTCAGAGGGAAAAACCTATCTAGATGCCATCGGGGGGACTCATGTTATTTCCATCGGTCACGGTGTCCCAGAAGTGGCCGATGCCATGGCAGAACAAGCTCGTCAACTGTGTTTTATTCATAAGGCTCAATTCACCAGTGAACCCCAAGAAAAGTTGGCTAATGTGGTGACAACAATGGCTCCCGAAGGTATGGATAGAGTCGGTTTTGTCACCAGTGGTTCAACCGCTAATGAAATGGCTTTTCAAATAGCTCTTTATTACCATAAACTACGAGGCAAAACCAGCAAATACAAAATTATTTCTCGTTGGCATAGCTATCACGGACATACAATTGCCACTCTCGCCATGACTGGTAGTAGGTTTGTGCGAGAAAGTTTATCACCCTTTGACCTCTTAAATTTTCCCCATATTCAAGCACCTCACTGTTATCAATGTCCCTATAAACTTACCTATCCCAGTTGTGAATTAACTTGTGCTAATGAGCTAGCAAGAATAATCGAACAGGAAGGAGCAGATACCATAGCAACGTTCGTGGCTGAACCGATTATTGGCGGTGCTGGGAGTGCCATTGTTCCGCCTCCTGGCTATTATGAAAAAGTGCGAGAAATTTGTGATTTCTATGATATTCTTTGGATTTCTGAGGAAGTTATCACGGGTTTTGGTCGAACGGGTAAAAACTTTGGGGTTGACCATTGGGCGGCAATTCCCGACATAATTACAGCCACGAAAGCCTTAAGCAGCGGGTACACTCCCATTGGTGCAGTTATTGTTCATCAACGGGTTCGGGAAGTATTTGACCATGGGGCTAAAAATATACCCCTGTCATTGTTTACCTATGCCGGTCATCCGATTAGTTGCGCCGCGGCTTTAGCCGTGCAGAACTATATGGCTAAACACAATTTAATAGAACGATGTGCAGTGATGGGTAAATACCTCAAACATCAGTTACAAAAACTGGCTGAACGGGAGCCAATCATAGGCGATGTTCGGGGGGAAGGATTATTAATCGGAATTGAATTTGTTAAAAATCGAGACAATCATCAACCTTTCTCTCGTTCCCTGGGTATCACTGAAAAAATTATGCAAGTGGGCTTGGAAAATGGATTAATACTCAGAGGCAGGTTTGGTACTGGTGTCGGAGTCGATGGAGACCATATCTTAATTTCGCCACCCTTTATTATCACAGAAACTCAATGTGATGAATTGGTGGAAAAGTTAGAGTTAACTTTCAAGCAAGTAAAACAGTCTTTAAAGTTGGTTGAGGTGTGTTAAAGATGATCGCTCAAAAAATTCTGCTACAAACAGCTAAATCTTATCCTAACTATGGCGGCGGTTACTATTTCTAAAGGCGCAGCTAATTTGGTCAGTCACCCTGCTCAAAGAATTTATCGAGAGGCTCTCGTTTCTGCTGTTTCTGGTCAAACTGAAGGAATAATACATTCAAGCCTAGAATTGTTGACAACTAAGGCAAAATCGTTAATAATTTAGAGAAGGATTTATTCTTAGCGAAAAATACTTTTTTTAGGGAATCCGTAAGCTCAATCAAAAAGGCCATTAAATTATGTTTAATCTTTCCAGAGAAAACCCAAACCAAATATCTCCCAGAGACACCGTTTTACTAATGATTAGGGGGTTTCAGATCAGTCAATGTATCTATGCTGCTGTAAAATTAGGAATTCTTGATCTGTTAGGAGATGGCTCAAAACACTATCAAGAATTAGCGACGGAAACTAACACTCATGCTGATTCTCTTTATCGTCTTTTGCGAACTTTGGTCAGTTTAGGAGTTTTGCAAGAAAATCAACCAGATTATTTTCAAAATACTTCCTTAGCGGCTTATCTAAGGGATGATCAAGTGGGAACTTTACGCAACTGGCTAATTACCGAGATAGAAGAAAGTTATGCTTGTTGGGGCAATTTTACCCAAAGTTTAACTACTGGAGAAGGAGCTTTTAAAGCCATGTATGGTCTTGATATTGAGGAGTACCATCGAGAGAATCCTAGCCTCAATAAAGTTTATGATCAATCAATGAATGATATAACCACATTCCAAATAGCTAAAATATTAGAAGCTTATGATTTCTCCTCCGTAGAAGTATTGGCAGATATTGGTGGCGGTCAGGGAAAACTGATTGCTGCTATCTTAAAACGTTACCCTCAAATAAAAGGGATACTTTTTGAACAGCCATACTCCCTTGAAAAAGCCAAAAATTTATTGAAACAGGAAGGGGTAAGCGAACGCTGTGAGTTGATAAGTGGAGATTTTTTTGAATCGGTTCCCGTCGTAGCGGATGTTTATTTACTCAAGCAAGTTTTGCTCAGTTGGAATGATCAACAAGTGGTTAATATTCTCAAAAACTGTCGCCAGTATATGCCTTCCACATCTCGATTATTAATTGCAGAAAGAATTATCCGCAAAATTTATTGGAGAGACAATTTAGCTGATCTACAGTTATGGATGCTTCATTCAGGAAAAATTCGCTCAGAAAATGAATTAAAAGTCCTATTAACAAGTGCTGGATTTCAAATAGATAAAATTATTGACACTATGCCTGTGCAGAGTTTGATTGAAGCAAGTCCACTCCCTAAATTAAATTAGATATATCCTAGCAAAGAATGAGCAATCAAGAATGTATTCCAGATTTTAAAATAGAAGCTATTCTCAATCCTGATATTAGTTTTGACAGTCCTCTGAAGGATGATATTGACGAGCCAAAATCAATTTTTTTAACCGGTGCTACTGGATTTTTAGGGGCTTATTTGCTCTGGGAACTGATCGATCAAACCACCGCTAATGTCTATTGTTTAATTCGTTGTCATACTTTAGAAACTGGTAAACAGCGACTAAAAGAAAACCTACAATCTTACCAACTTTGGCAGCAACATTTTGATGCTCGTATTATTCCAATGCTTGGCGATTTAGCTCAACCATTGTTAGGTCTTTCTGAGAAAGAGTTTTGTCAATTAGCCACCAAGATTGATGTTATTTATCATAACGGATCAGAAAACGACCCGATCACCCCTTACTCCCAAATGAAAGCGGTTAATGTTCTGGGAACTCAAGAAATTCTTAAGTTAGCCGGACTGAGAAAAACTAAACCTGTTCATTTTATCTCGACACTCGCCATTTTTTTTAGTCAGGTTCAAAGACAAGATACAGCCATTAGAGAGACGGACTTTCCTCTATTTTCTTCCAGTTTAAATACGGGCTATAAACAAAGCAAATGGGTGGCTGAAGAATTAATACACCTAGCTCAAAAAAGAGGTTTGCCTGTCTCTATTTATCGACCCACAAGAATTATGGGTGACAGCAAAACTGGAATTTATAGAAAATCGAGTAATTTCTTTTTTCGGTTTATTCAAATATGTATTAAATTAGAAAAATTTCCCACTTTTGATGTGGATATCAATATTATTCCCATTGACTATGCCAGTAAAGCTATTGTTTATCTTTCAAGGCAAAAGCAACTTTTAGGAAAAACCTTTCATTTAGTTAATCCTGAATCAATTTCATGGCAGAGACTTTTTGAGCTAATTAATGCCTGTGGTTATGCCACTGAAGCGGTATCCGATAAAAATTGGTTAGTGATGGTTGAAAATTACCTTTTTGAGCAGGGAGGAGAAAAAGCCGTTAGTTCTTGGTTCCCAATTATTTTAAAATCAGCTAAAATGATTGGTCAGACAAAGCCTCGCTTCGATGCTTGTCAAACCATCGAGGGATTAGCCCATAGCTCAATCGTTTGTCATCCTCTCGATTTATCCCTGATCTCTACTTATTTACTTGCTTGGAAAAAATATGAGACAAAAATGTTAAACTAGCAGAGGCTCAACTGCTGCCCAACTACCAATAGCGTCAACCCCTTTTTTTGGAAATATGTCAACCCAAGTTGCTGAAAATAAAAATGCACTTGCTTCTTTTAACCAATTTTTGGAAGATGTCAAGGCGATTACTCAACCTTACTGGTATCCGAACGAACCAGGCACAAGAAGCTTTCCCGAGGTAATTCGTGCCTGGGGAATGCTATTTGTACTACTTTTTCTAATCCTCGGACTCGTAGTCGTAACGCTTTTTAATAGTTTTGCTATTCGTCGCTTGATTGACGCAATTGTACAACAGGGAGACTATGCCAAATTTAATCAGGAATTGATCGCCTATGTAATTGGGTTGATCTTGGTGACACTGCTAGTCGGTTACAGTAAAAATATTTCCAAAAAAATTGCTTTAGATTGGTATGAATGGCTAAATGATCAGGTTTTGACTAAATACTTCCATAAACGTGCCTATTATAAAATTAATTTCAAATCTGATATTGATAATCCCGATCAACGCATTGCTCAAGAAATTGAACCGATCACCAGTAATGCTCTTAGCTTTTTCTCATCTTTCCTAGAAAAAAGCCTGAAGATGCTTGTCTTTTTAGTGGTGATCTGGACGATTTCTCAGCGGATTGCTATTCCGCTACTTATTTATACAGTCATCGGTAATTTTATCGCCCTTTATTTAAATCAAGAATTAATCAAGATCAATGAAAAGCAATTAGCTTCAAAAGCTGATTATAATTATGCGTTAACTCACGTTCGCAATCATGCTGAATCCATCGCCTTTTTTCGGGGGGAGAAGGAAGAATCAAATATCATTCAGCGAAGATTTAAAAAGGTATTAGATGATACTCGAGATAAAATTGATTGGGAAAGAGGGAACGAACTGTTTGCTAGGGGCTATCAAGCCGCTATTCAAGTATTTCCCTTCTTAATTCTGGGACCTTTGTATATTAGAGGTGAGATCGATTATGGACAGGTGGAACAAGCTTCCACAGCCTGTTATATATTCGCTACTTCTTTGGGAGACCTGATCACTGAATTTGGCATTTCGGGACGATTTTCTAGTTATGTTGAACGTTTAAATGAGTTTGCGACTGCCCTAGAAACCGTTACTCAACAACCAGAGAATGTCAGCACGATCAAAACTATCGAAGAAAATCATTTTGCCTTTGAGAAAGTCACTTTACAAACTCCCGACTATGAGCAGGTAATTGTCGAAGATCTATCTCTTTCTGTTCAACCCGGTGAAGGATTACTAATTGTTGGCCCTAGTGGCCGCGGCAAAAGTTCCCTCCTAAGAGCGATCGCGGGTTTATGGAATTCCGGTACCGGATGTTTAATGCGGCCACCCCTTGAAGAAATTCTCTTTTTACCCCAACGTCCCTACATTATCTTGGGAACCTTACGGGAACAATTGCTCTATCCTCAGACCGAACGTCAGATAACTAATAGCGAAATTGAAGCAGTATTACAACAAGTCAATTTACAAAACGCCCTAAGTCGGGTGGATGAATTTGACTCTGAAAAACCCTGGGAAAACATTCTCTCCCTAGGAGAACAACAACGTCTAGCCTTTGCTCGGCTCTTAGTTAATCCCCCCAGTTTTATCATTTTAGATGAAGCAACCAGCGCCCTAGATTTAGTCAACGAAAGGATTCTATATGAGCAATTAAAAGCTCGTAAGACAACTTTTATTAGTGTCGGTCATCGAGAAAGTCTCTTTAATTACCATCAATGGGTTCTAGAACTCTCGGCTAACTCTAGTTGGGAACTCTTGACCGTTGAGGATTATCGCCTTAAGAAAGCGCAAGAAATGTTTACTAACACCCCTAAGGGCAATTCTCTAAAACCCGATATTACCATTAATCATGGGTCAGAATCCCCAGAAACACATCAGTCTCTTGAAGGGCTTTCTCATCAAGAGATGAAACTATTAACCGACTTATCGATCTCTAGTGTTCGTAGTAAAGCTAGTCGCGGAAATTTGATCCTAGCCAACGATGGTTTTACCTATCGTTATGACAAAAATCCTCAAATCTTAAAGTGGCTTAAAATCTCACCTTAAGCTCTCTGGCTGGAAAAGATTGCTATAATTAGGCCAATAGCCGGATCTCGAATTGACCCCAGAACCCGGACAAGCCCGCCGGCCGTCTAACGATGCCAGCAATTTAACTGCCAGTTTCTACCAACAACAATTGACCGAGAATATGGGATGAGAGGCTATTGAAGCTAAATTTTGTGAAAACTTCTCACTTATATCGCTAGATAACTAAAATGTGGTAAACTAGGCGGTGACGTTCACAAAGACCGCGACAGATAGACAAATCTCTTATTAGTCAGAGTCCCTGAACCCCTGATTACCTCTTTCTCCCCTAGGTGATTACACAAACAATGGCTGAACAACGCTCTGTACTAAAATTTAATGGCATTGATGATTACATGGAGCTATCCGGGGGATTTCTCAATATCGATCAGAGTATTACCATTACATTTTGGGTAAAAGGAGAAAATAATTTATCCACAGAAACCACTCTTTTAGAAGCTGTTAATCGGGACAATAACCGCGTCCTACATATTACCTTGCCTTGGGGCGATCC
This sequence comes from Microcystis aeruginosa W13-11, assembly GCA_009995705.1. Classification (GTDB taxonomy): domain Bacteria; phylum Cyanobacteriota; class Cyanobacteriia; order Cyanobacteriales; family Microcystaceae; genus Microcystis; species Microcystis aeruginosa_F. The sequence goes on from JAADBR010000021.1 coordinate 27,942, forward strand.
TGTGAAACCTGCAATTTTTTGGGATGCGGGAAATGAAGAAGGTTTCGATCGAATTGAAAAAAAAGTCAAGCTCAAGGATTATAGTGATTGGAATCATTGGGCCTTTGTCAAAAATGCGACCACAGGCCGAATGTTGATCTATCGTAATGGAATCATTTGGCATCGTGGCAACGGTCATAACCGTGCCTTAACCGGGATTGAAAAAATCATCTTGGGAGCCTCTGTTAATCTCTCGCATTATTGGCAAGGTTGTCTTGCCGAACTTTCTGTTTGGAATCAAGCGCGTAGCCAAGAAGAAATCCAAGAAGCGATGTATCAATCTCCCTTAGTTGATGACCTTGGCTTAGTCACTTATTTATCACTTAATGGCAGTGCCGAGGATCAAACAAGTTATGGTAATCATGGTGTTCTTTATGGGACAACCTGGCAACTAGATAGTCTTCCCTCTAAACCAACCTCGATCCCTAAATCAAAAACTCAGACTAGCAGTAAAGCTAGAAGGAATGCAAAAAGGATAACCATGGTCAACGAAATTTTTAACTCCCTAGAAGAAGAAGTGATTGAGCATCCTGCTCCGGCCGAACATCAAGAACCTGCCCCAGAAGAGAATCCAGAATCAATTATAATTGCCGCAGAAGCTGCTCTTGCCAGCAATGAAATTGAGGAGATTAATGAAACAGCAATTTCTCAACCGGATATACCGACTTATTCAAGCCAGAAAAAACGGTTAATTATTTGTTGTGATGGTTCTTGGGAAGACTCGGTCAGTGCTGCTCCCACTAATGTGGTTAAATTCGCCGCATCTATTAAGCATATTGCCGAAGATCAAACCCCCCAAATCATCTTTTTGTCAGGTTATGGCAGCCCCGAAGACAACGAATTTATTAAAAATTTAGGGAATGAAACTTTTGGCTGGGGCCTTGATCGAATGATTCAAGATGCCTACCGTTTTCTTGTCCTTAACTATAATCCCAAAAGCGAGGATGAAATTTATTTGTTAGGTTTTAGTCGAGGAGCATATATTGTTCGTTGTTTGGCTAGTTTTGTCGATAAATGTGGAATCCTAAAACGCTCTAAGATTAAAGAAATTCCCCAAGCTTATCAACTCTATCGAGACCACACCGTTAGCTCCGATAGTGCTAAAGCTCGACAATTCCGTGCCGCTAATGCTAAAAAAATTGAGACAGAAAAGGAAGATTTTCAAGAGTGTATTCCAATCAAGATGTTAGGTTGTTGGGATACAGTCGGTAATTTTGGTATTCCCGATTTAACTCCCTGGTTTCCCCTAGCTAAGTTTTATCATAAAAAATATGAATTTAGTAACACAAAATTAAGTCCGATTATTCAAAATGCTTTTCATGCTGTTGCCATTGATGAAAAACGGAAAAACTTTCCTTCCACTCCAATCAAAGCCAACCCAGAAAATCCTGAACAAGTTGTCAAAGAAGTTTTATTTGTCGGTGAACATACCTGCCTAGGTGGTGGCAAAAAAGAATATCAAGGACTTTCCGACTACCCGTTACAATGGATGATTAATCAAGCCAAAAAATTGGGATTAGATTTTGACTCAACCACCTCTGAATTTGAGGAATTCCCAATTAAACTAGACCCCACCATCAAGTTTGATAATACGGTTAAGGGATTGGCGGCATTGGGAGGGGAAGAATGGCGAACTTTCAACGCCAAAGTTGTCACCGTTCATCACAGTGTGGTAAAACGATTAAAGGCTTTTCCCGATTATCGTCCCAAAAGTCTTGAACCTCTTCTTCAAGCTTTACTTGACGGCGATCAACAGATAGATTAGCCTTGCTTTAGAATTAAATTAATCCTTCGCTAGAAATTTGAGGTGATTTTTATGGAACTCGATAACATTATCAAAAAAGTGGCAGGTGCTTATTTAGCCTCCGCTATCATTGCCGTCATCGTGCTAATTATTACCCTCGGACAACCCTTTGTAGTTTTTCTGAGCATCGGAGCGATGGGGTTGGTTAGTGTCTTAGGAGATGCGATCGCCGAGTACGGAATTGAAGCGGTTCTGAATACTTTTTACGCTGAGCGAAGTAAAAAAGAACCCTTGGAAATACTTTTGGCTGAAATTGATGCTTTACCTCTGACTGATGACCTGAAATTAAAAACTAAAAAATACTTGACTGACTATCAAGAACAGACAGCAAAGCAGCAAGAAACGGTAACTGAGCCAACTCCTGAAAGTCCTCAAACAGTTGTTATTGAAAAGGAACCAGTGGTGGAAAAGGAACCAGTGGTTGTTGAAGTTGAAAATGTTTAATTAGGTATTGCTCCCTCTTGTAATAGCTGGGAGCAGCGGGTGGTTATTGCTAAGTACTGAGGGATTTTTTGGTCTAAGATAGCTATGCTAAATAGGAACTCTCAACATCTGATGACTTATAAAAAAATTGCTATTTATGAGCAAAGCTATCAACTTCCTGTTTTTAAAAACAGATACTTAAAAAATTTTCAGAAAATCATCAAGGAACGACGGAAATTAATTCAGGAAGGAGTTCGCTACCATTACTATTTTGGTAAGATTATTAAACGAAAAGAAAAAATTACTCAACAAGAAATCTTGATCGAGACCCAGTTATTAATTAAAGACTATAATTTATTAATTAATGGACTAGAAATTTATCAAGACGGATATTATCGTTTTTTACTCCAACTCAGTGACAATCTCAAAATTTTATTTTCCCAAAAATATCAAGAATTAAAAATCTTAGACTACGAGAGAATAAAGTTAGAAATTAAAAATAATAATAATCAAAATATTCTCAATCAACTCAAGCTAGAAAAACAGGAAAATTTTCGGGCAATTTTGCTACTGGGAAAAACATCTTTTTTGATGTTGAGAAAAACTAAATTACTAGGGGAAGGAGTTCAGAAATTAGCCGAGGATACTCAAAAACAGAAAAAAATTGTGCAAGCAATTATTCAAGAACTCAAAATTTATGAGGAATTAAATCATTACCAACTCAAATCTCAACGAGTTCGCCAAGAAATTGCGGATCTTGCCCAAAATGCGATTAACTTTGAAAACTACCTACAGGACTATTTTGCTCCTTTTCAATTATTAATAGAAGAAGTCATTAAGGTGGATGAAGAATTTTATGCAACAGTGGGAGAAATTAAGTATTTGGTAGATAATATTTTTCAACCTCAGCCCGATCTCTTAGAAACGTCAGATTCCGCCGTAAATTCTGAGTTTTTGTTAAATTTTCTAGCGACTGGTTACGAGAAAGAAGCAAGGTTAAAAGAGGCTTTTTCCTCTGATCAATTTAATGATTACTTATTAAATGAAAGTGAATGGTCAGCACAATTTATTTCCCTAGAAAAAACCATCAATAAATTATCTGATCATTTAGCAGAACAAGAGTCTTGTCAAAAAGATGCTATCCCCAAAACTTCCTTGGCAATAGTTGTCTCTCAATTCACTCAAAACAATCTTGATAAATCTTCTAGTTCTAAAAATCCCCAGACTTCCCCAAATATCTTAGCTCAAGAATCGGCTGATCTTGATTATAATCAATTACAAGATTTGCTAAGAAAGCAACAGTGGCAAGCGGCTGATCGCCAAACGACCAAACTACTATTAAAAATTTTGGGTAGAACCTACTGGAATGAGGTTTATCCTCAAGACATTGCTCAATTACCTTGTTCAGAACTGAAAAAAATTGATCAACTTTGGCTGCATTATAGTAATGGTCATTTCGGGTTCAGTATTCAGCAGGCCATTTTCTCTAGTCTCGGTGGTTTAGTGGATTATGAAACCCAAAAGAAACTTGGCGATCGCTTAGGTTGGCGGAAGGAAGGTCAATGGCTTAATTATGAGCAACTAAACTTTCAATTAGAGCCGAATTCTCCCCTCGGTCATTTACCGGTTCATTGGTTGATTTTTGAGGAAAATCTTGGTTACCCATCTGCGGAAGCTTCTGATCATCAAAACTCCGTGGCTTTCTGGAGAGTTGGTAATTGGTTATTATGGCAACTTCACCTCGTTTTCAGCAAAATTCAAGCCTGTGGAATTATTCCTCTGTCTGACTTTTAAAGCCATGATCCCATTAAAAACTGACTGGAACCCCCCCCCTTAGCCGCGCGGAAAAAGAAACCCTTGTTGTTGCTTCAACTAATACAAAAGTTCTGCCCGATAAGAGCGCTCCTAGAGTTGCAGCGGCCGAACCCTATATAGAAGTTTTCTCCGAATTTGAGGCCGAAGAAAACGCCCAAGAGATAGATATTTCCTTCCATCCCAACTATCAAGAACAGGTTAATAATTCTCGTCGTCGTCGTCCCTCGGAACTGTTGCTAAAAGAGGAACGGGGCGAAAAAGCCTCTACTAACGGTCTATCGAGGTTGGAGCATGACTGCCAGACAAATTGCTAATATTGCTGCTTTGTGACAATTCGAGCGACAAAAGGCTGTTAGCGGAATTATCTGGCTCGGATTCGTGACCAAGTATTTGAACTGGATATTCCTGAAAATTTCCAACCCTTCAGCTATTAAGATTTCTTGATGTCTTTAGGTTGATTCTGCAAAGTTACAGCTTTTTAGAATTGATATAACCAAGCAAATTAAGGTTTATAGAAATAAACAAACATAGCACCATTAGATAATTGATAGCCTTTGCTGATTAAAAATTTACGACAATCATTAAAATCGGTATTTCCTTTGGGATTTTTGGCTTCTGATTTAATCATTTTAACATCATTTTTGCTAGGTAAATAACCAGATTCTACATGATAAGCTCGATAAATTGAATTAACCACTTCATAACAATAATTTTCATAAAATACTTTTTTTTGATGATTGGATAAATCATGTCTCCATAGTTTTGTCAATTCAATCGAGCGATTACGAGCAAAACGTGGAAGCCAAAGTTTATTAGGTTCCAACTTACCAAACAATTTAAGTTCGTCCGATGTAAAACTGGTAATTTGTTTTAAGGCTCTATCTTCGGCAATAGTTGAAATGACTGAATACTCTAAAAACTTCAATATGTCATGATCTGAGATAATTTCATCTTCTGTTTTGCGGTGCATTTTTGCAATTTTTTCTGACAAATCAAGAATTGTAAGTTTTTCAGCCATATTCATTGGAAAATGATATTTATTGCCAACTCTGACTAACTCATCAAAACTGAATAGTTAAATGATTGATAAATTAGCAAGATTGCCGCTAAAGCCAGTGATTTCGATCATAGCGTCAGTGTTAGCGGAAAATCCAGCCAGATTATCATTTAGAGCCAAAAAGGTTTGCGTTCCAACCCTAAAGGTTGCGGCCCCATTAGCCACAAAATTTGTACCATTCAAAAGGGTTTTTATATTTGCCTCGGTTAAACTGCTCACACTAGCCAATTCCTTGACCTGAGCCGCACTTAAGGCGGTTAAACCATCAATATTGTCTATGCCAATTTGTAAATCTTTGATGACATCGTAGGAAACTAACAGAGAATCCTGGGGAGTATTAAACACAAAAGTATTAGCATCGGCTCCCCCTAGTAGGGTATCTTTCCCCAATCCTCCCACTATCAGATCACTTCCCGATTCACCTGTTAGATAGTCATTGTTATAACCGCCAAACAGTTGATCGCTGCCATTACCCCCATAGAGGGAATCGTTGCCATAGTTCCCATAAAGACTATCATTGCCCGAATCGCCCCATAGACGATCGAAGCCTTCGCCTCCTAGTAGATAGTCTTGTCCGTCACCTCCATACAGGTAATCATTATCGTCACCTCCGTCTAAAGTGTCATTCCCATAATTTCCTTTTAGTCGGTCAGTTCCGCTATACCCGTAAATTATGTCATTGCCATAAAAGCCATCAATTTGATTCTCGGTTTGAGAACCGTGCATTGTGTCATCGTTATAGCCTCCGACCATGTAACGATAACCATCTGCCTGCAATTGCAGAAAAGAACTGGGATAGGTACTCCAGTAAAAAGTAGCGCCTTGTGCCATTGCTGTTTACCTCTTTCGGGTTCAAACATGAGTGAATAGGACAAAAGTAACGCTGTCCCAAGGGTGATGTCAGTCCCACTGGACATGGAAATTCTCAGGGGAGATCATGGAAAAATAGGGAAAGACAGCGATCGCATCTTTCCCCAAAGTACTATTAAAAGCACTAATTTTGCTGTGGATTGATAAAGGCGATCCAAAAAAATCTCTTAAAATAGAGAAAACGAAGCAGTAAGGAAAGAACCAATGGCCACTACCGCAGATGACGTATGGCAACTCCTCGCCGAATTAACCATCAGGCAATCGGAATTAACTGCGGCTCAAAAAGAGACAGACCTACAACTCAAGGAAGTCAGTCAGGCACAGAAGGAGACCGATCGCCAACTGAAAGAGACCGATCGCCAACTGAAAGAGCAACGGAAAGAGACCGATCGCCAACTTAAAGAGACCGATCGCCAACTGAAAGAATTAGGTAAACAAATTGGGGGACTCGGTGCAAAATTTGGCAGTTTTACCGAAGGTCTGGCTCTTCCCTCCATGGAAACGATTCTCAGACAACGCTTTGGCATGGAAATTATTAGTCCTAGTGTCCGCGCCAGCAAGGGAGGACAACACCTAGAGCTTGATGTCCTCGCCTATGCCAATGGTTATCTAAACACTGCCTATATTGTGGAAGTTAAAAGTCATGTCAGGGAAGATTCAATTACTCAATTAAAAAGTATTTTGCAACGTTTTCGTAGCTTTTTTCCTGAACATCAAGATAAAAAACTCTATGGTATTTTAGCCGCCGTTGATATGTCCCCTGAATTACGTCAAAAAACCCTAGAAGAAGGACTTTATGTGGCTCAGATTCACGACGAAGTCTTTGAACTGGATATTCCTGAAAATTTCCAACCCCTCAGCTATTAATTTTTCTTGATACCTCTAGGTCATTTTGGGGTGAAAACTTCAGATCGGTATCACTCTCTTCGGTTTTATTGCCTAGATTCTTGCTCGGCAAAATAACGGGAATAAAGGCGATCAAAAAACCCCCTTATCAAGGGTTATATATTTATGGATTTGTTGAGACAAAAACTGGAAAAAATCTCTGGTATTTAATCCCAAGAGTTAATCATCATCAACATTTTGAAACGATTAAAGACATGGGAAAAATTCTAATAACTCGTTGTCAGTATCTCGAAAGAATGACTAATGAAATTAAAAGCTGACCCAATTATCATTGGCTCATTTATGATTGATTGTTATCAGCTTTTCAAAACAAAATTTAGTATTAATCAGCAAAATCTCGGAAAAAAATCCCCCCTTTTTACGAGAAATAAAAAGGGGGAGAAAATATTAGATAGCTTTAGGATTCAGTCATCCATTCCGTATGGAAAAACTCGCCTCTAGGTTTATCAGTACGTTCGTAGGTATGAGCGCCAAAGTAATCCCGTTGTGCTTGGGTGAGATTTTGCGGTAAGTTGGCCCGACGATAACTATCAAAATAGTCCAAAGAAGAACTAAAAGCCGGGACTGGAATTCCCAACTTATTAGCCAAGACTAACACCTCACGCCAGGCCTCTTGGCGATCGAGGATACTTTGCTTAAATTCCGGTGCTAACAACAAATTCGGCAGCCCAGGATTTTCCGCAAAAGCTTTGCGAATTTTATCCAAGAAACCGGCCCGAATAATACAGCCGCCCTTCCAGATCCGGGCCGATTCCGGCAGACTGATATTATAGTTAAACTCCTGAGAAGCTTTAGCGATTAAAGCCATACCCTGGGCATAGGAACACATTTTCGAGCAGTAAAGAGCATCACGCACCTTATCCACAAATATTGCCGCATCCCCCAGATAGGTTTCCCCAGGTCCGGGTAACTCTTTTGCAGCGGCCACCCGTTCATCCTTGTAAGCGGACATGACGCGAGCATTAACCGCAGCATAAATGGTCGGAATTGGCACCCCCAACTCCAAGGAACTTAACACAGTCCAGCGTCCGGTTCCCTTTTGTCCCGCCGAATCCAAGATTAAATCTATCAGATGATGACCGGTTTCTGGGTCAACACACTTAAAGATATCGGCGGTAATTTCAATTAAATAAGAATTAAGCTCATCGGTGCGATTCCACTCCGTGAAAGTTTCCTGTAACTGCTGATTGCTCAGTCCTAGACCATTTTTCAGCACATCGTAGGCTTCCGCAATTAACTGCATATCGCCGTACTCGATGCCATTGTGAACCATTTTCACATAATGGCCTGCCCCCCCGGAACCCACATAGGTGACACAGGGACCATCATCGACTTGGGCGGCAATTTTAATTAAAATCGGCTCTAATTCCCGATAGGCGAACTCTGTACCCCCCGGCATCAGGGAAGGACCGTGCAGAGCGCCTTCTTCGCCACCACTGACTCCCATGCCGACAAAACCCAGTTTAGTGGTTGATTCTAGGTCGCGGGTGCGTCTTTCCGTGTCCTCGTAGAGGGAGTTACCGCCATCGATAATCATATCTCCTTCTTCAAGAAGGGGTTTTAATTGTTCGATCACGGCATCCACCGGCGGGCCAGCTTTTACCATGACCAGAATTTTGCGGGGACGCTCTAAAATTTGGACGAATTCTTCTAAACTATAGGCCGCCTTGACATCTTTGCCGACGGCGCGAGTTTCCATAAATTCTTTAGTTTTGCTGGCGGTGCGATTGTAAACGGCGATGGGAAAACCCCGACTCTCCACATTGAGAGCGAGATTTTCTCCCATGACAGCTAGTCCGATAACACCGAAGGTACGTTTAGTCATAGAAATTCAGTCTCGGCTGATGCGTTCTTCTTCCCCTTTTAGCGCCTACTTTCCCTAAGATAGCTAAACTTTCCCTATTTCTTAAGCCTTGACTGATCAGTGATCAGTGATCAGTAATCAGTGATCAGATTTGGGTTTTCAGTGACCAGCATTGAGTGAGGAATGTTACAGCGTTTCTCCTCAAGGTGAAGTGTAACCTAATTTGGTATCATCCCCAGACGACTGGCTATTGTTGCCTGTTCCCTAAAACCAGAGACTTCCTACCTCACCATTAAGATAACTGCTATGAATGGCATTCACTGATGACTGAAAAACCCCCAAGCGCAGAAAAATTAATGCTAATGTTAAATTAAATTAAAAAAATCCTCATTCTCCTTATATGCAGTTAACTTGGCTTGATAGTAATTCTTGGTTAATCGAAATCGGGGGAAAACGCCTGCTTCTCGATCCCTGGTTGGTGGGTTCCCTGACTTTTGGTAATTTAACTTGGCTATTTGAGGGCAAAAAAACCGCTAATCATGCCATTCCCGAAAATATCGATCTGATTCTTCTCTCCCAAGGTTTGGAAGATCACGCTCATCCTCCTACTTTACAGGTACTCGATCGCCAAATTCCCGTGGTAGCTTCTCCGAATGCCGAAAAAGTCGTTAAATCCCTCAATTATACCCATCCCATCCCTTTAACCCACGGTGCTAGTTATATCTTTGACAATGCGATCGAAATTACTGCTGTCCCCGGTTCTCCAGTCGGGCCGACTCTGGTGGAAAATGGTTATGTTATCAAGGAATTAGCGACAAATCAGAGTATCTACTACGAACCCCACGGTTATCATTCTCCTATCCTCGATTCTCTTGGTAAAATCTCCGTGATTATCACTCCTTTGATTGACTTAAAAATACCTTTCCTCGGACCAGTAATCAAAGGACAAGAAAGCGCCTTAGCAGTCTGTAAGCGTCTGCAACCTCAATATATTATTTCTACGGCTGCCGGTGGTGATATCGAGTTTAAAGGATTATTGATGGCGGTGTTAAGTGCTGGGGGTAGTCCCGAATCTTTTCAAGAATTATTAACATCCCATGACTTGCCGACAAAGGTAATTGATCCTCGTCCTTGGCAACCTTTTACAGTGGAATTAGGCGAGTGCGTCCCCGGTTTGAGCTAATCTTAGTTAAGGGAAGAATAGAAAAAAAACTGACTATTTCTTCCCGATTTTTATCTAAAACAGTAGAATTTTTTAATTGTTTGAAAAGACTGGCTCTCTTAAATATTGGGTGTAAAATGGGGAGCATCCCCATTTTACTATGAGTAAGAATACTTGGTGTTTACTGAATAACTGCGGTGGTAGATTGTAAAACGTCCAGTTTACACAGCCCGAAATCTTGGCGATTTTTAGTCCAGAAAACTATATAATTAAAAGTGGCTCTTCTCTGCTAAATTGTCTATGAATCAGTTGCCCTTATTTTCTCAATCAAAATCAGTGCGGGACTTTTATCAACCTGATGCTGAAATAATTCTTTATCAAGGAGATAGCAATAATTTTATTAAGACTATACCAGATAATTCTGTGAGCTTGATTATTACTTCTCCTCCCTACAATTTAGGAAAAGACTACGAAAAAAAAATCTCTTTGGATACTTATCTGGAAACCCAAACCAAAATTATGCGAGAATTCTCTAGAATCTTGCAAGATAATGGCAGTATTTGCTGGCAGGTGGGAAATTTCGTTCAAGAGGGTGAAGTTTATCCTTTAGATATTTTTTATTATCAGCTATTTAAACAAATGGGTTTCTTTTTAAGAAATAGAATTGTCTGGCATTTTGGCCATGGATTACATACTTCTAAAAGATTTTCTGGCAGATATGAAACTATTTTATGGTTGACAAAAACCGATAAATATACCTTTAATCTTGATCCGGTGAGAATTCCCGCTAAATACCCCGGTAAGCGTCATTTTAAAGGTAAAAATATCGGTAAACCCTCTGGTAATCCTTTAGGGAAAAATCCCAGCGATGTTTGGGAGTTTTTAGCACAAGAATGGGATGAGTTACTGTGGGATATTCCTAACGTTAAATCTAATCATCCAGAGAAAACTATCCATCCTTGTCAATATCCAATCGAATTAGTAGAAAGATGTGTTTTAGCCTTGACAAATGAGGGGGATTGGGTTTTTGATCCCTTTGCTGGAGTCGGAACTTCTCTGATTGCTAGTATTATGCACAATCGTCGAGGGATGGGAAGTGAAAAAGAAGCAGAATATGTGAAAATTGCCAAGGAAAGAATCGCCGCTTATTTACAAGGAAATCTCAAAATTCGTCCTTTAGGAAAACCTATTCATCAGCCTAATGGTAAGGAAAAAGTTGCTCAAATTCCCGAAGAATGGCACAATAATATATAGGAAGTAACACTGAATCTCCCCAAGAAAGTACAGGTTTTTGCTCTCATATACTTGGGTTTTAATGCTTAGTGCTGTCTAACCCATCCTACAATGATTGATCAGGTTTTTTGTCACCATTTTTAGAGAAAACTTTGCAGAATTGTGGCGGTTTCTTGTCCAGTTTTTTGCCAACTAAAAAGCTGTGCGCGCTGGCGACTCAGGGATTTTAATTTAAGACGTAATTGTTCATTGGTGGCGATTTGCTGCATTGCCTCTCTCATCTCATCAATACTATAGGGATTAATTAAAATTGCCGCATCTCCTGTGACTTCCGGGAGAGAGGAAAGATTAGAAGTAATCACAGGAGTTCCACAGGCGATCGCTTCTAGTACAGGTAATCCGAAACCTTCCCAAAGGGAGGGATAAACTAAAGCAGTTGCTTGGTTTAAAAGTTGCGGCAATTCTGTATAGGAAACATAGTTTAAAAATTGCACTCTTTGAGAGATTGATAATGCTTCTACCTGTTGCTGTAGAGTCGGGGTAAAACGGGGGTCAAATTGACCGACGATTAATAATTGATATTCGGAATCGATTTGGGAAAAAGCAGTAATTAAACGAGCCAGATTTTTATGAGGATCATAACGACCAAGATAGAGAAAATAGGGACGAGTCGCCAGATTTAAAGGACGAAAATTATGATAATCATATCCAGAAAGAATCACGGTTATTTTGTCAAGAGGTATGTTAAAAAACTTATTAATATCGGCGGCCGTTGCTTGGGAAACAGCGATAATATGTGTCGCTTTTTTCAGGACTTGGGGTAAATAGTATTTATTATAAAAAGTTAGGGGAGAAAATTTCGGAAATCGTAGGGGAATTAAATCATGGACTGTGACAATATAGCGGCAATTTCCATAAATAGGTGCTTCGGGAATGGGGGTAAATAGCAGGGAAGATTTCAATTTTTGATAGGTTTGATATAGTTGGGTTTCTGTCCAAATTAAGCGCCTAATATTACCTTTAGTTCCTTCTTCTTGGGTGAGGTTTGCCGACACAGGATAGCTGTTAAAATCTGGGTAACTATTAGAAGTGATTAGGGTAGGATTTAAGTTAGCTAATTGGGGAATTATATTTTTAGTATAGGTAGTCAGTCCAGTATATTTAGTACCGAGAAAAGCGAGATTGATTAATAATTGATGATCTCTATTCATAGATATTAGCTAGTTAAGTAGGTAGGTGTTAAAAGTTGTCAGACACCCCCCTTATCAAGGGGGGATTAAGGGGGGATCCGCACCCCCCTTATCAAGGTAGGGCTGTTTCATTCTCCCATCAGAATATCAAAAGTAAAAGCGATCACTATCAGGTAAAATGAAAAGTGACAGCCAACCTTTAAAATATATGTTGAGCTTAATAGAAAAACTGAAACAAGTCAAGGACTTTCGGAAAGATAAAGGAAAAAGACACCCTTTATGGATAGTATTAGTAGTAATAGTAC
>JAADBR010000022.1 GCA_009995705.1 Microcystis aeruginosa W13-11
GGATGTCGTGTCATTTCCCAGACCTCCATCAATGGTATCAAAACCAAATCCACCGTCTATCCAGTCATCACCAGTGCCGCCAAATAATTTGTCGTTGCCATCGCCACCATTGATGGTATCGTTGCCATTATAGCCATAAATGGTATCATCCCCCCAGAGTCCAAAATACCATCCAGTGACTCCGGCTGATGCCGACGATGGAGTAATGATGTTATTCAAGCCATTTCCGGTAACTAGGGGCATAAATTTAATCCTCCTTAACAATTCTATAATTTACACCCTGTGCAACTGTATTTTTAGTCTTGATTGCTAAGGCTTTCAGAAATCGGCAGAGATAAAGTAAAGTATCCTCTGGAACCCTGATTCCGTCGTTTTTAGTTGCACACGGCATAAGTGTTGCTACTCTACAGCAAAACGTCTAGAATGGTCATTAATTTTTGTGCATGGTCGGGTCTTCTAACCGAAGGCATTGACGAAAGACACATTGTATCTGTCCTAGAGGCACTATGAAAAAGCTTAAGCAATACTGGACTGCTGAAGCACTGGAAAAAGACTTAGGCGATCCTCTCAATCCCGATAACCCTCTGTCTTACAAGCGGGTGATCGAAATTGACGAGAGCGAAGAATTTCCCCACGAGGAAATTCGCTGGTTATACGACTGGAAACTCCAACACTACTACATTCCCACGGATTGCGGTGGTGAATTTACCTCTTTTGAGGAATTTGTCGCTTTTGTGCGGGTACTTTCCCGACGGGATCAAACTATCAGTATCGCTTTTACTACCCTATTCTGGTCGTTTTTAAACTGGATGGCGGGAACCCCAGAACAGAAACAGAAGCTCGCCCGTTTTATCATGGATGACTATGGGGCGATGTGTCTGGGTTACTCGGAAAAGCAACACGGTAGCGATCTGATCAATGGTGATCTAACCGCGACGAAGGTGGAAGGAGGTTATATTCTCAATGGTGAGAAATGGCCGATTAACCGGGCGACTATCTCTGGAATTTCTTTTATTTTGGCGAAAACCGATGCTAACGGCGGGCCGAAGTGTTTAACCCTATTTATGGTGGATAAACGGCAATTAGATTCCGAAAAATACTATAATTTGCCGAAAATATACACCCATGGTGTGCGGGCCTCGGATATGAGTGGCATTGGTTTTAAAGATTGTTTCGTCCCCGATTCCATGCGTTTACGCGAGGAGGGAGACGGTTTAGAATTAGCCCTGAAAGGTTTCCAGATTACCCGAATGTTGTGCGCTGCTTTTTCCCACGGGGCAGCCGATACCGCTTTAAGAACTACCCTCGGTTTTGCCGTTAATCGAGTAATTTATAACAAAAATGTGATGGATTTGCCCCAACCTCGGCGCACTCTCGTGGATGCTTTCCTTGACATCCTTATTTGTGATTGCGAGACGATTCCGGCTGCGAGAGGTTTTCATATCATCCCCGAACAGTTTAGCGTCTGGGCTTCGGTAGTAAAATATTTTGTCACTGTCCGTCTGGAGGAGATGGTTAATAGTGTTTATGTGGTCTTGGGATCGCGTTTTTATATGCGAGAAGAACACGAATTCGGCATCTTCCAGAAGCTACTGCGGGATAATTCGATTATCAGTATGTTTGACGGCAGTTCGATCGTCAATCTTCATGCTTTAATCCTACAATTGCGTCCTTTAACCAAATATCGGGCCAAACGCAACTCGCGCACCATGTCGGCGTTAGAAACCCGTTTAGAGACGATTTTTAGTCTAGAAAAGTCAGTTCCTCCCTTTGAACCCAATAATTTAGAATTATTTGGCCGGGGGATAGATGATTCCCTGCAAGGTTTAGAGATTGCCATTGATATGCTAGAGGGATTGAAAGATTCTCAGGAGGTGGACCGGGAAGTATTAGAAAATCTATTGATGTTGGGTAATTTAGTTTTAGAGGAACTAAATGCCCACGATGAACAGATTAGTCAATCGAAATTCGAGTACGGTCACGACCAATCCCCCGAATTATTCGAGATTGCCAAGAAATACTGCACTTTACACGCTGCTTCCGCTTGTTTACACACTTGGCTTTATAATCGTTCCATCTTGGGGGAATTTTTTGCCCGGGGGGAATGGTTGGTGTTGAGTTTACACCGATTACTGCGAACTCTGCGACCTCTACCTTACACTCTGTCTGAGGTGTATGTAGAAAATGTTGCCCAAGAATTGCTGAAATTATATCGAGAAAATCAACATTTTTCGATCGTGCCTTTTCAATTAGCCCATTCACAAACTACCGAGGAAAAAATCCATGAACTCCAGCTCCAATCTTAATAATCTGGTACAAAATTGGTTAGTTAAACAGTTAGCCGATCAGTTATCTTTAGATGCAAAAATGATTAATGTGACTGAACCTTTAACCCGTTATGGTTTAGATTCGATCGATGCGGTAACGATGGTGGGTGATCTAGAAGATTGGGTAGGTCAAGAGTTACCTTCTACCCTTTTCTGGGATCATTCTACTATTGAAAAAGCGTCTCTCTTCCTAGTAGAAAACTACGATCTTCCTAATCTTTCCGGTGAGGAAAAACCCGCAGAAGTTGACCGCGTCCCTGAAAAAGCTGAACCGGCTGTTAGTGGTGGCAAAGGTTGGAGTTTATTCGGTCGTCGTTAATTTTAGTGTAGGGTGGGTTAGGCGACGACAATTTATGCTAGGGAAAATTATCTAGTATTCGCCGTAACCCACCGATATTAGTGGTTAGGCGACGACAATTTATGCTAGGGAAAATTATCTAGTATTCGCCGTAAAGTTAAATATCTAAATTACTTGTTAAGACTGTAGGAGAGAAGGGAACAGGGAGAAAGAATTACAATATTTGTACTAAAATCGACCCTAAGCAATTTAAATTACGAACAGCTTATTAGTTGGTTCTGTTCTCTACTCACCAGTATAGGAATTGCTGTAAATTAAAATATATAAAAAAGGGCGATTAATTGGTCGCCCTTTTCTCTGAGTAAATAACAAAAATTAGCTCAAGATATACACCAGTAAAAACAGGATAATCCAGACCACATCGACAAAATGCCAGTATAATTCTGCTGCTTCCACACCAAAGTGAGATTGACTAGAATAGTGATCTTTTTGACGAGAACGCCAGAGGACAGATAGAATCAGCACTAAACCAAAAGTAACGTGGAGACCGTGGAATCCAGTTAAGGCATAAAAGGCACTGGTGAAAACATTAGTTGTCAGACCGAATTCAGCGTGATAATATTCGTATCCTTGACCACAAAGGAAGATAATGCCCATCAGGGCAGTAATGCCGAACCACAATTGTAAACCGGCGTTATTATTTTGTTTAATCGCTTTTTGTCCCATGTGCATAACAAAACTACTGGACACCAGAATAATCGTGTTAATTGTCGGTAGGGTTAATTCTAATTCTGGCGTGCCGGCGGGGGGCCAAACGGGTAACATGGTACGGTAGAGCAAGAAAGCGGTAAATAAGCCTAAAAAGATGGAACTTTCCGCCACTAGAAACAAAACCAAACCGAATAAGCGATGATCCTGGTGGCCATGATGTCCGTGTTCCACCGTTTCTTGATGATAATTGACAGAGATTTGAGAATCTTCGAGCGTTGAACCTTGCATGATTGAGTGTCCTTAGTTTACACAGGAGACGGGGCGCTTTTTTCAGTGATCAGTAATCAGTGAACTGAAAACTCACATCTGATAACTGATTATTGGGATTCCGCACCCACTTCAGCGAGGATATCTTGTACTGATTCCTCTGCTTCCGATTCCTCCATATCAATACCGTAATCGTAGGGGCCAGACCAAAGAATCGGCATTTCCTCGAAATTCTCGATAATTGGGGGAGAGGAGGTTTGCCATTCTAGGGTTAAAGCGCGCCAAGGATTACGGCCGGCCGGTTGACCTTGAAAGGCACTCCAGACCATATTAATAGCGAAGGGAATACTCGATATACCGAGAATATAAGCTCCTGCGGTGCACAGAACATTTAAACTCTGAAATTGCACATCATACAGGGCAATACGACGGTTCATACCCAACAATCCCAATTCGTGCATCGGCATGAAAGTTAAATTCAAACCGATAAAAGTGAGAACAAAGTGGATACGACCGAGAGTTTCGTTATACATCCGTCCGGTCATTTTCGGGAACCAATGGTAAACGGCAGAAAACAGAGCCATTGCCGTACCACCAAATAGTACATAATGGAAGTGACCGACAACAAAATAGGTATCGTGGACGTGGATGTCGAAGGGAACGGAAGCCAACATAACCCCAGTCAAACCACCGATGAGGAAGGAAGACAGGAAACCGACCCCAAATAACAAAGACGTATTGAGACTAAGTTTACCCCCCCAAAGAGTGGCACACCAACTAAAGATTTTAATGCCCGTGGGAACGGCGATTAACATGGTTGCCGCCATGAAAAACATCCGTAACCAACCGGGGGTACCGCTGGTGAACATATGGTGGGCCCAAACGATTAAACCCAAGAAACAGATGGTGAGACTGGAATAGGCGATCGCTCGATAACCAAAAATCGGTTTACGCGCATGAACTGGTAATATTTCCGATATCGTGCCGAAAAAGGGCAAAATCATGATATAAACAGCAGGATGGGAGTAAAACCAGAACATATGCTGATAAATCACCGGATCGCCGCCGCCAGCAGGGTTAAAAAAGCTTGTGCCGGCGATTAAATCAAAGGACAAGAGAACAAGAGCAGAAGCAAGAACGGGTGTGGAAAGCAGTACCAGAGTCGAAGTGGCCAGCATTGCCCAACAAAATAGCGGCATACTGTACAAATCCATCTCAGGAATCCGCATTTTCAGGATCGTGGTGATGAAATTAATCGAGCCTAAAATCGAAGAAGTCCCGATCAATAAAAGGCTCAAAATCCACAATTCTTCCCCCCATTTGCCGCTAATTAAGCTCAAAGGTGGGTAGGAAGTCCAACCGGACTGGGGTGCGCCGACAAAGAAACTGGATAATAATAGCAGCCCGCCGGGGGGGTTAAGCCAGAAAGCCACAGCGTTAAGACGAGGAAAAGCCATATCTTCCGCCCCAATCATCAGGGGAATGAGATAATTGGCAAAACCTGCCCCAACCGGAACGATCCAAAGAAAGATCATGATCGTTCCGTGCATGGTCATGAATTGGTTATATAGTTCTGGGGAGACGAAATCGGGGTCAGGAGTGGCTAATTCCGTCCGCAGCACTTCCGCGAAAGCACCGCCAATAAAGAAGAAAAGAAAGGCAGTCACCAGATATTGAATCCCGATGACTTTATGATCGGTGCAGAAAGTAAAGTAATCGGTCCACTTGCGGTGATGGATCACCTCGGGAACAGTTGCTGGGGTGGTTATTTCCGTTAATGCTGTCATAATGCCAAGATTTTAGATGACAAAAAAAATTACATTTGCTGCTGATGGGCAACTTGGGCGAGGATTTCACCGTTTATGCCCATTTCTTCGGTGTAGGGGGTCAAATATTGACTATCAGAGCGATCTTTAGCGGTCATGGCTACGGTTTGATCGCTGTCAACTTCGGCGATCGTGTTATCCTGCACCCATTGGTCGTAATCCCCTTGGGAGTGAACCACAAAGCTAGATTTCATACCACCGTGATAGGCCCCGCAAAGTTCCGCACAAATGATCGGATATTGACCAATTTGGTTGGATGTGAACGATAACACCGTTTCCTGTCCGGGGATAACATCCTGTTTTAGACGCAATTGGGGAACCCAGAAAGCATGGATCACATCCCCTGCTTCCATATTCAGTTGCACGGGACGATTGACGGGAGCGTGCAGTTCTCCGGAAACAATGCCGGTTTCGGGATAGGTGAAGATCCAAGCGTATTGAATACCTTTGACATTGACCACTAGGGGGGGAACTCCTTCACCATCGTAGGAATTGCCGATCCCTAGGGCTACTCTGCGATCGCCAGCCATGGCCATCATCGTGCCGTGGTGATGACCGTGGTGGGCGATTTCTCCTTTGTCACCCTTGGAAATCAAGGGATCGAGACCGCCGATATTGTTATAAATCTCGAAGCTATAGACGGCAAGGACAAAGACGATTACCGTCGGGATGGCTGTCCAGAAGATTTCTAGGGGGACATTGCCCTCCACTGCCGGTCCGTCGGTTTGATCCCCCGGTTTACGGCGAAAGCGAATCACTATATAGACAATCACGCCTTCAACTATCAAAAATAGTCCCGTGGCGATGGTCATCATCAGATTAAAGATATTATCTATCTCCTGAGCATCTTCAGAAGCGGCCACAGGCATTAAACCATGATTTTGGCCATACCAGAGACTAATTAAGGTTAAGGTGATCCCGATTACGAGCGTCAGGATACTGCTGGGAATTTTCACGGTCTTTTCAATATTTTTAATAGTGGCTACTTATTCAAGGCTAAAACATGATTCCCCTATAGATGGGGAATTTAACCAGCATCTTCCGAGAATTTTATCTTTTCTTTGGGATCGTTTTCGGGGAAAGTATTTAAAATAACTAATTTTTATATCTTATTCTGAGTTTATGTAAACAAATGTAACGAAAATGGCCAGAAATCTAAAGAATATCTAAAAGGTTTTACCAGTCGTAAAAAAACTCATTCACAGTGATAACTGACTGGCAAACAAAGCCAGGATCTTTGATGACAGACTCCTTGAGAACAGGCAAACCGATGACCGAATCTGTTTTTAACCCGACACCCCTAAGAGAAACTGGCAATATTCAGGTGTGGATGCGCCGCTTAGTCTGGAAAATTGCGATCGCTACTTGCGCCCTCATGGTGGTGGGCGCTGCCACCAGAGTTATGAACGCCGGTTTAGCTTGTCCCGATTGGCCTCTCTGTTACGGTCAATGGATTCCCAGTCAGCAGATGAATCTACAGGTATTTCTGGAGTGGTTTCATCGTCTCGATGCCTCTTTGATCGGGTTTAGTACGATCGCTCTCGTCGGTCTGTCTTGGTGGTATCGTCGCCATCTTCCCACTTGGCTGTTGCCCTCTGCGATCGCTGCCTTGGCTTTAATTCTCCTGCAAGGAGTCTTGGGAGGATTAACCGTGACCCAATTACTGCGATTTGACATCGTAACCGCCCATTTAGGCACAGCTTTGCTCTTTTTCTCCACCCTAATCGTCATTGCTATCGGTCTGACTCCCTATCGTGGCACCGGTACAGTCGGGAAACTAACTGGGATCGGAATGGTCGCCACCGCTCTAGTTTATCTGCAATGTCTCCTCGGTGGTCTCGTCGGTTCCCGTTGGGCAGCCCATCAGTGTTTAACGGTTTCCCAACTCTGCACGGTGATGAATAGCCACATTATCGGGGTTTTTCCCGCCACCATCTCGGTGTTAATCCTAGTTTTCTTCGCTTGGCGAACTGCCGCTATCCATCCTCTCCTCAAAAAACTAGCTTTTAGCGCCGGGGGATTAGTCGCCCTACAGGTGTTTTTAGGCGTTGCCACCCTGAAACTACATCTCCAGGTGGAACCCTTAACCATTACCCACCACAGCATCGGTGCCCTATTGGTGGGAACCCTCGTCGCTTTTACCACTTTCGCCCTTCGCGATCGTTCTTTCGCGCCTATAAGCCATCTCTAAGGATTTAATCACGATGACTGGAACTCAAGCCCTTCGCCACCACGATAATTTTTTACAAGTCGCTAAAAGTTATTATCAACTCACCAAGCCGCGAATTATTCCTCTACTGCTGATTACCACGGCCGCTGCCATGGAAATCGCCTCCAAAGGTCAGGTTTCCCCCCTCTTACTCTTTCTTACCCTCCTCGGTGGCACTCTCGCCGCCGCCGCCGCTCAAACCTTAAACTGTATCTATGATCGCGACATCGATCACACCATGCTTCGCACCCGCGCCCGTCCTATTCCCTCTGGCCGCGTGCAACCTCTCCACGCCCTCATTTTTGCCCTCGTTTTAGCGTCCCTTTCCCTAGCACTTTTTGTCTTTTTTGTCAATACTTTGAGCGGATTTTTAGCAATGACCGGTATCGCATTTTATATGCTGATTTATACCCATCTGCTCAAGCGTCATAGTGTCCAAAATATTGTTATCGGTGGCGCAGCTGGCTCGATTCCTCCCCTCGTCGGTTGGGCGGCAGTAACGGGCGATCTTGGTTGGATTCCCTGGATTTTATTCGCCATTATTTTCCTTTGGACTCCTCCCCATTTTTGGGCTTTAGCTTTAATGATCAAGGATGATTATGCGGAAGTAGATATCCCGATGATGCCCGTAGTTAAAGGGGAAGAGGCCACTAGCGAGCAGATTTGGCTCTATACTTTAATCGTCGTTCCTTTCACTTTCCTCCTGATTTATCCCTTGGCTGCCTGTGGTGTGGTTTATGGTCTAGCGGCTTTGGTTTTAGGGTTTGTTTTCCTGAAAAAAGCTTGGCAATTAAAACAGAATCCTTTTGATCGGGACATGGCGAGATCGCTGTTTAAATATTCCATTCTTTACATGATGTTATTATGTACAGCTATGGTGATCGATAGTTTACCCATGACCTCTCGTCTCCTCGCTACAATTGCCAGTTTATTCCCCTGTAGTTAATCTCAGTTATCGGTAAACAGTGATCAGATGTGAGTTTTCAGTTCACTAATTACTGTTTACTGTTCACTGAAAATACTCCCCACTCCCCATCTCCCCAATTCATAATTCATAATTCGCCCCGACTACTAATTGCGACTGAGGGAGTTAATTCGCTCGATTAGTTGCGCTAAGATGTCTTGTAATTGTCGGTCTTGATGTTGGGAAAGGTTGATTTTGTCACAGCTATAAATAACGGTGGTGTGATCTTTGCCGCCAAATTCTTCGCCAATGCGCGGTAAACTTAAATCCGTGTGTTGACGCATCAAATACATCCCAATCTGTCGAGCAAAACTAATTTCTCGCCGGCGGGAATTTCCCTTTAGATCAGAGATCGAGAGTTGAAATTTTTCCGCTACTACCGCCATGATAATCTCAGGAGAAGTGGCGATTTTGGCCATTGGTGGATTTAAAACTGGCGCGATATTTTCTACCGTCATCGGCAATCCGGAGATAGAAATATAAGTAGTAGCCCGGATTAATGCCCCCTCTAATTCGCGAATATTAGAAGTATAATTAACGGCAATATATTCGATAACTTCTCGTGGGAGACGCAGATTTTCGTACTCGGCTTTTTTTTGTAAAATTGCCATACGAGTCTCGATATCTGGTGCTTGGATATCGGCGACTAATCCCATGGAAAAGCGAGAAATTAAACGATCCTGTAAACTGGGAATCTGTTTAGGGAGGCGATCGGAGGCTAAAACTACCTGTTTTCCCGCTTCGTGCAGGGTATTAAAGGTATGAAAAAATTCTTCTTGAGTGTATTCTTTTCCTTCAATAAATTGTAGATCATCCACTAATAATATATCGGCATGACGATAATGATTACGAAAACTTTCCATACTATCTTGACGGATAGCGGTGATTAAATCATTCGTAAATTGTTCCGTCGATACATAAAAAACCCTAGATTGAGGATATAATTCCAGACGATAATGACCGATCGCTTGCATTAAATGGGTTTTACCTAATCCCACACCACCACAGAGAAAAAGCGGGTTAAATTCGCGTCCGGGTAATTCCGCCACCGCTAAAGCAGCCGCGTGGGCCATGCGGTTAGTTGGACCGACAACAAAACGGGAAAAATTATATTTAGGGTTAAGTTGATTAGTGGGGGATAATTCTAATTCTAAGCTACTGTTGGGCTGGAAAATAGCAATCGAATCCCCCTGTTGTGCCGTTAGTTGAATCTCAACGGGATAACCGACGATATCCTCCACTACTTCGGCAATTGTTGACAGATAATTTTTCTGAAGATGGTTAAGAATAAAGGGATTGGCAGCCTGAATTACTAAGCGATCGTTTTGCCATTCTTTAACCGTCGCCGTTTGAAACCAAGTCTCAAAAGCGGGACGGGTTAATAGTAATTTTAGACGCTCTAGGAGATTATGCCAAAGTTGTTGGGTGCTGCTATCCACGGTTAATTTTGATTAACAAAGTTGCTCTAGTGCCGCTGCGGGGAAACCTTATCAGTTTAGCGAGATTTTGCCGTTGACGATAAAATGATTTTCAGAGGGAAACAATTAATCTTTATACAGATGACACAAGTTTTAACAATCACCCAATTAGGAAACCCAATTCTACAGCAAAAAGCACCGGAGATCGATAATCTTCTCGATTCTGACTGTCAAAATTTGATCGATTCCCTGATTACCACGGTACAAGCTGCCCACGGGGTGGGAATCGCCGCGCCCCAAGTTGCTCGGTCTCTGCGTCTGTTTATCGTTGCTTCTCACCCCAATCCTCGTTATCCCGACGCTCCGATCATGTCACCCACTGCCATGATTAATCCGCGTATTTTGCAGGTGAGCGAGGAAATGGTCAAGAGTTGGGAAGGTTGTCTCTGTGTCCCCAATTGGCGCGGTTTTGTCCCCCGTCATCAGTGGATTGAGGTGGCCTATTATGATCGCAATGGTCGGGAAATCCGTCAAGTTTTCAGGGATTTTGTCGCACGCATCTTTCAACACGAATACGATCATCTGGAGGGAATCCTCTTTCTTGATCGCCTTGCTTCTCCAGCGGATTTATACTCGGAGGAAGAATACCAAAAAATCAGTAATATTGCTGAATATAAGCGTTAACGAAGGCAGGGGGCAGGCTTCGGCCGTGAGACTTCCGACTTTCGGCGAGCCGCCCTGTCCATTAGTCACATCTTTCTTAACATTTCAAACCTTTGTAGCACAGAGCTTTCAAGACTCAGTTAACAATCTGTAATATTCCTTGTTGACACCCTTGCTGACAAAGAAAAAACTGAAATCAAGTCAGGATAAGGGTTGGAGTGCTTACTAACAAAATTGTTAAGAAAGACCCCTATAAGGGATAGCTTATGAAAGGGAGTGCTGATAAGCTGTTGACTATCTAAATTACTCGTTAAAATTGCAGGGGAGCGCCAGAGCAGGGAGAATTAGTTCGAGCATTTGTACTAAAATTTCCAATACCTAGTTTAAATTCAATACAGCCTAGACGGGGGGATCTAATAGTTTTTAGCACCCAAGTACTCAGCTAAAAAAACTGATAACTGATAACCCGGGAGAAAATATAATTGTAGCTACCTACCCATTCCTGATTAATTCCTATGGCAGAAGAAACCACCACCCCCGCAACTCCGGCAGCAGAAGCAGCAAAACCGGTTCAACCTGCGGCTGCTAAAAAACCCAAGGAGCCTACCGTCGAGGAAAAACCCTTTGCTGAATTTATCGAGCAGTATTTTCAGCCCGCATTGGCTGCCGCCTTGCAAAAGCTGGGTATAACTGATATAAAGCTGTCCTTTAAACAGGATAAAATTCCCGTGCAGGGCCTTTCTAGTTCTCCCTGTTGGCAGTTAAGCGGCAATTGGCTCGAGGGAATGCGTCAATTTAGCATTTATTTTTTAGAAGAAGACATCAATGGCAAAAAAGCTTTTTCTCAAGCTGAGGGCGGTGCTCAACCTAGTACTCTTGAATCATTTATGATCGATGAAAGGAAAGTTAGTCTTGATTTACTGTTGTTTTACACCCTGCAACGGCTTAACGGTCAAAAGTGGTTGACAAGAAACTAAAATTGCTGAGGATTAGCGATCGAGAAGGGGGGTAAAATGAGCATAGACGACCACTGCTTATCGATCGCTAATAGTAATTATGCGTGTATTTGTACTACTTTTTAACGCAGGCACAGAAAACGAAGGTATCCACACCATTCAAATGGGAGCTATCAATAAGGTGTTGATGTTTGAATCGGAAGATGATGCCACCCGTTATGCGTTGCTGTTAGAGGCACAGGATTTTCCGACTCCCACGGTAGAGAAAATTGATTCGGAGGAAGTGGCAGAATTTTGTCGCGGCGCCGGCTATCAAGCGGAAATGATTGCAGCGGGTATGTTGGTAATTCCCCCCGAAAGCAATGCCTCCGAGTTGGATTGGCAAAAAGAGGAAGTCCCCCCCGCCGAGGAGGAGTTTTCCGAGATTCCCGATGCGGAGTTAGACAGCATCCGTCGTCGTCTAGAAGGACTTTTGTAATCCAGTGATTCAGTGAACAGTAATCAGTAGTTTGGAGTCAGTCCTGATGTCAAAGTGGACACCGCCAAACATGAAAATATTCTGATTGAAGAATTGGCGTTATTTCAGCTTCTATTTTCCAGTCAGAAGACAGGATAATAAATCAATGTTGTTCCCTGTTCACTGATAACTGTTCCCTGCTCCCCGATAACTGATAACTGAATATGACAACCGTGGGGGAATTAGGCGAAAATTTGGTGGCGGATTGGTTGCAATTACAGCAATGGCATATCCTCCAGCGTCGTTGGCGTAGTGGTGGCGGTGAAATCGATTTAATCGTCTTATCTAAATCTCAGGGGATTCTTGCTTTTGTCGAGGTGAAAACCCGCAGCACTGGCAATTGGGATTTAGGGGGTAAATTAGCGATCAATGACCGTAAACAGGGGAGAATTTACGCAGCTGCCCAGATATTTCTCTCCTTTTATCCCCAATGGTCCGATTTAACCTGTCGTTTCGATGTGGCTTTAGTTAGTTGTCAAAAAAGTTCTCTATTAGCTTTACCTGAGTTTTCCCTTGATTATCCCTGTCAGCGTCAGGCAGGTTATCAATTGCAGTTACAGGAATATCTCGTGGCGGTTTTCTAAAAACACAATAGGCCCGCCTAGGGAGGCGGGCTTCATCTTGTACAAACGATATGGACTCCTAAAAGTTTAACGGACTCAATATAATAGGGGTTTACGGAAACCACAACAGTCTATCTGTCAACTATCAAGATCTCTCAGTTTACCGACTCAGGTACTGATTACGGCTCACCCCATCTGTCCTATTGAGCAACAGAGGCGAAACCATACTTTACTTTACAAACTTTGAGAATCTGCGTCCGATTTAGCTGTTGCGTTGAGCTAGAGCAGGTGGCACAGGCTCTAGGTCTTTTTGCCTGGAAGGAAGTTGAGTCGCTTCCTTTGTGCCTTTATGTTTTTAATATAACACCTTTGTCGGGACTCGATCGAGCTTGTGATTAAAGTTTACATTTATTGATTTTTAGCAAAAATTGCCGTTACAAAACTATGGGAAGTGGGGAGAGGGGTGTGATTAATGATCACCGATTAGGGACTGAATCTCCTCTCTGTAGGCAAAAGGAGCGCGACTGAGAGCCTCTTGAAAGAGGGGTTGAGCCTCTTGATTTTTGCCCTGTTCTTTTAGTATGATCGCCGTCGCTAAAATCGGTCGGAAATCGTTAACATCCATCTGTTGAGCTTGTTTATAGGCGTTTAAAGCTTCTGGATAATTTTGCCGCTCGAAATAGATTTTGCCCAAAAGTAACTGAACGGAAACGATATCGATTAAACTGGCGGGATTATTGGGATCGGCAGCGGCTTTTAAAGCGCGATCAATCGTGTCTTTGACTAGACTAATCGCCTCGGTATGGCGATTTTGGCTAAGAAATAAATTAGTTAATCTAGTTAAGGCCCGTAGATCTTGGGGTTGGGAGGCTAAAAGGCTGCGATAACTGGCTGTAGCTCCTGCATAGTCCTCTATTTGCTGTTTTGCTTCCGCTAAAAGTAGTAGATAATCGGATTGTTGGGGGTTAAGTTGCGCTAATTTTTCTAAAGGTTCGATCGCTTGCTTTAAATCGCCCTGCTGTAGGCGAGTATCTAATAATCCCCGTAAAGCCGTCTGATTATCGGGTTCGCGCTCTAAAATCATCTGATAACCCAGTGCTTGACTGGCTAATTTCTCTTGTTCCACTGCGGACAGATGACTCTGGCCCGAGGAGTGCTGACTCTGGAGAATAGAAGTCAATAGCGGCATCATCGAGAAAGACAGCAAAGCTAATAACATCAGGATGAGACCGATGGACAGCCAACGACGGTTAGAGAGAGAGGCTTTCATAGACTGGGGTGGGAGGGAACAGACAGAAAAATGTTATGGAAATCTGGAGATTTGATGAGGGGATCGATCAAATTCGCCGCTCTTTATTGAGTACAATGGGCAGACAGTCAAGACTCAAAAGGGTTTTGACAAGGTTGACAGTCAAAAGATCATGGTTCTTAATATACTAGATGCCAGTAGAGTCGCCCTAGAGGGTTATTGTAATCCTCTAGATCGCGCTTTTGACTTGCTTGATTACTAATTTACTATGTGTCTCCGCCGCTAGGAGTGTGATATGAATCGTTCTGGGAATCGGTTTACCGAATCACCGAAAACCCCCCCGACTCCTGAAGTGGAACTTCAGGAAGTCCCCCTTGAGTCCCCCCATACTGAGGCTGATTTAGCCGTAGAGTCAGCCACCCCCGAAGAAGTCAAACGTCAACAACCGATCCCCCCTCCCAGTCATCTGCGGCAGTATCGGGCGATCGGTCTCGTCTATGGCCATTATCAGCGATCGGAGGAACAATTAACTAAAGGCAATATTTTAACTGCCGATGGTACTCTGATCGATTCTGTGATTCTCGGTCGGGTGATCAGTTTGGTTAAAAATCATCTCGATCTGGAAAAACCCCATCTTTGGGTGGTTTATCCCCGCACCCGTCAGGAAAATGATGCCCTTCATGTTCAGATTGTCGGTGTTTGGGAACCAGAAACCCTGAAAAAAGAGGATGATCAGGAGATCGAGCCTCTACCCGCTTCTACCCCGGGTTATTTTTCGATTCGAGGCGAAGTCATCTTTACTGAACGGGAAAATCAAGCGGTAGTGGTCAAAATCCGACAAATGCCCAAAACTGAAGCGGACAAACCCAAGTTTTTTAAACTAAAATTGCGCGGCACTTTACCAGGTAAACCGATCGGTCGTTTTTGGGATTTTCAGGTACAACTGAAAGGAGATGCCTTAACCATTTTGGAGGGTTTAGACCTCGGTTTTGCCAGTAAGAAAAAACCCATGGGTAAGGGAGGTTTTAAAAAGCCTTTTGATAAAAATCGTCATCCCTCGGCCGATAGATATTCTCGACCGGAAGGGGAAGGAGAAAAGCGACCTTTTACCCCCAGACAATCCCCTATCCCTCGGCCTTCCCGATCCAAACCCCTATCGGAGAACTAATTTTTTTCTAGGGATGGGTTCTGCACCCATCCCTAGGTTTACAGGTTTTGTTCAGGAGTTAGTTGCTCCTTAGTATCTGGGAATACGAGCGCGAATTCTATAACTATAACCTGTTCCCAAAATCTCGGTGATAAAAACTGCTAACTGAGTGCCTAAAATCGCTTCATCGGCAGAACTAAAAGATTTATAATCTTCTATTAACCACTCTTGACCACCATTAACTAAAGTACATCTAAATGTACCAAGAGATTCGGCAATTTCTGTATATTCTGTATAGTTTCTCGTTCTTACTTCTCCCCTACTATCTGCTCTCAAACATAATTGATTAAGTTCTGCATAAAATTTGGCAGGAATTTTGTCTAAATCACCCCCTTTAGTCGCCCAACGCACAAAAAGATGGAAAGACCAAGGAAGATTGAGATAAACTAGATAACATAAAACCAGAATAGTTGTTAAATATAAGGAGGAAGTCAAGAATTTATCATATTTTCTTTTTCGGGATCGATTTAGCCGTTTGGCTAAATCTAGCTTTGATTTTCTCATTTTAATTAGTAAAAAATAAGATGTATAAAAAAATTCTGCGTTTTGCTCCGATTATCCTGTCCTTGAGTTTATTTATTCTAGCGGTCTGGGCAATTAGTCAAGAATTTAAACACTACACTTTTGCCCAACTCTTGGCTAGTTTAAATCATATTACCACAAGTCGTAAGCTAGAAGCTATTTTTTGGATGGCTTTGGGTTATTTGTCGATGACGGGTTATGATCGCCTAGGTTTTTATTATATCAATCATGCCTTAGCTTTAGGGACTATTATCCGCACTGCTTTTATCAGTTATGCCCTTGGTAATACCATTGGTTTAACCTTATTTTCTGGGACAGCGATCCGTTATCGTTTCTATACTCCTGCGGGGGTGGGGGTGGTGGATATTGCCAAAGTGATCACTTTTACCCATTTAAGCTTTTGGTTAGGAATGTTAGGCATTGGTGGTGTAAGTTTCCTCCTTGATCCCCAACGGATTCCTCAACTTTTAAAATTACCTTTTTTAACTACTAAACCTTTAGGAGTAATTTTTTTATTGCTGGTTACAGGCTATTTTTTCTTGACTCTCGCCTATAAAAAACCGATAAAAATTGGCAAAGAAAATATCTATTTACCCTCTTGGACTCTTTCGTTGGCTTTGATTTTGTTGACTTTTATTGATTGGATATTAGCCGCTAGAGTTCTATATCTTCTTCTCCCAGACAACTATAATACTTCGTTTTTGGGATTTTTCGGTCTCTATGTATTTGCCATGACGGCAGGGGTATTAAGCAATGTGCCGGGGGGAATAGGTGTTTTTGAGTTTATCATGCTGAGATTACGCCCCGAATATGTATCTAATGCCGAGCTTTTCGGTTCTTTAATCGCCTATCGAGCTATTTATTATTTCCTGCCTTTAATTGTCGCTTTTGTCTGGTTATTGGGTTACGAAACGCGCAGAAAATAAAGCCCGCAAATTAGCTTAAACGGACAAAAAAAGTCCCCATGCCGTCATAGCTGGGGGGCATCAATCTAGTAGGCTAAAGTTTCTAAAGTTTCCCGTAGATAGGAACAAATGCGAGCATCAGCATCGTCTCTATTTTTACCTGATTCTAGTTGTTCTTGCTGCCAACGCCGAAAACCGGAACTAGCGGCGATGGCTTGTTTTAAATGCTCCCAAGTGTGATGATCTTTGTGAAGTGGGGTGTCAGAAAATGTGGTGGAGTTGCCCATCTTTACCTCTGGTGGTAGGGTTGCACCTTTTAACATAACTTAAAAATGGTTGGAAATTCTGATAACTGGGACACAATTAGACAGAAAAAGGTGTTGCCTAGCGGGAAAGCTGCGGGGATGCCAACACCTTTTTTGAGAAAATCTAGCGGATTTTTAGGAGATTTTGCTGGTTTCTGCCGCTTCTTCCGCCACCACTGCCTGATTTAAAGCTGCGGGGGGAATGGGGATAGGAAATACCGCCGGCAGGTTAGCGGTGGTATCTTCAGGAGGCTGCGCAGAGTGAAAACGACGGTAGGTTAAAACACCAGCTACGGTGATTGCTCCTGTAGCGGCGGCAACCCCTAAAATAAGTTTGTTAGGATTCACAGGGAAGGTGGTATTGCTACCAAAAATGCTTTTACCTTTAGCGAAAGCACAAGCGGAGGCGCTGCCGGCATCAAGAGTACCTAAAACAATGCCACTGACGAGGGTGGCACTAACGGCGATGGAGGTGAAAAAAGTTTTCTTCATAATTGCCTTGGGGATAGCTTGTCAATAGCGATTATCCTTGCATTATATATATCCAAATCACAATTGTCTATTTTATTTCCATTGGTGACATTGAAATAATTTTGTTTAAGAATCATGAATTATCAATATCGTGTCGGGGGTAGTCTTGCCTATAACCATCCTACCTATATCGAGAGAAATGCCGATCAAGAACTGTTAACGGCTTTAAAAAATGGTCAATTTTGCTACGTTTTTAACTGTCGTCAGATGGGTAAATCCAGTTTAAGGGTACGAGTAACTCACATTTTACAGCAATCGGGTATGGATTGCGCAGCGGTAGATATAACCAGTCTTGGCAGTAATGATAATTTATCCCAATGGTATAACGGCGTGATTACCCGTTTGTTTTTAGGATTTAATCTGACGGGAAAAATTAATCTTAAATCCTGGCTGCGTGAGCGAGAGGATTTACCCCCCGTGCAGCGTTTGGGACAATTTATCGAGGAAGCTTTATTAGTTTATTGTCGGGGAGAGAAAATATATATTTTTATCGACGAGATCGATAAAATTCTCAGTTTACAGTTTTCTCTAGATGACTTTTTTTCCCTGATTCGTTATTGTTATAACCAAAGAGCGGAAAATACCCAGTATGAAAGAATTACTTTCGCTTTATTCGGTGTGGCTACCCCAGCAGATTTAATTCGCGAAAAGACCCAAACATCTTTTAATATCGGCCAGGCGATCGAATTAACAGGATTTAATCTGGCAGAAACTGCTCCTTTAGCCGCAGGATTATCTAGTCAAAGTAATTATCAACCTGATTGGTTAGAAAAAGTTATTTTTTGGACGGGAGGACAGCCATTTTTAACCCAGAAAATCTGTCAGCTATTGCGGGAAAGTAATTTAGATA
This sequence comes from Microcystis aeruginosa W13-11, assembly GCA_009995705.1. Lineage (GTDB taxonomy): Bacteria > Cyanobacteriota > Cyanobacteriia > Cyanobacteriales > Microcystaceae > Microcystis > Microcystis aeruginosa_F. The sequence goes on from JAADBR010000022.1 coordinate 18,289, forward strand.
TTGAGACGCTGATCAAAGAGAGAATTATTAATCATTGGGAATCTCAAGATGAACCGGTTCATCTGCGAACTATTGCCGATCGCTTGTTAAGAAATCAAGACAAAGCGGGTCGTTTGTTAGGCATCTATCAACAAATTTTAGAAAAGGGGGCGATTCTGTGCGACGATAGTCCAGAACAAGGGGAATTAAGGTTATCGGGATTAGTGGTAAAAAAGGATAATCAATTAGTAGTTTATAATCCTATTTATCGAGAAATATTTAATCTCAATTGGCTAGAAAAACAATTAGCGCAATTGCGTCCCTACTCAGAAGCGATCGCCGCTTGGCAACAGTCTAATTATACCGATGAATCGCGGCTTTTACGCGGAAAAGCGTTAAATAATGCCCTCGATTGGTCTCAAGGGAAAAGCTTAAGTAATCTTGATTATCAGTTTTTAACTGCTAGTCAAAATCTCGATAAAAGAGAGGCAGAAATTAGCCTAGAAACTCAGAGACAAGCTAATAAAATTCTAGCAATTGCTCACCAAAAAGCCACGAAAAGAATTCAAATTGGCTCGGTAATTTTAATTACTTCTCTCTTGGGTTCTCTCTTAGCTTTTATTCAGGTAAAACAAGCGTGGCAGCAAGTAGAAACCGCTCAAATAGGTATTCAATTACAGCGCAAGGGTGATAGTTATTGGCAACAATTTCAATTTGAACAATTAGAATCTTTAATTGCGGTCATGCAAGCAGTAAATAGTTTAAAAAATATCGTTACTGATGGGCAACCCTTGAGTAAATATCCTGCCACCAGTCCAATTATTACCCTGCAACAAATTTTAGATCGCATTCAAGAAAAAAACCAACTGCAAGGACATCAGGGAACTATTTATAGTGTTAGTATTAGTCCCAATGGTCAAAAAATCGCCACTGCTTCCGAAGATGGGACGGTAAAAATTTGGAATCAAAAAGGTGAGAATATTCAAACTTTGACAGGTCATCAGGGAGCAGTTTATAGTGTTAGTTTTAGTCCCGATGGTCAAAAAATTGCCACTGCTTCCGAAGATAAAACCGCCAAAATTTGGAACTTGCAAGGGCAAAATTTAGTCACCTACCCTGACCATCAAGAATCAGTTTATAGTGTTAGTTTTAGTCCCGATGGTCAAAAAATTGTGACTACTTCCAGGGATAAAACCGCTAGATTATGGAATTTATCAGGTGAAACTTTACAGGTATTTAAGGGACATAAAAGATCGATAGATGCAGCTAGTTTTAGTCCCGATGGTCAAAAAATTGCCACCGCTTCCCGGGATGGTACGATTAAAATTTGGGATTTATCAGGTAAAATTATCTTGAGTTTAGGTCAAGATAATATTGGGGCTTTTTATAGTGTTAATTTTAGTCCCGACGGTCAAAAAATTGCCGGGGCAGCGGCCGATAAAAGTGCTAAAATCTGGGATTTACAGGGAAATTTAAGAGCTACTTTCCGGGGACATCAAGATTTTGTCAACAGTGTTAATTTTAGTCCTGATGGCCAGTTTATAATTACCGCATCTAGTGACGGTAGTGCTAAAATTTGGGGACTGCAAGGGGAGGAAATAACTACTCTTAGAGGACATCAAGAATCAGTTTTTACTGCTGTATTTAGTCAAGATGGAAAAGAGGTGGTAACTGGATCGAGTGATGAAACGGCTAAAATTTGGCAGCTGAACAATTTAAATAAAACTAAGTCTGATAATACCAGCGTTAGCATTAATTCTCAAGGCAATATTATCGCTATTGCTAATAAAGATGGTCAGATTACTTTACTCGATTCCCAGGGAAAAAAAATTAGAGAATTTACCACAAAAATGCGTTCAATCTATAGTATAGCTTTTCATCCCGATAGTAATCAGATAGCGATTACAGGAAGAAATGGAAAAGTACAAATCTGGAGCAAAAAAGGAACAATGCTTCAAGAATTTACTGCTAGTCAAGTACCGATTTATAGTCTTGCTTTTAATGGAGAGGGAACAGCAATAATCACGGGAACAAGCGAGGGAAAAATTCAATACTGGCATTTAAGTAATCATCCACCTCAATTGATTAATTCTTGGACAGCCGATGATAGTATTATCTATGATTTGGTGTTTTCTCCTGATCATCAAAAAATTGCTACTGCTACTCGAGGAAAGATTAAAATTTGGGATTTGCAGGGCAATCTTTTAAAGGAGATTAAAACCGATTCTTTTCCCGTTTATGGAGTTAGTTTTAGTCCTGATGGTGAAAAAATCGCTGCTATTTCAAGGGATGGTACAGCTAGACGCTGGGACATGGACGGAAATTTGCGCTCCGAGTTTAAAATAGAAGAAGATATCTTCTATGGGATCACTTTTAGTCCTGATAGTCAAGAGATTGTGATTATTGCTAGGGATGGTCAAAAGCATCGATGGCCCTTAGAAACAGAATATAATTATTTACAAAAATTGCTCGATCGAGGTTGTCTTTGGTTAGAAGATTATCTCAGGACTCGTCCCGAAAAACGAAAAGATCTATCCCTGTGTACTAGGAAAATAAAACCATTCACCTTTTAAACTTGGTTTGACTGGGTGGGGGCTGAAGGTTAAATTAATTAGTTAATTTCTTGATCTCTTCGGTTTGTCTTATGCAACGGACAGGGTTATAAGGGATGAAACCCTTATAGAAACAGACATTACTGCGATTTTTGTCAATTGTTTGCAATCTGGAGCGAACTAATCAATTAAATCTCTTGCCAGATCAGGATTTAGTCGATTTATGCCTCCCTATAGAATCATACCAAGTAACGAAGAACCCAGCATTTTTGGTTTTAACGCTAGAGTTTTATCTAAACTTTGTCACTTTAATGAATTCAGATGCTGTAATTTTTAACTCTCCATCCAAGTTTCTCACGGTGTACGATCTGAGTTCTCTTTGGGTTGAACCATCGGGATAAACATAAGTATTTTGTCCTATAAAGTTTATCGAAATATCTGTTCTCAAAGTAACTTGTAAATCTTCGACAGTTACTCTTTTAAATTGACTGAAGAAGCTAGGAGAAAATGACTCTGCCAATTGTGGGCTATATAAAGACATTGCCTGATCGAAGTTTTTTTCTGAAAGCGCATAGTACAGATTTTCAATCAGGGATATCGCTTCGCCTTCGTTGATATCTTGATTGACACTTTCACTAGGAACAAAAGTTTCTGATTTCTGACGCTCTGCTTCCAGTCGGGCTTCTGCTTCTTGTCTCCTTCTTTGTTCTTCTGCAAGTTGTTGTTCTGCCTCTTTTCTTTGACGTTCGGCCTCTTTTCTTTGACGTTCTGCCTCTTCTCGTTGGCGCTGTTCCGCTTCTAGACGTTGTTCTTCTCTGGCTTTCAATTCGGCTATTTCTCGATCGCTCGCCTGTTTTTGCTGTTCTTGAAAATGCACTACACTGCCCACTAATGCCAAAACTCCTACTGAGCCAAGAGCGATCGCAATCTTTGTCCAATTGTTTGAAGGTGAAGGAGGCGTTGGCGGGGGTACTGGCTGAGAAGGAATGGTGACGGGATTGACAGGCAGTTGGACGGGGATAGTTGAAGGAACCGAGAAAGAGGAAGTTGGTTGCCCGGCAGAATCTGGTACAGGAGTCGGGATTGGCGTAGGAACTGGTGGATCCGATGAAGGGTTGGTTTTAAGGTCATTGCTTGAAATCACCCCCAAAGCTAAAGCCCAGGATTCCACTGCCCATCTAGCGGCCTCTTCAGCTAACCCCAGATTATCTTGCAGTTTTTTGGTTAGTCGTGCTAAAAATACCACTGCTGGCGTACTATTTTGCGAAGCCAGTAAATCGGCGGGGACTCGTTCTTTCAGTGCGCCTACGAGAACGGCAATTTCCTTCTGATACTGTCCACATAAGTCTCGTAGCAGTCCCTCACAGCGTTGTGGTTCATCACATAGAGAACGACCATATTGAATAATAATTTCCTTGAGTTTTTCACGGGGTAAATCATTCATCAACAAATTTCTCCTGCTACTGAACCAAAGTTGATTTTTGTTGCAGCCGCTAATTTAATGTTGCGTCCAGGATCGATCTGCTTTTGCTCTCCACTTGGAAGTGTTGCTATCCAAGATCGACAGGAACAGTTTTTTAAGCCTAAAATCGTTGGGTCTTTAGGATTATGACTGACTTCAGCCACTATATTATCAGCGTTCTGAGGTTCTAATCCCGGAATTTCCTGTGGGCTTAATCGAGTCCCATCTGTTAAGGCAATAACTCTGCGCTTCAGGCGTAGGGAAAATTGATTCTGAGATTGCAAGACTGTCTGGGAAGGATATTGAGAGGCTAAGTCTGGGGAACTGCTAGCAAGCTGGGGTGAAGCAGCTGCAGCACAAACGACAATCGCGATCGCTCCGACCATTTGTTGGTCTCCCGGTCGCACTGTGTGGGTAGTCCCAGCAGGGATGTCTTCACAGAGAATTTGCCCCTGAGTAAGTTGGTAACGCAGGGCAACAGGTGGCGCATTGCGAGCGTAAACAGTACAGATATTGGGGTCGCCACCGATGCTGACAGGCTCAGAGCCAAGGCTGACTGTTCGACTTTCTTTGGGGTTATAACGGATTTCCAGCCACACTTCTCGGAAAGCTGTCTCAATAATCGCAATCATCAAACCGATACAAAAGCCAATGGCAGCACTGCCCAACAAGCGGGCTGCTGTCTCGGAACTCCCACTGACGACAGCTAACAGGACAAATAGACCTCCACCTAATATACCGCCCGCTAAACCGCCTCCCATGCCGCGAATTTGCCCTAAATTGGGGATGCGGAAACTCAAACCCAGTCCTAGTAAGACTCCGGCGATGCCCCAACAGATAATTCGTAAGAATTCAGTCGGTCCAATACTGGAGTAGAGGTATTCGGCAATTCCCCCTGCGATCGCTCCTGCTAGGAAACCTACCCAGATACCATCTCGGATAGCCTTGCCTAGTTGTAGTCCTCGTTTGAGATACTGAAAAGAGGCACTCAGTAAAGCAATAGCAATGCCCGCACCAATCAGTCCAAACCAGATACTGGATGTAAAAACTTTCGCGCTTAAGGAGTTATAAGCTTGCTGTATCATCAGAACAAAAAAAGGTTCAGCAATTAAAGCACCAATAGCTCCGCCCCCTGCACCCCAGATGGCAAACTGTATCGCTTTTCCGAATCCGGCTATGATATTTTTATTCATGGCTGTCTTTCCTCCTAATTCATTTAATTCAAAACTACATTTTGGTTATTTTGTGATAAGCAAAAGTTCCTTGAACTCCTTGCCAGAAAAAATAAATAAAGGCAATGGGTACTATTAAAAATAGCGGATTTCCTTTTAACACTTCCCAGAAATATATTCTGCTGACAATATAATAACCAAACATAATAACAGCACAAATTCTACTTTTTTTATAAATCCCGAAGGAAAGTCCAAAACATAAGACAACATCTATAAACACATATGGATTCAAGAATAAAGTTACAAGCAAGTTGATTACCCCCCAAATAGTGCCAGTTATCCAAGCGTGTTTAATTTGGTTGTTAGCTTTTTTTAAACCTAAGATATTTTCTGATGCTGTGTCTGTTTCTTTCCTCGAAACAATGTTGTTTGGTAGAGAAGACGAATTATTGGACGTTACAGGTATTTGGTTAACATTTTCTTGCCGATATTGAGGAGGAACTTGAGGAGGTGGAGAAGACGAATCAACTGGTGCGGTATCTGCTTCTGAAATCACCCCCAAAGCTAAAGCCCAGGATTCCACTGCCCATCTAGCGGCCTCTTCAGCTAACCCCAGATTATCTTGCAGTTTTTTGGTTAGTCGTGCTAAAAAGACTACTGCTGGCGTACTATTTTGCGAGGCCAGTAAATCGGCGGGGACTCGTTCTTTCAGTGCGCCTACGAGAACCGCAATTTCCTTCTGAGACTGTCCACATAAGTCTCGTAGCAGCCCCTCACAGCGTTGTGGTTCATCACATAGAGAACGACCATATTGAATAATAATTTCCTTGAGTTTTTCACGGGGTAGATCATTCATGAGCAAATTTCTCCTTCAACTGAACCAAAGTTAATTTTCGTTCTAGCCGCTAACTTAATACTACGCCCTGATTCAACCTGCTTTTGCTCACCGTTAGCTAAAGTTACAGTCCAAGCTCGATGGGAACAGTTCTGTAGCCCCAATACAGTAGGATCTTTAGGATTAGGATTCACCTGTGCTACCACACCATCAGTACCTTGAGGTTCTAATCCCGGAATCTCTCTTGCACTTAAGCGAGTTCCATTCGTTAGAGAAATGACTTGTCTTTTAATGTGCAAGGAAAATTGAGTCTGAGGTTGAGAATAGGAAGGGGAAAACCTATCCTGATAAGCTTCTGGAGAAGCACGATTAAGATCGCGGTAGGCTAATTGATCTGGTGCATCGGCACTGCGAACAAAGACGGTAAGATTGCCCACTCGCTGATTATCCCCCGGTTGGAGTGGCTGAGTTACCCCAGTGGCGATATCTTCGCAGAGGATTTGACCTTGGCTGAGTCGGTAACGCAGGGCAACAGGTGGCGCATTCGGGGCGTAAATAGTACAAGCTTTGGCATCGCCACCAATACTGACGGGTTCGGCTCCCAGATTGACTGTGCGGCTCTCTTTGGGATTGTATTGAATCTCCAGCCAAGCTGTACGAAAAGCGACTTCAACGAAAACGACCATTAAGCCGATAAAAAAGCCTAAAATAACCGCTCCAACCAAACGACCAGAAGCATCACCGGCACTCTGGGAAACCAACAAAAAGGCTAAAGCACCAAAGAAACCGCCGATCGCACCAGCAATAGTCGCTCGTTTTGCTTGTAGGTTAGAGATGAAAAAGCCCATCCCCCTTCCCAAAAGCCCTCCCAAAAGCGTCCATCCAGCGATCCAGCCAGCTTTAGCGAGGATTTCTGACTGGGCAACTAAACTCAACAGTGCTTGAGCAGAACCACCAGAAACGAGGCCTGCTAATAGCCCTCCTGCAAGTAAGATAGTGCCTTGACGAGTGGATAAAAACGGACGATGAAGATAGAAGTTTTGCCCGATTGCTAGGGCAAGAGATAAGCCAATGGCAAGTAAGGCTGTCCATAGACCGACAATAAACACCATATACCAAAACTGCTGGGCGTTAGGCTGCTGTTGTGCTGGTTTTGCTTCAATGGTGAATTCATAAATGGGTCGCTTTGGTTGACCATGGGAAATAGAACCGGAAAATTCTTGACTGTTCCCCTCTACTAATACACCGACCGTAAAGGCAGTTGGGTCAGCATCGCCATGATTGGCATAATGATTGACAAACACCCTATATTTTCCTTTTGGTGCGCCTCCAGCAGGCCAGTAAATGTTTTCTACTGGCTCTTTTGATTGCCGTCCACTTGCGTTCATATCAACGTCAAGTTCGCCTCCTGATTGCGATCGCTTGTGCGAGTAATAAATCTCCTCTCCTGATGGATCGATACAATGTATATCTAAATCGTTGTAGTTATTCCATAACAGAGAAAGCTGAACATCCCCTGTTTTAGCTCCCTCTCTTTGCAGTCGTTTAGTCAGTTCTGGATTAAACACAAGTGCGGGTGTCGAGGCTTCTTGTTGTGTTTGTGGCAGCATTGTCCAAGATAAGAACCATTCACCCAATAACCATCCGATTAGGCAACCAAAAGCCCCTAATAAGCCGAATAAGAGAACCTTTTTCCAACTTGATGATTGTCTCATGATCGCACCTCTCCTTGAACTGAACCAAAGTTAATTTTCGTGCCAACCGCAAGCTTGATGCTGCGCCCAGGATCGATTTGCTTTTGCTGCCCGATAGGTAAAGTAGCTATCCAAAATTGATTGGAACAGTTTTGCAACCCTAAAATGCTGGGATCTTTGGGATTAGCATTCACTTCAGCGACTATTCCATTAGCACTTTGCGCCACCAACCCAGGAATCTCCCCTGCCCGCAACCGAGTCCCGACAGTTAAAGGAATTGTCTTCTGCTGAATCCGCAGCGAAAAGGGAGCTTGAGGTAGGATCGGTGGATTGTAATACTGAGTCGCCCAATTCTGAGAACGAATTGGTGAAAGTTGCCGAGCTTTCAGAATGGCTGCCATTAAGAAGGCATAAGCTAAAATTCCGGCAAAGGCAGTGACGAGATTGCTGATAGCACCAGAAGCGTTCCAAAGGGCGTGCAGTGCTGATGCTGTCAAGTAGCCTATAGCCAAGATTGACCAACGTCTAGACGGTTTCAGGACGCTTAAGCCGATGAAATAACCAAAATAGCCGCTATAAGCCATGTGTCCAGCTACAGAACCAATAATTCGAGGAATGAGTAATTGTATCCCGATTAATTCTCCTGCGCCTTCCCCTGCCTGAGTTGCTACCTGCTGAATCGCTCCAGGCACGTACTGTCCCAGGGTTTCTAGGAGGGTAAAGCCAGCAGCAGAGGCAGTTGCTAAGAGAATGCCATCAAGGGGTTCCCAGACACCCACTCGCTCTCGCCAAGGGGTTCTGAGCATTCGTCCTATCCCCAGCGCAAGGAAGACAGGTATGGCTTTGAGGAGTTCTTCTGCCATGCCTGCACCAAAAAAATAGTGGATAAACGAAGAAAGAAATCCTATTTCTGTTCCTTCTGTCGGTATTTCTCCTGGCAGGATTTGACGGAAAACCAAGGCAAATAGCGACCAAATAGGACTTAGCAAGAGTAAAATGGTAGTTATTGCCGATCCTATCAGCAACCACCAGGGTTTTTGTTTGCCGCCCAATTGATAGACGAAGTAGTAGCCTGCCCCAATCAGATAGACTGCTAATAGGGCATTAAATAGGTCAGGATTACCGATCGCAGCAAATAGTCCGACGACTAATAACACGGTAAGGACACCTGGTATCAGGTAAGCTTTTTTAAATAAATCCTGCCTTGTCGCGATGATGGGCAGCATTTGACTCAAATGAAGGGAGTCGCCAGGTTGGATATTTAAAGGACGACCAGGAAGTCCTGGATTGCTAACTTGACATTCAAAGACGAATTCTACACCCTGCTGACCGAGAGAAATGCGATCGCCTAATTGTAATGTCCGACAACCTTGCAGTTGCTGGTTATTAATATAAGTGCCATTGGAACTCCCTAAATCACAGATTTGCCAAGAAGGAGGACTTCCTGAAGGCATGACGGGACGAATTTCTAGATGGCGACTAGAGACTCCTGGATAGTTGGTGGAGTTGAGAACAATTTGACAGGTTGCATCTCGTCCAATGACAATAGATTGATTAGTTGATAAGGGATGATGAGTATGGGCAGTGTGAGCGGCTGCTTTAGGGTAAATTTGTCTTAAATAAGCGTTGTACTGAGGTTGTTGTGTCATTAGATTTGCCTATTTTCATTGAGGTAAGTGAGGTATTTCTTGATAAATAAAAAATTGGTAATAGCTGCAAAGGACAATTTAATTTAAGGACAGAAATTTTCTTCCGGTACTGCCCACAAAAAACCTTGAGTAGAGCCTTTTACAAAGTTTAAGATCGTAGTAAACTGAATGACTGTACTGGGTAAAGATTTCTTTGAGTTTTTGTCGTGGTAAGCTGTTCATATTTTTTTTGGCAATCAATTGAAGATTAGTGAAATAGTGAAATAGAAAATTATTCTGTATAATTTTTATAATCTTTAAACTTATAGTCATTGACTCCTGGGAAAACCAAAAACTTAATGGCATTAACCTTATAATTATCACCAGAGCATTCCATTTCATCAGACTTTTCAAATTCAAATCTTGTGTTGGTAGCACAAAATGAAAAATCATCAGATCCCCACTTAATATTGTTTATTTGTCCATGAATGTAGATATCTCCTCGCTCGTTAAAATCTACCAAGACTTTTGTACATTCTCCTTTTTTAATATTCCACCATCCTCTTGATTTCCATCCGTCTCCGTCCCAATACATAATTGCGGCATCAATTATGTCATTAGAAGTTTGATTGCAAAGGTTTAAATAAGTATCTCCAGATATATTAAGATTATTCTCTAGATTATTCTCAACATTTTCTAGAGTATTTTGAAAATTTTGTACTTGATTATAAAGCGAATATATATTATTTGTAAGATTCTCAACTTTTTGATTATGTTCAGTTATAAGATTCTCAACAAAATTCCCCATTTGTTGATTTTTTTGATAAGCATAAATTCCAAGTAAAAAAGCGACTAATGCTGAAATACCAGCCAATATAGAAACAAAATTGGCAGCAAACTTATGGGCTGATTTATGATTAATATTTTGCCGTTGTCTGGCTGTTTTTATTGCTTCATTTAGCTTGCCTACTTCTTGTTTCCATTGCTGTATTTCTTGCTGAGATTGATCTAATTTTTTTTCATATTCTTCTCTTTGTTTTTGCTCTTTTTCTGCTTGTTGTTGTCGTTCTAAAATTAATTGCTGTTGACTCTGAAAGTCATTTTTGGTTCGTGGTTGGGAAATCACCCCTAATGCTAATCCCCAAGAATCTACAGCCCAGTAAGCAGATTCCTCAGCCATTCCTAGCTCATCTTGTAATCGCTTTGTAAGCTTGGATAAAATAACTGCTTGAGGAATCTGATTCTGGGATTTTAGCAACTCGGTAGCCACGCCTTTTTTAAGAGCATTCACTAAAAGAAAGACTTCCTTGCTATATTGCCCACAAAAGTCCTTTAGTAATCCTTCACAGCGTTGAGGGTTGTCAGAAACATCCTGTCCGTACTGGGTAATAATTTCACAAAGCTTTTGTCTAGGTAACTCGTTCATAGGTCTTTTCCTGCGCTCAAGCTTTCGATGTAACCACTAATTTGAGCTTTAGTTCCACACCAAGTACAGGTATGAAAGCTACCCTGCTCTCCTCCACAAGACACTTTATTACAGCGAGAGAATAAAGAACTCCCGCATTTAACAAAGCTCTTTTGTTCGCAGTAAGAACAACCCGGATAAGTATCATCTACCACGATATTAGGAGTAGTCATGGGGCCTCTCTCATTTTCAGTCTCTAGCATTGGGCCTTAAGAATAAATAAACTTTACAGATAAAACTCTTTCTACCCTTTTGAGAAAAGGCGAAACGTGATTAAGTGTAAAACTTATTGATGCTTACTGCGTTGGAATAGGTGTTGGTACTTGAGATGGTGTTGTTTCTGGTGGGGGAGAGGAGGTATTGGAAGAACTATTGAGAGGTTGAGATTGACCTTTTCCTCCGCTCTTTGGCTCTTTCAGTTCATTCAACATCTTCTCAACCTTATTAAGACGAAAAAAAAGGTAACTACTGAGGGCATTACTAACTAAAAAAGTGCCTATTATTAAACTAAAGCCCCATATAAACCCCCAATAAACGGCTTTTTGGGTTGTGTATTGTTGTTGTTTAAGATCATTTACCGTACTCTCAATTCCTGAGATATCCTTTTGTTGTCTCATGCTGGACTCCTTAACTACTGTAACCTGCCTACCTAAATCTTCTACACGGTCTGTTAGATAGTCCCGATCATCTTCCTCAAGTCTTTTAATCATTCCTAGAGTGATGTCATCTCCGCTGCCTTTTTCTGAAGTCTCTTGAAGAAATCCTTCTAATTTTTGTCGGACTTCTTCAGTCAGATTTGACTTGAACATCTGTCGATAATCTTGACCAATTTTAAAAAATCCTTCATCAGTAGAAAAAGAATTAGAATAGCCATCAGTAGAAACCAGAATTAAAGCAGGTATTTCTTTGGGCGTACTTTGTGGATACAGTTTTATATGAACCTGAAATTCATTCCATGCCTTATTCATACAGAGTGAAGTTGTCTCATTGGCAATTAGGTTGGGATCCCGCTCCAAAGGTCGAGTCGTATTTCCCTTAGAATCCACCTCAAGAATGTCCCCATCACCTAACTGAATATAGACAATGAAAGAATCGGTCACTAAAACTGCCAAGACGGTAGCCCCATAAGCGAGAAAATAATTATTTTCAACGGCTTGCCAAGCAGCTTCTCCATCTTTATGAACAAGAATCTGTTTCTCTTCATCAGTAAAGTTGGGTTTATTAGTTAATTTTTCTTCATCATTTTCTGACAAACCCAAATCTTTATTGACAGCTTTTCTCCACTCATTGACAAGTCTCGGTGGTAGAAGTCTTTGGGCTGCATCTTTGAGTGCTGAGAAATTAATATCACTTGATTGACTGCTCAAGAAAAATTCTTGAATTACTTTAATTGCCGTTTCAACAGCAAAACGAGAGCCTCTATCGCTGCGAAAACTTTTAGCACTGCCATGGCCATCTGATACAGCTAAAATCAATGGCAGACCGATGCCTGATTCTGGAAACCAGCGAATGGCATCCTGATTGGGCAATCCAGAACGCACATGAGAGGCTCCTTTGACAGATTCACCAATGCACCGCCATTTTAGTTGGGGCATATTTTCTTTCATGAGTCCTCCATTTTACCAGACATCAGATGCACTATTGATAACATTTTGAGGCACTGGAATTGGGACATTTCCGCCTCCAAAATTAGAGTTTTTGGTTTGACTGCTAGGAGAAGACGCAGCTTTTAAAACAACAGTAGAAACCCATTTAATCTGTTTGACTAGATTTTCGGGACTATTAGATTGAAGAGGCCTTAGTTCTGAGTGTCCAATAAACTTCTGCAATGGTTCATGATCTGCATCTCCACCAACTGCGATTGCAATTCGTACAGCCTTCTTGCCCCAAGGCTGTTCCATCAAGTGTCTCAGTCCACTGCTAAAGTCGTCAGTCGGCTGACCGTCAGAAATCAGCACTAAAACAGGGGGAAGCGCTCGGTCAGTCATGGGCGGTATTTTAAGTTGGTCTGCAACCATAGAGAGGGCTTTACCCATATCTGTGACACCATCAGAGGTCAAATCTGTCCACTTAAAATTTTCAACTGGTGTAGGTTGAGCTATGTGCCACTGCGCTCCACTAGAAAATTTAAGGGCGCGAACTAATACTTGTGCATTGGGATTCTCATTTGCTTCTTTTTGCATTAAGGGAATTGCTTCACGAATGGCTGTATTGAGAACCTGGATTTTGCCGTTTACAGACATAGAACCAGAACAATCACAAATCCAAATAAAATGTAAGGGGCGGGTTGACAACCCTTCACCTGGTAGTGGCATATTCAATATCTCCTTGATTCAGTAAAAAAAGTGGATTTCTAAACAGGGAATAACATTTCAAAGACGAATCTCACCTTCTGCTTTGCCGAAGTTGATCTTTGTTCCTACAGCCATAGTTGCACTGCGTCCTGGTTCGACATCCTTAACTTGATTATCAGCCGTAGTACAGAGCCATTTTTCTCGCATAAGATTTTTAATTCCCCAAATATTAGGATCAGTGGGATGTCGAGTGACTTCAGCGACTGGTTGAGAAAAGTCAAACAATTTTACATTAATATGATGGGGAAATAGCTTGGTATCGTGATTCAACATAATGATATTTTTGTCAATGCGAATTCGAGGGGGCAAGCGAATTTCTTTCTGACATGACCAACAAGGGTTGGGTTTACCGCCTGATGCTTTTATTACATCAGGATCGTAGAAGTTCTCAGCACCACAGTGAGGACAGTAGATGATAGAATCGCGCAAGTTTACCATTGCTCCCCGCCACTCTGACTCCCTGACGCGGCCATTTTCTGGATCTTGAATACCTTTGGTAAATGCCTTGGTAAACAGTTCGCGGAGAAATTGTGGATAAATAGGCCAGAAGGCAAGGGCATTATCATGGTAGCCGCGTACTGGTGCATTGGAATTGTCTTTGGGGTCAAAAACGAACACCGCCTCAGTACCATAAAGCTTATTCATCGCTGGAGCGTCCAGACATTTGATTTCGGTTTCTTTCTTTCCTTCCAAGGGGTGATGGATCATTAACATATAGAACAGTAAAACTGCCAAAGAGTACAAATCCGTTTGCGTACTCGGTCTCGCTTGTTCAGTAATGATTTCTGGTGCTATAAAGCGTGGTGTTCCCATAACACCACCTTCTTGATCCCCATTGATGGTGACGTTATCGTTATCACAGATTAAAACATCCCCAGTGTTGGGATTAAAGAAAACATTACCGAAAGAGATATCGCGGTAACATAACCCTTTGGCATGAAGTTGAAAAAAGCCATCGGCCAGTTCAAATCCTGCGGTTGCTAAAGCTCTGAAGGTGGGTTCTGGTTTAATGCGCCGTTTCATTAGATCGACAAAGCCTTTATATTGAGGTTCTCGCAATGGCATGACATAGCCAAACCCTTCTATGCCAGGCTCTGATACAATATCTATAGGCCACAGAAAGCGATCACTCGGTGCGCCAGACTGGATCGCCGCCTCAAGCCGTTCGTACTGGCGAGGATCTGCCTGAATGGAGTGGGAGTAATACCATTTCAGTGCTACAGACTGACCAGCTAAATTAGCTCGATAGACTTCTCCTTGACCGCCACCGCCAAGTAATTGCTCTACCGTGCAAGGGGTTTGAGAAGATTCTGTATGGACTGTCTGTCCAGATTTGAGTAGGTCACTCACCTTGTTCCTCCTTTTTAGGGTAACTTAAGCAAATGGAATGTTTTTGAAGGTGATTCTTCTTTCTTATAGCTCAATTAAATATAATTAATCCACTCCTATTACATTTTTTTACTAAAAATTTGGTTCTTCGGTTTGTGTTATGCAATGGACGGGGGTTATAAGGGATGGAACCCTTATATAAAAAGGCATTTAGCGATTTTTGTCAATTATTTTTGATCTAGAGCGAACTAATCAATTAAGTCTCTTGCCAGATCAGGATTTAGTTGATTTATGCTCCCCTATCGAACCATACCAAGTAACGAAGAACCATTTCTTGGGTAATTATTGCCTAACCCACCCGCTCAATAGTCTTAATTTTTAATCCGATGAGGGGGAATTTTCTGCGCTTTGCGATCGAGTTTCGGGAGGAGTATCTTCTCCGACAGTTTTTTCTGGGGGCAAATCTTCCTCTGGGGGGGAATTTTCTTCACTTTTTGAGCGAGTTTCTGGGGGAGTATTTTCTCCGATAATTTCCTCTTGGGGCAAATCTTCCTCGGTAACTTCAATAATCACCGTTTCGCTAACAGCAATAGTTTCGACTTTAACATTTGCGACAGGTTCAGTCGGGGGAATTTCTGGGAAATTTTCGGAAGAGTTGATCTCTTCTGTTGCCAAATCAAAATCATCGAAATCATCGAAAGTTTCATCATCATCAATAATTTCTTCAGCTTTTTCCTCAATTTCTGTCACTGATTCTGTGGTGGTTTCCCCGATAGCTGCCGCTGTTTCGACAACGGGGGCAATCGTTTCTTGAGCTTTTTCCCCAATTTCTGTCACTGATTCTGTGGTGGGTTCCCCGATAGCTGCCGCTGTTTCGACAGCGGGGGCAATCGTTTCTTTAACCGTTTCTTTGACTTTTACCGCTACTTTCTCAGGTTTAGCTTTAGTTTTGGGGGATTGAGCTGGAGTAACTTTCCCCAGACGATTGCCTAACCAACCGACAATAGTAAATAATTTAACTGGTTTGTCGGGATAAAAAAGTGCTTGTCTGAGTTTGAGAGTTTGCCAAGCGAAAGCAATAAATAAAATGGCCGCGGCAGCTTGTCCGAGGAGGATAGCGCCTGTAATCCTTCCCGCGCACAACCAGAGAACAAGGGCATAGAATAATCCTACCGCACTCCAGAGAAAATCATCTTGACGGTGGCGATCGGGGGCGATAAAAGCGGTGGTGAGGAGGTAGAGACTACTTAATCCCACCACGACCGCTAGGATATAGGGCAACATTTGCGATTCTCCTTTGACATTTCCTTTTTTATTGTGCGTTATTTGGGGTCGATCGAGTCTATTTTTTGATTAATTTGGGAAATTATCGAGTCAGATAGTCTTTACCTGTGTTTATGAATAGCCATAGTTAATATTAGGAAATTCTGGGTTTATCCTCTGCTGCTTGTGCTGTTCAGATTAAGCAAGCTTTCGGATCAAATGATTAAGTTTTGGTCTTTAACAAGCAAAGGAAAATTAGCAACCCTTGATCAACCCACAGACAAACTGTTATCTTTAGTAATTGATGCCGATGGTAAATATTTAATTATTGGTAGTGCTGACAAAACTGTAAAAATCTGGCAAAATGGGTAATAGTAACACCTCAAGAAACTTATGCCGACAATATTTTATTGGGGAGAAGATGAATTTGCGATTAACCAAGCGGTGAAAAATCTGCAAACAAAACTTCTCGATCCCAATTGGATACAGTTTAATTATGATAAAATTAATGGTGATCGCAATGAGGCAATTATCGAAGCCCTCAATCAAGCGATGACTGCAGTTTTCGGCATGGGAAATCGTTTAGTTTGGTTAGCCGATACGGTTATTTGTCAACAATGTTCCGAGGATATTTTCAAGGAATTACAGCGCACTTTGCCCAATTTACCCGAAAATTCCTATCTGTTATTAACCAGTGCCAAAAAACCCGACTCCCGCTTAAAATCGAGCAAGTTTATCCAAAATCAGGCAGAGGTTAAAGAGTTTGAACTAATTCCCCCTTGGAAAGTCGAGGAAATTGCCCAAAGAGTTAAGGAAATTGCCAAAGAAGTGGGGGTAAAATTAACCCCCGATGCGATCAAACTCTTAGCGGAATCAGTGGGAAATAACAGCCGCTTGCTGTGGATGGAGTTAGAAAAACTGCGTTTATTTAAAAATAATTCGGCGGGAAGTATTGACAAAAAGGACATTTTAAGCTTAGTCAATGCCAGCAATCAAAGCAGCTTACAGTTAGCCAGTGCGATTTTAAAACGGGAGACAGGCAAGGCCCTCGAATTAGTCAATGAATTATTAAATCGTAACGAGAACCCCTTGGCTATCACCGCCACCCTAGGGGGTCAATTTCGCACTTGGGCAATAGTAAAATTAAAAATTGAAGAAGGAGAAAAAGACGAGAAAAATATCGCCGCCGCCGCCGAAATTGCCAATCCCAAGCGACTGTATTTCATTCGCAAAGAGATACAATCCTTTTCTTCTAAGCAACTTCTGGCCACCTTGCCCATACTTCTCGAATTAGAATATCGTCTCAAGCGGGGTGCAGAACCTTTGGCAACTTTGCAAACCAAAATTATTGAACTTTGTTGTTTATTGGTGACTTAATAATCTTTCTTACCTTTCAGAAATCCTCTAGAATAAGATTCTATAGACTTCTCAATAACCACAATGACCGATGATGCCATCCCTAGTCTAAACTTAGCGATATCTAG
Organism: Microcystis aeruginosa W13-11; assembly: GCA_009995705.1. Classification (GTDB taxonomy): domain Bacteria; phylum Cyanobacteriota; class Cyanobacteriia; order Cyanobacteriales; family Microcystaceae; genus Microcystis; species Microcystis aeruginosa_F. The sequence goes on from JAADBR010000022.1 coordinate 35,506, forward strand.
TTTAGCCACGAGTAATAATTTCGCCCGTTGGGTGACGAAAGCACCCCTACCGGGGGGATATGTGCATCATGACTGTGAATGGACCGGGAGTCTAGCCACGGAATGGATGGCATGGCAGGAAATGTTCTGTCTGGAAAAAATGCCGACCTTGCCGATGTTAGAGCAATTAGAGGGAAATTCTCGACCTAAACTGACTCTTTCGGGAGAAGGCAGCAGTTATGGCGGTCGATTAATGCAGAAACTAGGTATTAGTCTCTGGCAATGGTTATTTCAAGCATCAATTGGTCAAAGTTTCGCCCAAAGTCAGGGAATCGCTCTCGGCAAAAATCAGCCCCTGCGAATTCGCTTGGAATGTCGCAATCCCTATTTAATTCTGCTGCCCTGGGAAATTATGCAGCAAGCGGGTAAACAGGCTATATCTCTGCATCCGAATATACTCTTTAGCCGCACCACCAGCGATGTGGAACCACTACCACCGATAAAACCGAGTAATGGTCTCAATATTCTCTTAGTTATCGGCGAAAAACAGATTAAAACCGCCGCTAGTTCCCTCAACCTCACCGCCATTAACACCGATGGAGAAACTAATCCCGACCAGGCACTGGAATCCGAGGCCACCAATCTCATCCGGGCCATCTCCCCCAGTGGTTCCCTCCAGAATTGGGGAGTGAAAGTCAAAGTCGATACCTTAATTCGACCGGGGGCGAAAGAACTGACCAAGGCCCTGGATACGGGTAAATATAAAGCTTTTTTCTACGCTGGTCACGGAATAGCCGCCCCCAATGGTGGTTCCCTATTTCTGCGGTCAGGGGAACAGCTAAATGGGACGGAGTTGGCCCAAGCTTTGGTGAGAAATCAGGTCATTTTAACGGTTTTTAATGCCTGTTGGGGTGCTTATCCCGCTAAATACGGTCAGGAGATGATTCCCCGCAGCAGTCTGGCGGAAGTCTTGATTCACCACGGCGTTCCCGCAGTTTTGGCCATGCGAGATGCGATCGCTGATCGTGAGGCCTTGAGTTTTATCGAGGTTTTTACCCGCAGCCTGTTGCCTCTCGGTCTGAGAGTCCCTATCGATCAGGCCGTTCGTATCGCTAGACAGCAATTATTAACCCTCTACAAGTACAATCAACCTGCTTGGACTTTGCCGATCCTCTATATGCACCCAGAATTCGACGGGCAATTGCTGCAAACCCTTGATGAGACTCAATTACCGACGGTTATGCCCAATGTCTCCGGAATAATGCCCGCCGCTTTCTTATACTATCTCGATCGTCCCGAAAGAAAATGGTCAATCCGTGGTGGCGCCATGAATATAGGACGGGACATGGAAAATGATTTACAGATTGCTGAAAAATGGGTTAGTAAAAACCATTGTCGGATAATTTGCCGTAAAAATGCCGATTATCCAGACTATCAATACTTTCTCGAAGATTTCTCCCGTTTTGGTACTTTTATCTACCAAGATGGCCACTGGAAACAGGTTCATAACCAAGAAGTTCCCCTAGAGTCCGGTTTACAGATTCGCTTCGGCAGTCACCAAGGCCAAATCCTCGTATTTCTGGTGGAATAATTAGGGTTGGCTGAAAACCCTATCTAACTTTTTGCTTCCTCTTTCAGGGAATAAATTGGTTTAAACCAACCTTTGCGCCAGAAGTAGAAAATCAGGCCCCCCGCTACGGCTAACATGACTAACCAGACAAGGAAATAACTCCATTCTCCTTTTAATTCTGGCATATTCTCGAAGTTCATGCCATAGACACCAACGATAAAAGTTAAGGGAATAAAAATCGTCGAAATTACGGTTAAAAACTTCATAATTTCGTTTAATTTATTGCCCATAGTGGACATATAAACATCCATCAAACTCGCCGCTAATTCTCGATAAGCTTCGATAATTTCCAGAATTTGAATGACGTGGTCGTAGGAATCCCGAAAATAAATTTGTACCTCATCACTGACTATACCATGATGGTCACGCATCAGTAAATGTAGGACATTTCGCATCGGCCAAATTAAGCGACGCAGTGCCAATAATTCCCGACGGACATCATATATTTCCTGCATGGTATCTCGATCGGGATTACTAATAATCGCATCTTCCAACGCTTCGATCCGATCTTCGTAGTGTTCTACCACGGGAAAATAACCATCGATAATCGTGTCTAATAATAAATAAGTTAAATAATCCGCCCCCGATTTCCGTACTCGTCCCTGGGAAGTGCGAATTCGATCTCTGACTATCTCAAAACAGTCCTGTAACTCCTCCTCTTGAAAACTCAAAAGATAGCGTTTTCCCAAGACAAAACTCACCTGTTCTGTATCAAAACCGCTTTCATCTTCTTTCAGTCGCACCATCTGAGAAATCACTAACAATTGATTGTTATAGTCCTCTAACTTGGGACGCTGCGGCACATTAACCACATCTTCTAATAACAAAGGATGCAGATTAAAAATTTCCCCTACTTGTTTTAAAACCGTCTCACTCCCTAACCCTTGAATATCCATCCAAGACACGGTATTTGTGCCAATATAGGGGGCGCAAGCATTGGGGGTAATATCCACCTTGCGAATGGCATTATCTTCATCGTAGTCGATTAAAATAATCCGCGAGGGTTTGGCATCCGGTTCGATAATTAATGTCCCCGGTTCACTACCCGGTTCATCATAAAAATAATCGAAGTAGTCTTCTTCCTCGTCTCCATCGGTATCGGGACGGTGGTTAACGAATATATCGGGTTGTAGTTGGGTCATAAGCTTACAACAATCTGGCTAATTTGGGCAATAAGAAAACAGAAAAGTTAAAAAATTTAATTTGCCTAAAGTTACTATCTATCGCCATGGGATTACAGTAAACTGAAAATTGTTTACTGATTTATTCCCTCCTGATAATTATCAACGATGAGATTAATCGGGAGAATTAGCAATATTGACGGCCAAAATTTATGGAATCCGCCTCTTTTATTCCCCGTCTAGTTATCCCCGTCGGTGATCCCGCTGGAATCGGCCCTGAAGTGGTGTTAAAAGCGATCGCCGATTCCCCAATCTCGTCTGGTTGTCAGATTACTCTAATCGGCACCAGAACGCTTCTCGAAAAAGCCTATCACGATCCCCATCTTCTCGATCGCTTTTCTCTGATCGATTTACCCTACAATCAAGAAAAAATCGTTTGCGGGCGTGGGGATGCCCACAGTGGTGAAATCAGCTTTTTTTACCTGCAAGAAGCCATAAAACGCACCCTCAAGGGCGAATTTGATGGTATTGTCACCGGTCCGATTGCCAAATCCTGTTGGCAGTTGGCCGGTTATGATTTCCCCGGTCAAACGGAGGTTTTAGCTACCATGGCGGGAATTAACCGTTATGGGATGCTATTCGTCGCTAAATCCCCTCACACCGGCTATAACTTACGCTCTCTCCTCGCCACTACCCACATCCCCCTGCGAGAAGTTGCCGATGCTCTTAACCCCGATCTGATGACCCGAAAACTAAACCTATTGATCGAGTCTTTAAAGCTAGATTTCGGCATTTATCGCCCAAAAATCGCCATATCCGGCCTTAATCCCCACAGTGGCGAAGGGGGAAAACTGGGAAGGGAAGAAAAAGACTGGTTACAGCCTTGGCTGGAGTCAATGGCGCAGCAATACCCGCAAACCCAATTAATCGGCCTTGTCCCCCCCGATACCCTTTGGGTGGAACCGGGACGCGCTTGGTTTAGCGGTGCAGGGCAACCCGCCGACGCATATCTGGCATTATACCACGATCAGGGTCTAATTCCCGTGAAATTAATGGCTTTTGACTGTGCTGTTAATACTACCATCGGTTTACCCTTTGTTCGCACCTCTCCAGACCACGGGACGGCTTTTGATATCGCCGGCCTTGGCATCGCCAGGGCCCAGAGTATGCAAGCGGCGATCCAATTAGCGATCGAATTATGTCAGCAGCGCCGTATAGTTGGGGGTTGGGGAGAATAAATAAAAATAATCTCCTATTACTTCCGACTTGATGATTCAATCCAAGCTTTTGGGGGGTTCTACCCCCCAACCCCCCCGCGCATTAGTTTTTCGGTGAGATGCTTACACGCGGCTGCTGATACATCTGTAATCATTTAAGGGTCACTCGACTTGCAGGAGTGCCTCTCCTGATATGTGGCCCATACTCAAGGGATTTAGTGTCATTGACGAATTTGCGTTATTTCAGCTTCTATTTTCCAGTCAGTCCCGATGAAAAAATTTTCACCCCCCCAGAGTAAAGAGGTTTCCTTCCCTAGACCCCACACGAAAAAAGACGGGAGCTTGGTAGCCCCGTCGTTTCAACACGGGTCGGAAAAGCGACGCGAGCGGATTTATCCACCGTCCTAATGTCTGTCATGATGTGGGTCATT
>JAADBR010000023.1 GCA_009995705.1 Microcystis aeruginosa W13-11
ATTAATGACCCACATCATGACAGACATTAGGACGGCGGATAAATCCGCTCGCGTCGCTTTTCCGCCCCGTGTTGAAACGACGGGGCTACCAAGCTCCCGTCTTTTTTCGTGTTGACAGACTACTAGAAGTTCCTCAACTTAGAGATCCAGATGATGCTGTTATTTTAGCGAGTGCTATAGTTATTCAAGCAGAAGTTATTATTACAGGAGATTTAGATTTACTAACATTACATAACTTTGAAAATATCCCCATCATTACTCCCCAGGAATTTCTTAGTCGCTACTTTAATGAGTAGAGAAGAGGAGTAAGGTAATTAATTGAGATGGGATTTAATCATTATTCTTCAGTTAAAGTAAAATCAATTTGTTGATAAATATCCAGCAATGAGATTTGGTGTGCCGCTAGAATTGCCAGTACCTCGTCTCGTTTCATCTGGTGTGTCCTCGAACTTGCCATCAATATTATAGCTTTGTGGGTGCAACCCTCAAGCATAAACTAAAACCCTCTAAATCCATCAAAAAAGAAACCACAAAAGTTGGCTAAATTGCCTCTAAAAATACCATAAATGCCTCTTCATTCAGTTAGTTTAGAGTGGGGAAATGCGGAACAGCAGCCAGTCGTCGATAAATGATGTTAAATTTCGTCATACTTTATCTTTATTTCTGACTGGCTGCCTAGACAAATCAGAAAGTAAAAGTCGTGCGGATAGTACCGATAACTAAGGTGGAATTGTTGTTATTTGAGTTAGGAGAAGTAATCACGATTACCCCCGGAGTAAGGGCAATATTATCGGTGAGTTTCCACTCATAAAATCCTTCGATATGAAAGGAAGTATCGGGATCATTAGTGGCACTACCATCATTTAATCTAATACTAGAACTAGATACCCAGGGCTGCATACCAACAATAATACCCGCCGTATTTCCTTCCTTAAATAAATCAGGAAAAGCCAAAGTTACCGCCCAATTCCAGATATCTAAATCTCCGCGTTCTAGTTGTCCATTTAAAGTGCTAAGGGTGATAGCTTTTGTATAGCCACCCCAACCACCGAGGACAAAACCATCGACAATTCGCCAAGTAAATTGTAAACCCAAACTATTATTAATTGTCGGGACAGCCTCCCCGAATAGTTCTTCGGTGAAAAATCGGAAATTCGAGCGCTGGCTTCCCGTTTCCGTATCTAATTGGTTATAACCATGAAGGTAGGATAAAGCAATGCCAAAATTCTCGCCCGGAACATAACCCACCTGTGCCAGGGCAGTATAGGAACCGTTAAATAAACCCGCACCCGGGTTAGGATCGTTAGCATCCCCAGCAAGATAACCGGCGCTGAATTGCAAAGCCCCATAATTACCCTGTAAACCGAGTCCAGTTTGTCCGGGGGCAAAATAAAGGGGATTGCGGGTACCAAAAGCGGAAAGCGCCCCACTAGCACCATCTCCATCCAAAAAGTTGAGGGTATTGGTAAAGTCATCTGTAGCACCTCCCGTCGCTTCTAACCAGAGGTAGATATTTTCCGTGACGGGGAAACTGTAGTTTAAAACTTCTAGTAGTAAATCGTTGCCGTCGGGTTGGGTAAAAGCTAAGGTACTTTCAAAAGTTCCCGTAGTATCGGCTAAATCGGCAATATTTCCCGTTGCTAGACGGGTATAGAGTAAATCTTTGCCTGTAAAGCTAGTATTTAATTCTAAACGGGCCCGATAACCAAAAGCTGGCACTTGGGGAATCCCTTCACCACCGTTTTTTTCTCCTGTGGCTACCCCATATAATGCCGTCACCACTTCCCCGGTTAATTTAGTGGTGGTGGAAAATTGATTATTTTCCAGAAAAGCGACTCGATTTTCTAAGTTATCAACTCTTGCCCCTAAAGCCGCTAATTCTGTCTCGAATTCGCTGACTAATCGCTTGATTCTGTCTATATCTTCTTTTAATACCCCTACTCCTTCTTGAATCAATCTTTCTAGGGTATTTAAGCAGGAATTCAACCCGGCGGCAAATTCCCAACGAGTTAAAGCGCGTTCACCGCGAAAAGTACGGTCAGGATAACCTACTATACAACCATACCTCTCCACGAGACTTCTTAAGGCCTCAAAAGCCCAGGCGGTGGGAGCAACATCCCGCAATTGATTCACCGTCGTCACCTGTGCCATAGGGTTACTAGAGAGGTTTTCGAGACTATTAGCCAGTACCGGACCTGAAAAACCCAGTAGTATCGCTGCTGTTAGGAAATTTTGCTTGATTTTCATTGCTGTCTCTCACACCTATAAGAATGATTATTGTTCTCAGTATAATCAGGTTAGCAAACTTTTTAAGGATTGTTAAGATGCGCTTACCCTGGTAGTTGCGGTTTAGATGCCTCTTAGCTTATAATCACCTGGAAGGCTAGTACCCTATCGCCTAGCGATCAGTGTCTGGTAGTTCACAAAAAAACAATGACTTTCAAGGAGTACATCGTGTTTAGTTTAGCGAAACTTATGAATTTCGGGGGGGGGTAAGAATAAATTATCTAACAAGCCCCTTGCTTTAGCCTCCACAACTGCTGCAATCGCTCTTATGAGCATCGCTACTTCCACATCAGAAGCGCAAGCAGGATTAATTAATGGCGGTTTGGAATTACCAGATCTTGGTACTTCCTCAATTTTGCAGCAATTACCACCTGCTAATGTTCCAGGTTGGAAAACCACAGATAGTGCGATTGAAATTTGGGTTGATGGTTTTGGGGGGGTTCCCGCATATCAAGGGAAACAATTCGCTGAAATTAATGCTTTTATCAATGGAACTTTGTTCCAGGATGTTTCTGGTATTGCCGCAGGATCTCAAGTTGGTTTTACTTTCGCCCATCGTGCGCGACAAGGAACTGATGTGATGGCATTAACGATTACCGATTTAGGGAGTGATAACCTACCAGGTGGCGGGAATGATACAGTATTGTTTACTAAGCAATATTCTGCCACTGCTAGCGCCTGGGTACAGAACACCAATGCTGGAGAGGCATCCATTATTGCTCTTGGCAATAATGTTCGCTTTGCTTACTCTGCAATTTCGACTGGTTCTGGCAATATATCAATTGGCAATTTTTTAGATGCTGCTGATTTTGGTGTAGGTGTAGGAGTAACAGTTCCTGAACCTTCAACTATTTTAGGACTAGGATTAGTAACCCTAGTCGGATTTGGCACATCATTTAAGCGCAAATCAGGGAAAAAATAACCCTAATCGTATCCCTGCACTTCCCACTCCGCTACGCTAAGAGTGGCGTGGGGAGTGGGTTCGTTCAATTGAGGATAAAAAAGGAGGTGACTAGCGCAATTCAGAACGTAGGTTGAGTTGAAGTATGAAACCCAACGTCTGTGAAATTTGGCCGAATGAGCGATCGCTTGGTGATGAGCAAGTGCGATCGCAAGTTGAGCAGAAAAATTTTCCCTTGACAAGCTCCCTCTCATAATGAGAGTATGAAAAAGAGAGTTTAACTTGCTCTTTGTTAGCCTACTGGGGAATCGTTTTGAGGATTATCAGCTATGAAACGCTTCAGGAGGCATTTGAAAAGCACGCTGACCTGAAAAAACCTTTAGATGATTGGTATCGAATTGCCAAAGGTTCACAATGGCTCAGTATTAATGATGTGCGTCAGGTTTTCCCAAAAGCTGATCCTGTCGGCAATTTTACGGTTTTTAATATCAAAGGTAATCGTTATCGTTTGATTGTCGGGATTAACTATAAAAAAAGCAGAATTTACATCAAGTATGTTTTGACCCATGCTGAATATGACCAGGAGGATTGGAAAAATGACCCTTACTTTTAATCCCTCGACCGTAGAAACTTCAATACTTCCCTTTGTTATTCAAACGGAGGAGCAATACAACCGAGCTTTGGCGATCGCTGAACAACTTTTTTTTAAGCAAAATCCCCATGAATTAGAGGAACAAATTCTCGATGTGTGGGAAGTATTGATTGAGATATACGAAGAAGCGCGATTTCAGCCAGGGTCAGCTTCTACTCCTGTTTCGATCCTGCAAACCCTTATGGAGGCAAGGAGCTTGATTCAAGCGGATTTAGTCAGGGCAGGGATTGGTTCTAGTGGGATTGTCTCAGAGATTGTTAATGGGAAGCGACAAATTAGTAAGAAACAGGCAAAAAAGTTAGCAGGTTTCTTTTCTGTCTCTGCTGATTTATTTATTTATTAAGTCTTGAGCTTTTCTCCCTATCGCCGATCTGGTAAATTGAGACCTCGGAACGAAACCCAACACCACTGACATAAATAAAGCCGAAGGCAAGAAAATGGTTACAAGAATTCCTGTTGGTAACTTCTTTATCTAAAGGCGATCGCATCGCCTTGTAAGCTGCCCGCGAATTTAAATTGCTGGTTGAGATTCAGCTAATCTTTAGCTTAGGCATTGAACCCCCTCAATTGCCGCTCCCTGGACTTTCCACCCCACTCCGCTACGCTAAGAGTGGGGTGGAAAGTGGGTTCGTTCAATTGAGGATAAAAAAGAGGTAACTAGCGCAATTCGGCGTTAAACTCGTTAAAAGAGCGTCTTTTTAACTCTACCGATTCTGATCGAGGCAAAAGCTCAAAAACCTTTCTTAAGACATCATCCACATCTTCATATTTAACATTGCCCAAACCATCATAAACTACTTTACCCTGTTGGTCTAAAACCACCGTTTGGGGAATCCCACCACGATAATAGTAACCTGGTTCATCGGGACGATAGGAAGACTTTAAGGGGATAGAATCGACAGTAACGGGGATAATACTGGCGGCGCGACCGTAAAACTCTTGAAAACGGGAGACAATCGCCGCAAATCGCTTACAATCACTACTATCATCCAGATAATAGACAATAATAGCTGGAATTTTCCGTTGAAAAGTTTCCGCTAAATTTAGACGTGGTGGTACGAGGGAACCATTACCCGCATAGACCACAAAAATATTACCATCAAGGCGATCATCATCGATCCCCGCATAGGCGCTAGGGGTTAGCCAAGGAGACAAACTCGTCAGGGCCATGATAAGAAAGACAAGACAGATCCGAAGACGCAGCCGATAACGAGATTTCATGATCAACAGGGTTAAAATATTAAGACAATTTTTAGTGTAAAAAATCTTGTGACCTTCGAGCGCGATAATTCCCAAACCACCTCGCGAGTCATTGCCGCTAACTCGCGCTTTGCCAATACTTATTATGCCATTCTAGGACTACATCCGAGTGCCTCGGTGATCGAAGTGCGACGCGCCTATCGGGAACTCAGCAAACGATACCACCCCGATACTACCGAACTCAGCCCCGAAGTGGCAACGGTGAAATTCCAGCGTCTTAACGAAGCTTATGCCACCCTGAGTAATCCCGATCGCCGTTCCCTGTATGATTTACAGATAGGTTACTCGCGCTGGAATGTCATCCAAACTATCCCGGATAGCGATGAACCCATAGCTAATCGTAGCGCCTATCTCGATCCGACCGATCGCCCCCTGTCTTCGGGAGAAATTTTTGCTTTGTTTATCTTGGCACTCACCCTGCTCGGCTGCTTGTTACTGGCGGTGATTATTGCTATGCTTCGAGGAGAGAATGCTGTCACTGTAGCCCAATTATTTTTGATTTAGACGCGATGAAGATTCCCACTGCTGATACTCCCCTCTATAATCATCCCTTACCGGCGATCGAAACATGGCTAGTTAAATTAGGTTGTCGGAAAAATACCGAGAATATCCACTGTTGGACTGTGGAAAAACCGACATGGAAAGCGGAAATTTGCCTCGATATTGAAGAAATCACCGTTCGTTACTTTCGGGCAGCCAATGACGGCAGCGATATCAATCGCGCTTTTAAATACTCCCTTAGTCGTCAAGATATCGAATCGGCGGTTTTTTCTGGTCCTTAATCATCGGTTAAACTTTTAACTATCTAAGATTACTCGTTAAGACAGCAGCGCAGTTGGCAGCAGGGAGAGCTAGTCCGAGCATTTGTACTAAATTTTCCGAGACAGGCTGTCAATCCAGTACACTTGTTCAAGTTGAAATCAAAGCTCCTCCACAACTGGAACCGCTGCCGGCAGTGCAACCGTAGCAATAGGAAGCGGTTTGTACCTCTGCAATTACATCTAAACTATCGGCTTGTAATAAATCCGGCAGGGTTAATTTTTGGACTTGACTGGTGCAAGCGCCCAGACCCTCCATCTGATTAAAATCGCAGTCATAGATATTACCCAAATAATCGATCGAAAGCTGATGACGACACATCAAATGTTCAACAGTATCGCCATTAAAATGGTCTTCGAGGAATTGAAGATAGGGTTGATAGAGTTGCCGGTGTTCCAGATGGAAACGCGTCCTTCCGACGGGTAGGTTAGTGATAGTAAACAGATTGTTAAAAGAAATATTAAAATGTTCTTGCAAGAACTTTTTGTAATCCTGTGTTAGGGATACCTGATCCGGTGTGAGAGAAAAATTCTCTGACTTAGGAATCTGGGGATTATAGACTAAATCCACAATCAAATTCGGCTCTTGAGCGTAGCCAAGACGGTTCAACCATTGTAAAGCGGCAATCGATCGATCATAGACTCCTTCCCCGCGCATTTTATCCACATTATCGGCAAGATAACAGGGTAAAGAAGCCACCACCCGCAGCTGATGTCGAGCGCAATATTCAGGAATATCAGTAAATCCTTTCTCGAAATAAATAGTTAAATTCGAGCGCACAATTACCTCTTTCCCAGCTTTTCTAGAGGTTTCCACAATTGGTTTAAAACCGTAGAGCATTTCGGGAGCGCCGCCGGTCAGATCGACGGTTTTAATTTTGGGAAATCTTTCGATCAGTTCGATAATTTGTTCGCACACTTCTGGAGTCATTTCTTCGGAGCGAACTGGACTAGCTTCCACATGACAATGGCTACAGGCAAGGTTACATCTTTTCCCCAAATTAATTTGCAGAACTGAGATTTTTTGCTTAGTTAAAGGAGTTTTTAGTTTCTCAAAAAAAGGAATCATGGGAGAGTAATCAGTAATTAGTAAACAGTGACCAATCATTAATCAATGATAACTGATAATGGATGAGTTTTTTGTCAATGGGTAACTCAACTCCTAACTCAGATAAACTTGATTTTTCTCTTAGTTGCCAGGGGATAGCTCAGAAAGATTAGCTGATTTTTCTTGCCAATCTTGACCGATTTTAATTGTCACATCAGAAGCGAGATTCCCTGTACTTTCCACCAAAACTTCCCCGAGACCAAGGCTATTATGCAGGGCAGCAGCGAGGGAATCATCCCCTTTTTGGGCAATAATTTTGGTAGTTTCTAGAATTGGCGATGAAGACTTAGAGACAAAAACATTTTCATAACCCAATGAGCGCAGATATCTGACTAGAGTTTGTACCGCTTCTGGATTATCGATGCTATCTTCCACAGCTATGCGAGTCGGTTGCGTGTTTTCCTCGATGTCAGCCATAAAAAAGCCGTGATTGAAATGTTGGGCTACTAGCTCTTGAATTTTACTTTGATTGGGCAACCAATAACTGATCCCTTGGCGACCATCACCATTAAAGTCTCCGGGTAGCAGGAGCATTTGCACATCAGCGCGCTGAGTTTTGGAGGCAAAACTGGCTAGGGCGAGTAACTCCTCTAAACTGAGATTAGTATCGATATTATGGCGGATAACCTCGATAATATCAGGAATTTTCAATAAAGTTGCTGGTTTTAGGGTTTGTTCCACTAAAGACCGCATTAATTCCTGTTGTCGTTGGATACGACCGATATCCCCGTTAGCATCGTGACGAAAACGGGCAAACTGGAGGAATTTCTCGCCGTTGAGGTGTTGTTCCCCTTTTTTCAGGTCAATGTAGAGGTGTTGACTAAAATCTTGGTACTTCATGTCTTTGGGAACATATATCGTCACCCCTCCCAAAGCATCAATTAATTTTTCCACACCCTGCACATTAATGCGAACATAGCGATCGATAGCGACTCCCTCTAAAAGATGACTAACCGTTTCCGCCGTTAAAGCAGGTCCACCGAGGGCGTTAGCTTGATTGATTTTTTTCTCCCCGTAACCCTCGATATCGGTGCGGGTATCCCGGGGGATGGAAAGCATAGTTAACTTCTGTCTTTGGGGGTCAAAACGCAGTAACAGCATGGTATCGGTTAAACCCTCCAAGGAATTAACTGGGGCATGATAACCCAAATCTGGGGTTTGTGCCTCCTTGACATCGGATGTCAACACTTTCGCACCCACTACCAGAATATTAACGGGACGGTTGAGGGCGGGAAGTTGCAGATTTTCATAGGATATGGCCTGCTGATTGTTAAAAGCGGCGGCTTCTTGAGGACTAAGGACAGCTTGTCGCAAAGGTTTGGAGGAGAGAGACACCGCCAACATAGCTCCCGCCGTGGCGGAAACTAGGGCGCAGCCAGTTAAGCCTAGGGCTGTCAGGAACCATTTACGGGACAGTCGCCGCTTTTTAACAGGTTTAGCTGATAATTTCCCTGATTTTCCGCTTTTAAGCCTTGATTTTGTTTTATTAACCACAAATTGCCTCACACAGTCACTAACTATCTCCCTAAAACCATATTTTAAAGAGATGAACTATTTTTTTTCTCAGATACCAGGAAAAGATTATTAAACTAATTGGGTTTTCTAGAGAGTTAGCAGATAATATAGCAGAATTTTTCCTTATAATTGTTCTGCATCGCAATTTTGTCGAAATATCTAGGGTTTGCTGGTGGGGAAGTGGGGTGTGGGGTGTGGGGATAATAAATAAAAGCTGCCTTCTGCCTTCGGCCCCCTGTCTCCTATCTCCTCAATGGCTGATTTTTTTGTGCAGAAATAACTTTTGTGGTCGATTAAATAACCAATTGCTCAACCAACCGTCGGTTTTTTGCAGACGATAACCGCTACTTAAGTAGAGTGACTGGGCTGCTAGATTGTTATCGAGAACATGGAGGGAAAGTTCCTCAAAACCCCATTCTCTAGCGATCTGTTCACACTTGAGCAGCAATCTCCGGGCCAGACCGGCACGCCGGCGATCGGGACTAACGGCTAAATTAGAGATATAAGGAATGGGAACAGCCAAAAAAGAACTGGATTTTAAGCAGATTTCCGCCGTAGCGACAATAATTTCCTCAGGACCGGTGGCAGTGACGCTGGTTTGACTGACTACCAGACAGTGGTAGTAGGGGGTATCGCCGCGCAATCGTCCCCGTAAGTCCTCGTAAATGCCTAATTTAAAGATGGGACGCAGAAAAGACCAATAATTGGCCGTGGGGAAAAAACTATCGGTGAGAATCTCCGCCAAACTTTTGAGATCTTGGCCTTGGGCTAAACGCACCTCGACGGTAATGGCGGCAGTGTCACCGATTTCCGAGTCGGAGGGATGAGACAATAGGTATGAGATAAAACAGGAGTCCACTTTAATCACAGGAGTCGGCGGGGAAGGTGGGGATGGCAGTCCTTATCTAGGAAGGGTAAATAGGGATGGGAGCTAGTTGGGGGAATCAAGCATCTATCTTAGGGAGAAGACCGCTATTTTTCAAGACTACTGAATCAAAATCTCATCCATTCTACTGCCTATAGCCCCGGCTGGGGGAAAGACCGCTATTTTTCGGGAATTTTTTTTGATCGCTGGGCTATGGTTAAGATGAGATGATGTCGGTCAGAACTAATTTCTTTCTTTTTGGGTCAATTAACTATATTCTTTAATCTAATCTATCCTCCTACCCCGCTCTATGATCAAAGAAATTGCCGCTTATTTGCAAGTGTTCCGCAGTCAAAAAATGGCGGCTTTGTTATTCTTAGGTTTCGCTTCTGGATTACCCTTATTGCTCACCAGTCGCACCCTGCAAGCTTGGATGACCACCGAAGGAGTGGATCTGAAATCGATCGGTTTATTTAGTTTAGTCGCTCTCCCCTACTCTCTCAAATTTCTTTGGTCTCCCTTACTCGATCGCTATGTTCCTCCTTTTCTTGGTCGTCGTCGCGGTTGGATTTTAATCGCTCAAATTTGTTTAACTTTAGCGATTGGTTTCATGGCTTTTCAACAACCAAAACAATCTTTGGAATTATTGGCAATTAATGCTTTACTGATCGCTTTTTTTAGTGCCACTCAAGATATTGCCTACGATGCCTATCGCACAGATATTTTAGAAAAATGGGAGATGGGTGCTGGGGTAGCGATCGGGGTTTTAGGTTATCGTTTGGCTTTAATTTTAACTGGTTCGATCACTTTAATTTTAGCCGATCACTTTCCCTGGCCTGTGGTCTATCTTTTTCTAGCTGCACTGATGGCTTTAACGATTATTTGGTCTTTTTTTGCCCCGGCTACTCCCCCTAGAGATGACACTCCTCAAACCCTTTTAGAGGCGGTTTGGTTGCCTTTCCAAGAGTTTTTTCAACGCTATCAAATAGGTAAAGGAATCGGCCTTCTCGCCTTTATTGTTCTCTATCGTTTAGGGGATGCTTTAGTTAATAATATGGTGACTCCTTTTCTCTTAAAAACTGGTTTCAGTCAAACCGATATCGGGGCGATCCAAGGGGGCATGGGCATGATAGCAACTATGGTGGGAGTTTTATTAGGTGGTTCCCTGTTAAGTCGTTGGGGAATTAATCGATCGCTCTGGATTTTTGGCGGTTTGCAAGCTATTAGTAATTTAGCCTATTTTATTTTAGCAAATTTAGGGCAAAATTATCCTTTCATGGTCTTATCTATTAATATTGAAAACTTCTGCAGCGGTCTAGGTACTGCCGCTTTTGTGGCTTTTTTAATGAGTCTTTGTAATGCTCGTTTTACCGCTACTCAGTACGCCCTCTTATCAAGTTTGATGGCTTTTAGTCGCGATATTTTGGTAGCTCCCGCTGGAGGTGTAGCGGAGAAGATAGGTTGGCAGTGGTTCTTTTTAATCACGGTAATTGCCGCTTTACCTGGGTTAGCTTTATTGCCTTTATTTGCTCCTTGGCAAGAGCCGAATTAGGCTAATTTATGAGCTAGAAACCGATGATTTATTCTTCCGATTTCACTCGCATAACTACTAAAGTCATATCATCGCTACTGTCATTTCCTAACCCAGTAAAAGCGGACACTTTGCCAAATAAATATTCTAGAATCTGTTCGGGATCTTTGTACTGTTGACAGGCTTCTTTAACTGCCGATAGCCAATTTTTCTGATCAAATCTTTCCCCTTTCGAGTTGACTGCATCGGTAAAGCCATCGGTATAATAGATCAGCGTATCTCCCGCTTCTAATTGCACTTGGGCATCATCATAGATAGAATCGGCCTCTAAACCAACTAATGTCCCTTCCGTGTCAAGAGACTCTAACTCTGCCGTTTTAGCCCGCCACCAGAGGGTGGGATAATGGGCAGCATTACTGTAGCCAAGACAGCGCGTCAGGGGATCATACTCGGAATAAAATAATGTCACGAAACGATGAGAATTATCAAGATCGGCATACATAACCCGATTGAGATGACGCAAAATCTGGGCCGGGGAGTGACGATTTAACACTTCCGCTCGCAACATTCCCCGGGTCATGGTCATCAATAATCCTGCTGGGACACCTTTACCCATAACATCACCGATGACTATACTCCAAGGAGCGGTACTGGCTTCCCTTTCCGCTTCCCTTGCCGGTTTAAATTGATCGTAGTTGCAGGGGATAAAATCATAATAGTCGCCACCAACGCGATTAGCCGTTCTACAGTGGGCTGCCAATTCTACCCCCTGAATTTTTGGACATTGCCGGGGTAAAAGACGATTTTGGATTTCGGAAGCGATTTCTAGCTCTCGATCCTGACGTTCCTTGGCCCGTAATTCGATCGTTAATTCATTATTAGCTATAGCCACCGCCGTTTGATCGGCCACTAGCTGCAGCAGTTTACGACGGGTGGGAGTCCAACCATAATCGGGATCGCGACTGAAAACGTATAAACGTCCCCGCTCACTATTTTTTATCAAAACAGGTGTACTATAAATCTGCGTACCCTGTCCGAGAGTTTGCCGGATTTGATGGTCGAGACTATCGAGAAGCGATCGATTATTTTTATTCTCAAGTGCCGCTTCTTGGTTTAATTGTCGGATAATTGCCTCTAATTGTCGGCGTAGTTCCCCATTAATTTGATTATCTTGGCAATGGAGTTGATCGAGCGCCACTTGACCGTTATTTTTGCTCAAAATCAACGCCCCTCCCTCCGCATCTGCCACTCGTGCGGCCATCAAGGGGGTAAGATCGAGGAATTGGTTTAAATTATTGAAACTCCGCAGGGCAAACCCGAGGGAACTTAAGAGATTTTGAACTTTGTTTTGTTCGCGATATAAACTGGCTACCAACTCTTTTAAAGCTAAAATTGGCTTGATATCGGCATTTTGATCGCCCATATTGACGGTGGCAGTGGTGAGAGTGTCCCTCGGTTCCGGCTCAGAAAGCATAAAATGATTTTTGTGGCGGTGACATAATTATAGCTAGATGGTCATTGGGTTATGACCTGTTTAAGTCTAACAGTATAGTTGATCTTTTCCTGACTGCCACAATTTAACCCTGATGTTTTACTATTTCTGTGGGTGCATCTCATTTTTGTCAATCTACTAAGTTGGGATTTTTCAGGGGAAACTCTCTTTTAAAATTGGGCTTTACTTTCGATTTTATCACTCAATCCAAGCTTTTGGGGGGGGGTAGAACCCCCCAAACCCCCCGCGCATTAGTTTTTCGGTGGGATGCTTACAGACAGCTGCTGATACATTTGTCATCATTTGGCTCTTCTGGTTTCTGTGTGGAAACGAGGTCTATACTGATAGTTTCTTCGACAAAATAGTCCTAAAAGTATTACCCGATAAGCATTTCACGATTCCATAAGCAAAAATTATCACACAAAGTCGAGAAGAGCCATCATTTAAAAGTCACTGATAATTGCTGATTGTCGGTATTTCTGCAAATGTGAGAGGCATCCCATTTCTGTTTTGTCACACCTAAGACTGAGGCTGATAGCTTGACCTTATAATAATTAGGAATATGTAACTCAATCCACTGACTTTATGACCTTGCCTCTCGATGTTCCCACGGCGATTAATCAACGTCGTTCTATTAAAACTTTTACCACCGATCCGATCGCCCCAGAACTGCTGAAAACCCTAGTAGAATTAACTGTTGCCGCACCTAGTAGTTTCAACATCCAAGATTGGCGAATTATCTTAGTACAAGATGAGGCACAAAAGGCCGCTTTAGCCGAGGCCGCTTGGGGACAAAAGCAAATTATCCAAGCGCCGGTTACTTTTGTCTTTGCTGCCGATGCTGCCGCAGGAGGAGGAGATCTAACCCCCATCTATGAACAGGCCCTCAGTACGGGTGCTTGGAACGAAGGCACGGTAAAATATTTTAAACAGGCTATCCCGGGATTTCAAAAGGATTTGGGCGAAAAAACCCTGGAATACGCGATTAAAGATGCGATGATTGCCGCTACTCATCTGGTTTTAGCTGCCGAAAGTCTCGGTTTATCTAGTTGTTTTCTTAACGGTTGGATTGAGGACAAGGTAAAAGCTGTGATCGGTGCTGCCGATCATCCCCATCTGGCGATCGCTGTTGTCGTTCCCATCGGTTACGCAGCGGAACCACGGCTTAATCCAGGGCGTTTACCCTTAGATTACAATGTTTTTGTGGATCGCCTGGGTAATCCCTATCAAGTCTGAACTTTAGCGATGACTTTCTCTCCCTCAGCCTGGTTAACGCCCTTTTTTTACACTCCCCTTTGGCGAGCTGGTGGTGTGTCCATCACTCTCGGTTGGATTATTAGTACTCTTGTGCTGTTTATTCTTGTCACCTGTCTGACGATCGCTTTTAAAAGTTTACTAAAAAATCGTCTGCTGAAAAGTATCGGTTTTGATGAGGGTAATCGAGAAGCGATCGCGACTCTGGCTAGTTTCGCTTTTGGGGCTTTTGGTTATATTATCGCCCTACAATTGACTGGATTCAATCTCGCTTCGATCGCTGTTTTAGCCGGTGGTTTGGGGGTGGGTATCGGTTTCGGTTTGCAGGAGTTAACCAAAAATCTCACCAGTGGTTTAACTTTGTTGGTGGAACGAAAGTTAAAAGTGGGCGATTTTATCGAATTTGAGCAAACAAAGGGTTATATCAGGGAAATATCGATTCGTTCCACCACTATTCGCACTGTTGATGGTGCAGAGTTAATCGTTCCTAACACAATCCTAACTAGCAATCGCGTCCAGAATTGGCATTATACCGACTCGCGCATTCGAGTCATTGTACCGGTGGGAGTTGCCTACGGTACGGATCCTTTGATAGTAACGGAAATTCTGCTGCAATCAGCCTATATGTCGGGAGAAATTGCCTTTAATCCGCTTCCCAAGGTGATTTTTAGGGGTTTTGGTGATAGTGCTTTAAATTTTGAGTTGTGGGTATGGGTGGAAAAAGTCGAACAGGCCGTTTTTCTGAGAAGTTCCCTACACTTCATTATCGAACATAATCTGCGTCATCGGGGCATAACGATTCCTTTTCCCCAGCGAGAGTTATGGTTGCATAATACCGACAGTTTTGAGGCAGTTAAAGAACAGGATCGGGAGATAGTTAAACCTTCAAAACCGCTATCGTTAAAAGAAATGTTATTGGAGGTGAGTTACTTTAAACATTTTAACGATCTGCAATTGCGTGTATTAATTGAAATGGGTTGTCGTAAACATCTCCAGGACGGGGATATTTTAATTAGACAGGGAGAAAGAACTAATTATTTCTGTATTGTTTTGCAGGGACAAGTGGATGCTTTTTATGAAAACGATAAAATCAGTCGTAAAATTTTTACTTTTAATAAAGGTCAATATTTTGGGGAATTACCGTTAATATTAGAGGTTCCCTATCCTACCACTATGCAAGCAGTGGGGGAAACCTTGTTATTTTTACTCGATCGTCAGGGGTTTCAGCATCTTATCACTACTTATCCGGCTCTAGCGGAGGAATTCACTGAGGCACTCGCCCAACGTCAGGAGGAATTGCGCGAATGTCAGCAGAAATTGCGAGAAATGGGGCTTTTAGCCTCGGAAGACCTGAAAAATCCTGTGTCTTGGCTGCGAAAACGGTTAAAGAGCTTTTTTGCGGCTTAAAAGGGTATGAGAGCAAATTTACAGCCTTTCTCCTATAGCAGTCATCTTAATGATGAGGTACGAAGTCTGGTGGTTTTAGGGAACAGGCAACGCTGGAAGCGCTACATTAGGGAACTATCGAAGCATACCAAGTAACGAAGAACCAGAACCTTATTCATACCAAATCTCGGAACTTCCCGCACATTTTTCGTCTCTGAATAACCATTGTTGAAACACTTGTTCTCTACCGTCATAAGGTGTAACAATTTGATAAACTTTTAGAGATTTTTTAGCAATTCTCTGGCTGCCCTTGCTAGTTAATTGATAACCTAACAAGTTTAAAAAATTACGAATAATCGTCAGAGGACGGGAAGTATTAGCGAGGTTAATCTTGGTGATAGTTTTAATCTCGTTGCGGTTTTTAATGGCGATTTCCGCCATTTTTTGTAAATCAGCATCATGATTAGTTAATTCTCTTTCAGGGTCAGCTAATAATACGGGAATTCCTAACAATTCTAACGTCCCGATAATCACTCCTAATTGACTACTATTAAAATCGGGAATAAATAAACTTCCGTGACCTGATTCTATCAGTTTACGCGCAATTAAAGCATCTCGATCACATAAAAATTGTCGCCCAATTGTCAAAAAGTAATGTAGGCGTAGTTCTTGATACCATCCCTGATCATCTTTAATTACTAATTGCGGTGTAACGGGGATTCCATAGCGTTTGTATAGGTCATATTTCCTGATAATTCTCCTTTCTTTTACTGACTTAACTAACTGTTTTTTTAGCAGACGACACTCTGATTCCGTTATCTCGGCAGCGCTGGCAATTGCCTCGCATTCAGAACGATAATTATGTTCCATAATTTCTTCAATTGCTTCCGTTAACTGATTAGTTACGTTTAGTTCTTCCTCCTGATTTCGTTCTTTAATTCTATGACCTTCTGCTTGTAAAATTCCTAGAATTGACTGACGATAATTAAGCATATAAGCATTGACTCGCACGGCCATTTTAGCCCAGCAGAGAAGAGATTCTGCCTGAAAAGTTGTATCTAAATCCTCCAGAGATTCTAAATCTGATTGGTGTAGTAAGCGAATATTAACCTCGGTTAATCGGTGTCCAGAGGTGAGAAGTTTGGGGATAGAAGTGGACCCATTGCCCACTTGATTAAATCCGTACACTGCTGACCAAATATAACGAGGGATATTCTCTCTAATTCTCCCCAAAAATTGGGCGATAGAAGTGGGATTCTGAATTCCCTGTGCCAAACACCAAACCGAGGAAAAGTGTTGCTGAATATCAATACTAATTCCTGTTTCGATCGCGGGACTAGCTAGAACTATATCATAGTTAAGCAACAACTGATTTAAATTGCCAATCGCTTGATAGGCAGCGTGACTAGAATCTTGCAATGACTCTGAGTCTATCCGCAGAACTTTCTTGTGAGGAAATTGCTTTTTTAGATAAGATTCTAGGGTAATTGTTCCCCATTTACTGGTTAATTTTTGTGCTGATAGACAAACAAAGGGTTTGCCTCCGTCTTTAATATGTTTGACCAAATCATTAACTAGCCGTTGGGGAGTATTATCGGAGTAGTTATAAACTCGCCAAGCTTCTTGATAACTAGGTTTCCACTCGTTACTAATCAAGAAAGTTTCTAGTTCAATTGCAGCTAAAGAAGTTAAATAATCTAGGGAAATATCACTTAAATCAGCATCGGCAACTAGGACTTTACCCCCACTGCTGACCACAGTTTGCAGCAGGGACTTTAGGGATTTTAAAATTGCCACACGATTAGTTTTACAAGTATCCCCATTTAACCCATGCCATAGAACCTGTTCGATCTCATCGATAATGATAATAGCTCCCTGCCAATCTTCCGCTTGAAATTTAGCTTGTGATTGGGGATGGAGAGAGTCAATACATAAACCATAACCGTAAATTTGTGCCGCAGGATTATCTCTAATTTTGCTGATATAGTTTAAACCAAAGCGTTGACATAACTCCTCTACCAGTTTCACCCGATGACCAATAACTAAAACTTTTTGTTGATTGGCAATAGCCTGTTTAACTATCCTGGCTAAAAACTCAGTTTTTCCCGTACCTTTAGCAGATTTAATCGCCATTAACTGCGCTGATGTAGGAATAGAAATATCTGGCAAGTAACGGCTATTTAACTCTAGATGAGGTGGGAGAGTTAAACTATTTAAACTCGCTGCCTTCCAAATTTCCCAAGAGGTAGCTTTTTGATAAACTTGTTGGAAGTAATCTTCTCCTCGATTGATTAGTAAATCATCCACCCCTTTACCGTCAGCAGCATCCCAAGTAACCACCTTTACCTCACAGTTAGCCTGGGTGAATAGATAACCCATTCTCTGTAAAGCTAAATTAACCGCTTGCTGGGTTTTCGGTTTAGTTTCTTGGTCAAAAACTAGATAAATTTTTCGTCCGGAATTAGCTAATTTTTCTAGCTGCGGAATTAGATGAGATTTACCGATTCTCCTACCTAGTTCGTCCTTGGGAGTACGATAACCATTGTGAATCCCGGGTAAAGCAATTGTCACATAACCTGCTGTTAGTAATGCCCCCGCTTTTTTCGCTCCTTCCGTAAGACAAATAGGTATCTCTGGATGTTTAATTACCCAGGACCAAAAACCGAGATCCTCTTGCGTATTATCCACTTCTTCAGTTAAAATATCAACAGTGATGGAGTGGGATATTTTTTGCCAAATTTTCAGGGGAACCCGCAAAGCAAAGACTCCCGTAGGGGTTTGGGGAGGATGTTCGTACTTAATCGGTTTAGCATTATCGAAGCTTAAACGAGGAAAATCGGGCTTAAAACAGCCCCAAGAGTCATAATTGCCCGTTAGTAGGTCAATTCCTGAACACCACCAACCGCCTTGACTGGTATGTTCATAACGCTTGAGAATACTATCCCTAACTCTGCCATCATTGCGTCGCGGTAATTCTTGGGAGTAGAGTAGGTATTCACTGGGAGATAACCCCGCTAAACCGGTGACATTGAGATGGATTAACTCCGCATCCACCCCGCTACCACGCCATTCTTCTAAATATTTCATCCTTGTCCTCTACTGGCTAGACGCTATATATAGCGTTTTTGTCCTATTATTCTAGCGGTAAGCCACTAAATAGCGAAAAGAGAAAATTTACTCTCTCAGAGGTTCTCGGAGGAAATTTGACTTTTAATCCACTCTTGTCTTAAATTATCGAAAAGTTAAGAACAAATAAAATCTCACCACAACCTCCTCGGCAGTCAGTCTGTTTTGTTACCAAAGAAAAAGCTTTTTGTCAAGCATACAAAAGAACTATTTTAAGAAAATCGAGAATTTTCTGCGGAAAATGTCATCTAAAATACTGTTTTTAGGGAACAAAATAATCTTGGTCATACCACATATAGAGTGATAAGATTATTTAAGACGCTAGATGTTGTGTTTTCCCAGAAAATCTGATAGAATACTCTAGTACAAATAGATTAATTTGTCAAGTTTTTTAACGCCGCAATTTCCCAATTATGCAATCGAAGCCCTTGACTACTGCCGTCTCCATTCACAAAAATAACGAAGTAATACCCTTTCGTTCTACCCCTTTAGCTAATATGGGCAGCCATGGAATTAGAGTGATTCGGCGCGATGGTTCCACCACCAGCTTAAATATCGGCAAAATTCGCGACGTGGTAGAGTGGGCTTGTGAAGGTAAAAAAGTCAATTCAATCGCCTTAGAAGCGGGTTTAACCACACGCCTGCGGGATGGGATTACCACTAGGGAAATACAGGATAATTTAATCAATTGCGCCCTAGAAATGTGTAGTCCAGAGGAACCGGATTGGCGCTATGTGGCGGGAAGATTACATATTTGGAGTCTGTGGAAAGATACCTTAGTAGTCCGGGGTTATCAATACGGAAATTACGAGGAAACTGTCAAAACTCAAATTAAAAATCGACTGTACGACGAAAGGATTCTCATCTATTCCGAAGCAGAATTAAAAGAAGCTGGTTCTTGGATTAATCCCGATTGGGATATCGATTATGATTACGCCGGGGCATTGTTAATCACTAGCCGTTATTTACTCAAAAATGAGTTACCCCAAGAGGCATTATTAACCTGTTCCTTACTGCTTGCCACTGTGGAAGAACCGGCTAATAGACTCCCCTGGGCTAAGAAATTTTATCAAGCAATTGCTCGAAGAAAAATCTCTCTTGCCACCCCAATTTTAGCCAATTTACGCACTCCCAAAAGCTCCCTAACCAGTTGTTTTATACTTTCCATTGACGACAGTTTAGAAAGCATTTTCAGCGAGATTGCTAATGCTGCCCGCATCTCAAAAAATGGTGGCGGTGTCGGGGTGAATGTGAGTAGAATTCGCGCCACTGGTAGCTGGGTAATGGGGAAAGCTAACGCTTCTGGGGGGATTATTCCTTGGATTAAATTACTCAACGATACAGCTATTGCAGTAAATCAGGGGGGAAGACGCGCCGGGGCAGTAACTATCGGTGTTGACATCTGGCATTTAGATGTGCCAGAATTTCTGGAAATGCAGACAGAAAACGGTGATCAAAGACGCAAAGCTTATGATGTTTTTCCCCAATTAGTTATCACCGATGAATTTATGCGTCGGGTGATAACTAAAGCCGAGTGGACATTAGTAGATCCCTACGAAGTTCGCACAAAATTAGGTATAGAATTAGCGGAACTATGGGGAGAAGAATTTGAAGAGGCTTATCGTTTAGTAGAGGCTAATTTAGACGGAGAGATTGTCCTGTATAAAAAAATCAATGCTCGGGACTTATTTAAAAGTATTATGCGTTCCCAAGTAGAAACAGGAATGCCCTACATTGCCTTCAAAGATACCATCAATCGCGCTAATCCTAATAAACACGATGGCTATATCCCCGGTGTAAATTTATGCGTTGCGGGAGAAACAAAAATTCTCACTGACCGAGGACAAATAGCAATCGCTGATTTGGTGGGGGAATATGTTAATGTCTGGAATGGATTGGAGTGGTCAGAAGTATTAGTTAAAAAGACTGGAGAAAACCAGCCTTTATTAAAGGTCAATTTCTCTAACGGAGAGGACTTGGAATGTACTTACTACCATAAATTTTACGTTCAGAAAAACTACAAAGGAACCGTGGAAATTGTGGAGGCAAAAGACCTCAAACAAGGGGATAAATTAATTAAATACCAGCTGCCTCTCATCCAGTCAGAAAATGATCTTGACTTTCCCTACGCCTACACCGCAGGATTCTTTTCTGGAGATGGGAGTTACGGAAACAATGGAATACCAGAAGTTGACCTATACGGAGTTAAAAAAGAGTTACTTCCCTTATTGGCTATTCGTAACAAATATCGGGGAAATGGCTCGATTGAAAAAGGTACTTTTTGGAGAAAAGAAACCGATACCCTAGCGGTCTATCATGACAGTAAACAAGATCGAATCGTCTGTAAACTTCCTTTAGATATTCCTGGTAAATTTACAGTTCCTCTCAATGGTTACACAATTAAATCTCGTTTAGAATGGTTAGCCGGTTTACTTGATGCCGATGGAACAGTTGCCTGCAATGGTTCTAACGAGTCTCTCCAGATTGCTTCTGTTAACCGGCAATTTTTGCTCGATATTCGCCTAATGTTACAGACTTTAGGAGTTGATTCCAAAGTTACTTTTATGGATGACGGTGGCTATAAATTGATGCCAAATGGAAAGGGAAATTATCAAGAATATCTCTGTCAACCAAAATATCGTTTACTGATTAATTCTGTCGGACTATTTCAACTTGGTCAATTGGGACTTAAAACCCATCGCTTACAATGGACTTTAAAAGAACCCCAACGTTCGGCCACTCAGTTTATCCGCATTGAATCGGTAGAGTTAACCTGTCGTCGAGATGACACCTACTGTTTTACAGAACCCAAGCGTCATCTGGGAATGTTTAACGGCATTCTAACAGGACAATGCACCGAATCTTTTAGCAATGTCACCCCCGATAAAACTGCCCATTGCTGTAATTTAGTTAGCCTTAATTTAGCCAACATCGATAGGGAAGAAATCGCGTCTAATTGTCAAATCGCTGTCAGGATTCTCGACAATACTATCGATATTACTAATCCTCCCTTTGATAATGCTAAAAACCACAACGATAAATATCGCACTATTGGGGTAGGGGCGATGGGATTGGCTGACTGGTTAGCTAAACGGAAATTATCCTACAATAACCTGTCAGAAATTAGTAATTTATTTGAAGAAATTGGCTATTGGTGTACCTATTCCTCGATGGAATTAGCCAAAGAACGCGGCGCTTATCAAGCTTTCTTGGGTAGTGAATGGAGTCAAGGTAAATTAATCGGTGCTAAACCAGTGGAATGGTTTTTAAATAACGCAGTGCAACCGCAAAGATGGCAACAATTAGCAACAGATATTCAACGATTTGGCATCCGTAATTCCCATATTACCGCCATTGCTCCTAATACTTCCTCCAGTTTGGTACAGGGATGTACCGCTAGTGTTTTGCCGGTTTATAGTCGCTTTTTCTACGATAAATGGGCAAAAGGGACTGTTCCCATCGCACCACCTTTTATTGAAGAAGCTTTCTGGTTTTATCCGGAGAATAAAAATCTTGAACAGCAACAAGTGGTGAAAGCGATCGCTACTATGCAAGAATGGATTGATACGGGGATTTCTATGGAGTTATTATTCAACCTCAATGAAGGGGTTTACTTTCCCGCAGAACCTAACCGTTGTCTCACTGCTAAAGATATCTTTGATACTCTAATCATGGCGTGGGAATTGGGGTGTAAAGCGATTTATTATGTCCGCACCGTACAAAAGGACAATTTTCGAGAGTCTGACGATAGTTGTTCTAGTTGCGCTAATTAAAGTTAACTTGGGTGGGCAATGCCCACCTTAATTTTTTTATATAATTTAAAGTGAGTTTTATTGATCACCTAATCAAAGCTATGGATAAGACTTTATACGAACAGGATTACTATCTCTGGTTAGAGAAAACCATATCTTTACTAGAAAATAATCAGTTTTCCGATTTAGATTTAGATAATCTCATCGAGGAGATTAAAAGTATGGGTATTAAGGAAAAACATACGTTAACAAGTTTATTGACTAGAATAATCCAACATTTGCTGCAACTTGCTTATTGGCAATCGGAACGTCAATATAATGCTAATCACTGGAAAGGAGAAATTACTATTTTTAGAATTGATTTATGGGAAGTTCTTGATGATAATCCAAGTTTAAAGTCCTATCTAGAGAATAGTTTTGATAAATGTTATCAGTCAGCCCTTCGTATCCTAGCTAGAAAAATGGGAGTAAAAATCAGTACTTTGCCCACGGAAAAAATTCTCACTCTTGCCCAAGCTTTAGATGATGATTGGTTTCCTGAATATGAGGATAATAATCATTGATGATTTGGTTGGATTATAGTTAATTAAGGTGAGGGACTATGGAAAAGAACTTATACGAACAGGATTACTATCTCTGGTTAGAGAAAACCATATCTTTACTAGAAAATCGCCAGTTTTCTGAGTTGGATTTAGAAAATTTAATTGAAGAAATAAAAGATATGTCCAGAAGAGAACGTCAGAAGTTAGAGAGTTTACTAACTAAACTCTTGGAACATTTACTTAAATTAACTTATTGGCAATCTAAGCGCGATTACAATAAAAACAAGTGGCGACGAGAGATTTTAAATTTTCGCATTCAAATCAAAAGAATTATTAGCAACAAAAAGGATGGAAACTATAATACAAACTTAGTATCTTATCTCACCGAGATTCTTGAGCAATGTTATGAGGATGCTTGCCATCTATTTGTCGAAGGTTCTGGAATCGATAAAAGACTTTTAAGTGCTACACCTATTGGATCAATCAACCAAATTTTAGATGAAAATTGGTTTCCTGAGTTTCTCGGAGAGGATTAAGCAATGAAGAGTGATTTATACGAAAAAGATTACTATCTCTGGATAGAGAAAACCATATCTTTACTAGAAAATCATCAGTTTTCTGAGTTGGATTTAGATAATCTCATCGAGGAGATTAGCGACATGGGCAAAAGTCAACGACAAAGCTTAAAGAGTTATTTAACTCGGTTATTAGAACATTTGCTAAAACTGGTTTACTGGCAGTCGGAATTAGAATATAATCAAAGAGGATGGAAAAATGAAATTCGTAACTTTCGCCTACGAATTCAACAAATTATTGAAGACAGTCCCAGTTTAAAGCCCTATCTATCGGAAATTTTCTTGCCCTGTTATCAAAATGCTCGTAAATTATTTCTGGATCTATCGGGAATGGCTGAAAATTTAGTCAGTTTAGCTCCAATTTGCACTATAGAACAGGCGTTAAATGAGGATTGGTTTCCTGAAATATCAAAATAATGGGAATAATTATGGAAAAGAACTTATACGAACAGGATTACTATATCTGGATAGAGAAAACTATTCATTTTTTAGAAAATAATCAGTTCTCTGATTTAGATTTAGAGAATTTAATTGACGAAATTAGTAGTATGGGGAAAAGTGAGAAACGAAGTTTAGAAAGTTATTTAACTCGCTTATTAGAACATTTGCTGAAACTAGCTTACTGGCAATCGGAATTAGAATATAATCAAAGAGGATGGAAAAATGAAATTAGGAATTTTCGTCGTGCCATAAAAAGAATTATTGCCGATAGTCCTAGTTTACAGCCTTATCTGATTGAAATTTTTAACAACTCTTTTCAAGAAGCTCGTATTTCTTTTATCGAATTATCGGGAATGGCTGAAAATTTAGTCAGTTTAGCTCCAATTTGTACTATAGAACAGGCGTTAAATGAGGATTGGTTTCCTGAAATATCAAAATAATATTGATAGAGGATAAAATTAAGTAAAAGTAGATAATTATGGAAACGAACTTATAGGAACATGATTACTATCTCTGGATAGAGAAAACCATATCTTTACTAGAAAATCGCCAGTTTTCTGAGGGGGTTCAAAGACTGATCGGGTTCCAACTATTTTTATTAATAAATATTTTAAGGCTCTTCCTACCGGGTAAGCAAGAGGGCTACGCCACTACTACCAAATCATTACCCTGGAAGCTTTTCAGTGAGCAGAAAATCTCCGGACGGCCCGTGTTTGCACAAACGAACCTCCGTGTGGCAAGAGGCAGTAGAAGCTGATAGGCAAATTGCCCTTCGGAGCCATTACCGACCTGAACAAGGAAATTACAGATTTTTTCAAGCTAGGATTAGAGATTTTGTATCGAAAAATACAAAATCTGCGAAAGTGACTGTTTAGGATGGGTTTTTTGAGAAGCTTAAGAACCGATCCATACGTCAAAGGAGTTTTCCATGCCCGAAACGCCACAAGAAGTCTTGAAAATGATTCAGGACGACAATATTAAGATTATTGACCTGAAATTTATTGATATGCCTGGTATCTGGCAACATTGCTCGTTCTACTACGACCAAATCGATGAAGGCTCTTTCAGCGATGGTGTTGCCTTCGATGGTTCCAGTATTCGCGGTTGGAAAGCAATTAACGAATCCGATATGGCCATGGTTCCCGATCCTACTACCGCTTGGATCGATCCCTTCTACAAGGAACCTACCCTAAGCATGATCTGTAGCATCAAAGAACCGAGAACTGGTGAATGGTATAGCCGCGATCCTCGCTCTATTGCTCAAAAAGCGATCAAATATCTTAGCACTACCGGTTTGGGTGATACCGTATATTTTGGACCAGAAGCGGAATTTTTCCTCTTTGATAGCGCTCGTTTTGACCAAACCGCCAACTCCGGCTATTACTACATGGATAGTGTCGAAGGTCGTTGGAATAGCGGTAAAGAGGAAAAAGACGGAAATCTTGCCTATAAACCCGCCTACAAACAGGGTTATTTCCCCGTTAGTCCCACCGACACCTCTCAAGATATTCGCACGGAAATGCTCTTAACCATGGCCGACTGCGGAGTTCCCATCGAAAAACATCACCATGAAGTCGCTACTGGTGGTCAAAACGAGCTAGGGATTAAATTCTCTACCCTAGTACGGGCCGCCGACTACTTGATGACCTACAAATACTGCATTAAGAACGTGGCGAAGAAATACGGTAAAACCGTCACCTTTATGCCCAAACCTATCTTTGGTGATAATGGTTCTGGGATGCACGTTCACCAGTCTATCTGGAAAGATGGTCAACCCCTGTTCGCTGGGGATAAATACGCCGGACTCAGCCAAATGGCACTGTACTACATCGGTGGTTTGCTTAAACACGCTCCCGCACTCTTAGCTTTAACTAACCCTACCACCAACTCTTACAAGCGTCTCGTCCCCGGTTTTGAGGCCCCAGTAAACCTGGCCTACTCCCAAGGTAATCGCTCCGCTTCGATTCGGATTCCTTTATCGGGAAGCAACCCGAAAGCTAAACGTTTAGAATTCCGTTGTCCTGATGCGACTTCTAACCCCTACCTCGCTTTTGCAGCTATGCTCTGTGCTGGTATCGATGGGATTAAAAATCAAATTGAACCGGGAGAACCTCTCGATGTGGATATCTACGAACTCAGTCCCGAAGAATTGTCAAAAATACCCTCTACCCCCGGTTCTCTAGAAGCGGCTCTAGAAAGTCTCGAAAAAGATCACGCTTTCTTGACCGATTCTGGTGTTTTTACCGAAGACTTTATCCAAAACTGGATCACCTACAAACTCGATAACGAAGTTAACCCGATGCGCTTACGTCCCCACCCCTACGAGTTCTCTCTCTACTACGATGTTTAAGGTTTGATTGACTAATCATCAATCCTAGGGTGGGCCTTTGCCTGCCCTTTTTTTTCGGAATCAGCAAGGGAGTGGGGAGTTTTTTACCGTGAACAGTAAACAGTAATCATACTAAATCCGGTTATTAAAAACTGATTATTTATTCCCCTTTGCCTTTTGCATGAGTAGAAAACGGGTTTCTCGGAGAAACCCGTTTTCTGTGCGTTACTCAACGGATTTAGTATTACTTCCTAATCAAACAACAATCTTAAGCTTTATCTCCTCAGTCCTCAACAGTGATAGAATTACCCTCATAGCTAGGGGTGTCTGAGGCAATCAGGCTGAGAAAGACCCTTAGAACCTGAGACTGGGTAATTCCAGCGTAGGGAAGCTGTTTACAGAGGAAATAAAATTTATGAGACAAGAATGGGTTGCCCCCCGGCGCGGACAAGCAAATGTATCGCAAATGCACTACGCCCGTCAGGGGATAATTACCGAAGAGATGACGTATGTGGCAAAACGGGAAAATCTCTCTCCCGAATTGATTCGCGCCGAAATCGCCCGAGGAAGACTGATTATCCCCGCTAATATCAATCACCTCAACCTCGAACCCATGGCGATCGGTATTGCTTCTAAGTGTAAAGTTAATGCTAATATCGGGGCTTCCCCTAACTCCTCGAATATTAACGAAGAACTGGAAAAATTACACCTAGCAGTCAAATACGGCGCGGATACGGTGATGGATCTTTCCACGGGTGGCGGTAATTTGGACGAAATTCGCACCGCGATTATCAATGCTTCTCCTGTCCCCATCGGTACTGTACCCATCTATCAAGCGGTGGAAAGCGTTCATGGCAATATTGAAAAACTCACCCCCGAAGATTTCCTGCATATTATCGAAAAACACGCCGGGCAAGGGGTAGATTACATGACGATTCACGCGGGAATCCTCATCGAACACCTGCCTTTAGTCAAAACCCGTCTGACTGGGATTGTCTCCCGGGGTGGTGGTATTATTGCTAAGTGGATGTTACACCACCACAAGCAAAATCCTCTCTATACCCATTTCGACGAAATTATCGAGATTTTCAAGCGTTATGACGTTTCTTTTAGTCTCGGTGACTCCCTGCGTCCCGGTTGTACCCACGATGCTTCCGATGCAGCCCAATTAGCGGAATTGAAAACTCTCGGCCAACTGACGCGTCGCGCTTGGGAACACGATGTACAGGTGATGGTGGAAGGACCGGGCCATGTTCCTATGGACCAAATTGAATTTAATGTGAAAAAACAGATGGAGGAGTGTAGCGAAGCACCTTTCTATGTTCTCGGTCCCCTTGTCACCGATATTGCCCCAGGCTACGATCATATCACCTCGGCGATCGGGGCGGCTCTGGCGGGTTGGTACGGGACGGCGATGTTATGTTATGTCACCCCGAAAGAACATCTCGGTTTACCCAACGCTGAAGATGTGCGAAATGGCTTAATTGCCTACAAAATAGCGGCTCATGCCGCAGATATCGCCCGTCATCGCCCCGGAGCGCGCGATCGTGACGACGAACTCTCCATTGCTCGTTATAATTTCGATTGGAATCGTCAATTTCAGTTATCCTTGGATCCCGATCGCGCTAAGGAATACCACGATGAGACTTTACCCGCAGATATCTATAAAACTGCGGAGTTTTGTTCGATGTGTGGACCGAAATTCTGTCCGATGCAAACTAAGGTCGATGCCGATGCGATTACGGAATTAGAGAAGTTTCTCGCTAGTCAGAATCAAGACAGTTTAACCCCAGTTTAAAGGGAAGTTATTGGAAGGGCTGATTTGATTTCAGCCCTATTCCTAGGATAAAATTCAAAATTATGGGAATAGCCACCATTTTTTTGACTAATTGACCCGTTTTTCTAGATATTGACCGATCATCAATTCTTGACCGGCGCGAGAGATAATAGTTTGTCGAGTGCGATATTGTTGACCGATGAGTTTGATTTCTTCTTCAAAGACAGAACCGGCGTATTCTGTTCTCAGACAGAGAGTAGAGGGGTTAGGAAAGGTATAAATGGCACTAACGGGTTTATCCGTCGCAAATCCCCGATCGCGATAGAGAATATTATCTAAAATACCGAATATAGTGGAACCGTTGGAGGGTTTTTTACTCTGGGGACGGAGATAATTACTTTGCCAAGTCACTTCCGTGCCACCTAATAAAGTTGTATCTTCCAGATTATGTGAACGGGCCAGTTGAATTAATGGTTCGCTGCCTTGGGGCAAATATTTAATCTCGATGGCGCTGATAACTTCTTGGGGTTCCGTTTCTTGGGTGAGGGTGTAATAACGTCTCTGGGATTGCCAGCGTCCTTCTGTCTGCTTAAAAAAGGCTAAAGCCAAAGTTTCTAGGGATAATTGGGCGGTTTGAATTAATGTCATAGAAATAAAACCTTTCCTGTTTTTTGGGAGCGCAGATTTGTTATCCTTTGTCAAGAGTTTGCCAGAGAATTGTTACACATCTTAATACAATTATAACCTTGCGGGGAAATTAAGTGGTAGGGGTGTTGAGGGAGATAATTGGGAAAAAGCCGCACAGATACAGCAGTTACAGGGAAAAAAGGGGATAAGATTGCTAAAACCTGTGAGCTTATCCTAGTTACTTCCTCCTACTCTTATCTATCGATTAATTCTGTCAAATTGGCTACATTCAGGCCGAGGTTCTTCCCCCAACCCCTTTTTTACTTTTTACTTGTCACTCGATCTGCCCAGTCTTGCTATTGTTAAAAAATAGAACCTCCGAACAAGGTCTCAACTCTGTGCAGTTAAAACAAGTGATCATTGCCCATAAGGCCAACCATCCCCAAAGTAAAGCATGGGCGGAAAAATGCGCTAAACAGTTAGAAGCCCGTCAGTGTAAAGTTTTAATGGGACCCAGTGGCTTTAAAGATAATCCCTATCCGGTATTTTTAGCCTCAGCATCGGGAAAAATCGACCTTGCCATCGTTTTGGGGGGAGATGGAACCATTTTGGCCGCCGCTCGCTATTTAGCTCAGGAAAACATTCCGATTTTAGCGGTGAATGTTGGCGGCCATCTGGGATTTTTAACGGAACCCTTTGAGATTTTCCAAGATACCGAGACGGTCTGGGAGCGTTTACAATCCGATCGCTATGCGGTACAACAACGGATGATGTTAACGGCCAGAATCTATGAAGGGGATAAAAGAAACCCGCAGCCAGTGAGCGAGGCATTTTATGCCCTGAATGAGATGTGTGTGAAACCCGCTAGTATCGATAGGATGCCCACCTCGATCCTCGAAATCGAAGTGGACGGGGAAGTAGTAGATCAGTACCAAGGAGATGGTTTATTAGTGGCTACTCCCACGGGGTCCACCTGTTACACCGCTTCCGCTAATGGCCCGATTATACACCCCGGCATGGAAGCGATCGCTGTCACCCCGATTTGTCCCTTGAGTCTTTCCAGTCGGCCGATTGTCATTCCCCCGGCATCTCTGGTCAGTATTTGGCCTCTGGGAGACTACGAATTAAATACTAAACTCTGGATGGATGGTGCTTTGGCCACTTCCATTTGGCCTGGCCAATGGGTGGGAGTTACCAAGGCCGAAAAATTCGCCCAATTTATTATCCTGCGGGAAAGCTATTCTTTTTATCAGACTCTACAGGAAAAATTGCAATGGGCCGGGGCGAGAATTCATTATGATGGCAATCGTCATAATTAGGGTTTGCGGCAAAAAGATTTTCTGGGGAAAGTGTCTGATTAGCTTGGTTTTCCCCATGATAGGGACTAAGATCGAGTTTTTAAATTCTCCCAAGTGGATTGATAGGTGTTGCCTAAATCTGCCTTGCGATGATTAAAAATCGAATAGAGAGCCAATTTGACTCGATCGATAATCAATAACCAGACTAGGGCATAGAGCCAGCTTTTTGCCACCCCCTCAAAACCGATCGGGGCGATCAGGATTCCGAACAGCGAAATCAGCGAAGATATGATGACCGAGATGCCAGTAGCGATCGCTAGAGGTTGAGCAGGGGCCAAGGACCAAAAGGGACCTTTTGCCCGTACCGAATAGAGAGTCATCATCCCCAACAGAGCGATATTGAGGAAAATATAGGTTTGCACCTGGTTGGCAGTCATTCCCCATACCCGGCCCGCTAGATAGTACACCAGAAAAGTGGCGATCACGTTGACCACTCCCAAAACCGAGGCGATGGTGAGAACTTTCGGCATATCCCAAGCTTGGGGTACTTTCGAGATCTTGGCATTATCGTAGGCGATCGTCATGATCGCTCCATCGTTAAGAATTGCTAAGAAAACGATCATAATTGCCGTAATCGGGTAGGAATTAAAGAACAGAATCGCCAAAGTGGTAAAAACGAGAATCTGAATCGTGGCGACGATCCGGTAGAGAACATAACTCGTCATCCGTTCAAAAATCTGACGACTTAACCTAATTGCATCGACGATTACCGATAAACCGGGGGTAAGGAGAACTATATCGGCCGCCGCCCGGGCCGCATCCGTCGCCCCGGAAACCGCAATCCCCGCATCGGCTTTTTTCAGCGCTGGCGCATCATTGACCCCATCTCCGGTCATACCGACAATGTGATTAGTTTTCTGCAAGACATCGACAATATGATATTTGTCCTCTGGGAAGACTTGACCGAAACCATCGGCACCGAGAATCTGTTCATCGAGGGTTCCTAACTGATTGGGGGGGACTTCTCGAAAAATTTTGGCATCGAGGATATTGTTACCTAAACCCAATTGTCGGGCGGTTTCCTTCGCGATTAACACCTGATCCCCCGTGATCATCTTGACGGGAACCCCTAATTTTAGGGCGGTTTGTAGGGTTAATTGGGAATCAACCCGTGGTGGATCAAATAGGGAGATAATGCCCAAGAATTGCCATTGACCTTGGGGGGTGGTTTTGGCCACTCCTAGGGCGCGATAGCCTTTTTGGGCGTAATCTTCGATGATTTGATTGACCAGCCCCTCGATTTCCTCTTTATTGTAGGCTAGATCGAGCATTACCTGCGGTGCGCCCTTACTGGTTTTAAAAGTCTCACCATCGGGGGCGGTAATATCGGCTTCGGTGCGTTTAGCGACGGGATCGAAGGGGGTAAAGTGGGTGACTTGATAGCGATCGAGTACCGTAGCATCTTTTAAACCGGCGAGAATAGTTTTATCGATCGGATCATCATCGCTAGTTTGGGAAGCGAGGGAAGCGGTGAGGATCAGATCGTCGGCACTGATCCCCGGCAGGGTGTAGGGATCACCTAAACTAAGCTGATTGAGGGTGAGAGTGCCGGTTTTATCAGAACAGAGCATATTCATGCCCGCTAGTTCCTCGATCGCCGCCAAGCGTGTCACCACGGCATTTTTATCCGCTAGTGCCTTCGCCCCCACCGACATACTGACGGAGAGAACTGTGGGCAAGGCGACGGGAACAGAAGCAATGGTGAGAACGAGGCAGAATTTCAGCAAGCGGACTACTTCTACCCCCTGTTTATCGACAATACCGTTATAAAGACGGTAAACAACGATAATAGCGATTAAAATCAGGGCAATGACGATGAGAAAGTCACCGATTTTGAGGACTGATTTCTGAAAATGGCTGACGTTTTCGGTACTGGCTACCAGTTTAGCGGTACGACCAAAAAAGGTATTACTGCCGGTCCCGTTAACTATGGCCTCAGCTTGACCTTTTTTCACCACTGAACCTGAGTACACTTGTTCGCCAGAACTGCGATCCACGGGTAAGGATTCCCCCGTTAAGGCAGCCTGGTCGATTTTGACGGGATCCCCCAGCAGCAGTCGAGCATCGGCCGGCAGCACATCGCCGATCCTGATCCGGATCACGTCTCCTGGTACTAATTCCCTAGCGGGGATGGAGACAAATATGCCGTCTCTTTTGGCATCGGCATTGAGGGCGAGTTGCGCTTTCAGGGCAGCCACCGCATCCCCGGCGGTTTTTTCCTCGAAGTAGCCGATCAAACCGTTAGCCACCAGCAGAGTGGCGATAATCACGAAGTCCACCCAATCACCGACGATCGCAGAAAAAATTACCGCCGCTTCGATCATCCAGGAAAAGGGATTCCAAAAGTAGGAAAGAAATTTGAGCAGGGGGCTGACTTTTTTCTCGGCAATCTCGTTATAACCGTCGCTATCGAGGCGATTTTTTGCTTCACTGGTGGTGAGACCGTCGGGAGATGTTTTTAGCTGGATCATTAAATCTCGCATGGAGATTTTTGAGAGATCGTTTGTCGGTTTATCGGCAGTAGTGGTCATCTTTGGTTAATTCTTAAGCAATGTACGGCAGTTGCTCGGTTTTTTTAACGCTTTTGTTCTAGGGCAACTTGGGAAAGTTAACTCTAATTTTATAATTTTCTCAGGTCAGTTGGGGTTAAATGTGATTTCGATGACAATAATCAGACAGAGAATTTATTCCCTGATGTTTGCTGATGAGCGGTCAAGGCGGCATCTCAGTTTTGGAGAAATATCTATACTAACTTTTGGTCCCACGCCATAGGCCCCTACCATTGGCACAATAATAAATACTATTGTAGGGGCGAAGGCAATTCGCCCTCTTTTAATAACTGCTGCTGCTCACCCTAAGTGAAAGAGGGTCACAAATATGAGATTCCCCCTCGCTAAATGGCGAGAAAGGGTGATTACCTAAGCAAAAAAAGGAAGAAATTAGCGCTAATTTCTTCCTTTTATCTAAATGCTGCTAAGTTTTGTCAAAAACATTGACAAAGTTGCCACTTTATGGTAGGAAACATGGTCATTTTTGTCGCGTAAATTTTAAATTTCATCCCATCCACTTAAGCCAGAAGACATGACATAACTGGTAACGGTTGCTTCAAAAAAGTTCGCTTTGGTGTGACCTTCTTTTTTGGTATCGGAGAAGCGTTCCAGATGGTTATAGGGACTTTTATTATACTTTTCTTCCCTGTATAAAGGCTCAAG
Source organism: Microcystis aeruginosa W13-11 (assembly GCA_009995705.1). Taxonomy (GTDB): domain Bacteria; phylum Cyanobacteriota; class Cyanobacteriia; order Cyanobacteriales; family Microcystaceae; genus Microcystis; species Microcystis aeruginosa_F. Next base: position 32,808 of record JAADBR010000023.1, read on the forward strand.
TCCGATCGCTTTCAGTCGAATATTAGCGAGGTATTTGGTGTACTGTTCGGTACTGTATTCAGTAATGCCTAAAATGTCGTTGCCAACAATGTGATTTGTCCAGCGACATTCGTGTTTAACCGCACTATCGAACATCTCATAAATTTGTTCAACGGAATGGGGAAAAATTGCCATGGCTTCGGGAATAAGTTTCTGATACAAACGGACGTGACTTAATTCGTCCCGGTTGATCATTTTGAAAACGTCAGCGCTACCGGACATTAGCTGTCGAGAAGCGAGATTATAGAAAAAGATGACGCAACTACCCATCCTTTCAGAGTGGGGCTAGAACATACCATTATCTTCTTAAACCTTTTCTTGAATCGATAGAGCGTATTTGTGTCAGACAGCAGTTTATGAATTAACCTTAACTCATCTATAGAGAGTTTTTTTCGTTTTACAGTGCTGCGTCTGATTGGATAGGTTATTGATGGATCGTACCAAATTTTTCCACAATTGATATCAGATATAGTAGAGGCATCAATATTAAAAAACTCTGCAATAACGGAAAACTAAGTTTTCTCTGTCTTGAGGATTAGCTTTATTTCATTGACTTGTATCAAAGAAATTTTTTCATTCCCACTATACAGACATTCGTTATACCCGCACTCAATAGAGTTAAGCTTGTTTATCCAATAACTTTCTCTTTCCCTTAATCGACAAAGAGTTACTCCAGACTCTAGTATCTGAAAGTAAAATTTTTCAGGATACTTTTTTAACTCTGGATAAAATCTCAATGATTCGTCTCCACTACCTGATAGCAACAAGTGTTTACCTATCCTTTATGGAAAATTTCGGGTACACCCAACATACGCTCTTTCGTTTTCAAGGTTCTGCACTTTGTAAATAACACCAGTCTCCATATCTGTAAAAAACTTTTTACATTTATAATTATGGCATATTTACCAAGCGGAAGAAGATACTCACCCTCTGTTCGTTGAACCTTCCCCTTTAAAACAGAGGCTTGGCTGCTGATTACCCATTGTTTTTAATAGCTGCCTTACGGCTTTTATTAAATCCCTTAACTTTTTTCTGCTCTCGCTCCTTTACGCTTATCTTTTCAGACTTCGCTTTGGCATAAGGGCTTTAGGGCTTCCCAGCAATTTGGCGAGTTTTAACTAACACCTCACGATGCTAGTGGGCTACCTCATTATTTAACCCGTTATAAAAATACAAACCCTCCAGCAAATAGTCGGCAAGAAGAGCGATAAAATAGCTTTCAGTAGTTTGTTTATCGATGTATTGCTGGTAGAGACTAGCGATAAATTGACAGCGATCTTTGAGAACTTTATCGGTGCGCCAAAAGTCATAAACTTCACCTCTGCGATCCGAGGGAATAATTGTTTCAATTAGGTATTGATAACTTTGATTGTGCATGGCCTCTTGAGAAATTTGTTCCGCCATACAAAGACTAATTTCTGGCGCAGTGATGCTACCTTTTAGGTGAGGAATATTACAGGTTTGCACGGAATCAAGAAAAGTTAGATAGGACAAAATACCATGATATGCATATCTTTCTTCGTCGGTAAGATGCCCGTATTCAGTCACGTCTTGAGTGATATCTAAGCGTTGCGGGATCCAGAAATTTTCCCGCATTTGTTGATATAAACCCACCGCCCAGGTGTAGCGGACATCGTTTAACTGCATCAGGTTGGTGGTGTTACCGAACCAGATCGAACGGTTTTCGATCGCATCATCTCCCGCCGGATTGAAGATCGGGGAAATGGGCATCGAACGGCAAGAATTAACTAAATGTAAGGACATGACTACTTGGACACTAAGGCACTTTTAGGTTATAATAGGTTTTTGGTAAAAAGTCAAATGGTTTGAGTTTGGTTAGGAATAAATTCAAAATCCAGGGCTGTTGCCAAAGTAAATGGGCAATCCTTCGGGAATTTATCTAGGTTTATCCCTGTTCCAATAGCTGCCTTTTCCCCTTCTCCATTGTAGCATTTTTTAAAATTTTCTTCTGTTAAAAAAATATTAAGACTAGGGCTATTTTCTAAATCTTCTTCGATTCTTTCTCGCTGCTCCAAAAGGGTTAATGCCCAGCTTCTGGTTTTTGTAAGTATTTTAGTAAATGCCATAAAATCACGGTTAGATTGCTTTTTAATGCTTTCTGTTGACTGATAGACATAGATTTGATTTCGTCAATTAAATTCTCTAAGTCTAAATCAGAAAACTGATTATTTTTTAATAAATGATAAGTTCTTTTCCATAATCATCCCCTTTCACTTGAACTCAAGTAAGCCAGATGGCGGGTTGTTTCTTCTAAAATTAATTTCGATCGGTAAGGGGAGTATAAAACTTGCCAAGCAATTGATAATAAAGTATCGCGCAAATACTGAGGAATAAGAATACAAGCATCTAAAACAACCCTAGCCTCTGCTGTCATCTAGGTTTAATTCCTCATCTTTTCTATATAGTCTTTCTGCTTCAGTCATGGACACAAGGTCATTTAAAACTTGTTCTCTTTCCTGATATCTTTTATCTTTATATATCAGCAAATCTTCTCTTTTTAAATATTACAAATTATGCCAATTTTCTAAACTAGGGGCAGAGATGGCTAGTTAAAAAAGTCACTCATGCCCAGTACATTATCTATATCACACCTAAAGAAAAATGGCATTACATGGATACATTAAGAAAAGTTAATGGGTGCATCCATTGATGGATAAGGGTTTTCGGCTATTGTAGTAGATATGTACGGGGGAAGTTGAGATATAGTAACAAATAAGTTAGGATCATGGGCTACGAGAATCCAAGAATATCAGCGCGTCGATGGAGCGAGTCTCTGTAAAAGCTAGTTCGAGAGTTTGAATGCTCAGGGCGCTGCCAAAGCAGCAATGCCTACCTCTAGTTTAGAATGGGTTTGTAGGGGGAACGAAAAATACTCAAGAATCTGATTGAAATTGGTGGTGCTAAACAAGTAGTGATAAATCCAAAGAGGAATTATAGTGATGGATAAGATACTATATCTCCCCGATCCGTAGGCAATTTTGGACAATTAGGCATGGCGGAGAGACACTTGATTTTTAGCGACTATTCTATCATCATTACTTCTTGAGGACTACCGTAAAAAGCAAAAAGCGGCCAGGTTTGCCTTTTGCTCCCTCTTATCTATTCCTCTCAATAATTTCGACTCAAATCATGAAAAAACGCTTACAATGGCTAGGTTTAATCCTGATCACCCTGATAGGTGTCCTAGCTTTTCGTTCCCCGGCAATTGCCCAAACCCCGCGACATTTTACCGATTTAACTTTTCCTCCCCTTCCTGAAGTCACAGTTCCCCAATACGAGCGCTATCAACTAGATAATGGGATGGTGGTTTATTTAGTGGAGGATCGGAGCTTACCTTTAGTAAGTGGTACGGCGATGATTCGGACGGGAGGAAGATTAGAATCCGGGGAAAAAGTCGGATTAGCCGATATTACTGGAACCGTACTGCGTAGTGGTGGTACGGAAAAACATCCTTCTAATGTCTTAAATCAGTTATTAGAACAAAGAGCATCCCTAGTAGAAACCTCGATCGATCTTAACAATGGAACTGCTAGTTTTAGCACTCTTAGTGAAGATTTAGAAACAGTTTTTAATCTCTTTGCTGAGGTTTTGCGTTCCCCAGCTTTTGAAAATCAGAGGGTAGAATTAGCCAAAGTTCAGGAAAAAGGAGCAATTGCTCGACGTAATGATGATCCCAGTGATATTGCTAGTCGGGAGTTTAAAAAGCTAGTCTATGGTGATAATAGCCCCTACGCTCGTACTGTAGAATATAGCACTTTAGCTAATATTAACCGTCAGGATTTAATCGATTTTTATCGTACCTATGTCCGTCCTGACCAAATAATTTTAGGAATTGTCGGTGATTTTGATTCTCAGTCGATGAAAGCATTAATCAATAAGACTTTTAGCGATTGGAAAAATCCCGCCACTGCCACTAAAATTGTCACCCCTTCGGCAACCCAAAAAAATCTTCAAGGTGTCTTTGTTGTCAATCAACCTCAATTAAACCAGAGTACAGTTTTATTAGGTCATCTTGGGGGTCGGTTAGATAGTCCCGACTATCCCACTTTAACGGTATTAAATGAAATTTTAAGCGGTTTTGGTGGTCGTTTATTTAATGAAGTGCGCTCCCGTCAAGGATTAGCTTATTCTGTCTATGGTGTCTGGAATAGTCGTTATGATTATCCCGGTTTATTTATTGCCGGAGGTCAAACTCGCACCGATGCTACCGTGCCTTTTATTAAGGCAATTTTAGGCGAAATCGAGCGCCTTCGCAATCAACCCGTTACTGCCAAAGAATTAGAAGATGCTAAAAATGCTATTCTCAATTCTTTTGTTTTTAAGTTTGAGAAACCTGGTCAAAATTTATCGCGATTGATGACCTATGAATACTATGGTTATCCCCAAGATTTTATCTTCCGTTATCAACAAGCGGTAAAAGGGGTGACAATTGCCGATATTCAACGAGTGGCCCAACAATATCTACAACCGAATCAAATTGTGACTCTTGTGGTGGGTAATGAACAGGAAATTCAACCTCCTCTATCCAGTTTGGGAACTACGGTTAAAACTGTTGATGTCACCATCACACAAATATAAATAAATGTAGAGATGTCGGGTGTGTTACATGACGCTAACACACCTGAGAAAAATTTCCTTTTAGATGTTGACAAATTGCCTATCATAAAAGCATAGTCTTCATCAATTCCCCAGAGACTTTTAGGGTTAGTATGTAATGCTCATCGAATTTAGTGTCGGTAATTATCGGTCTTTTAAGGATGTAGTTACTCTCAGTATGGTGGCTGCAGATGAAGCAGCAGATAATGATGAGCTTGATAAAAATAATGTTTTTAAGGTTAATCAGAATTTTAGTTTACTAAAAAGTGCTGCTATTTATGGAGCAAATGCTAGTGGTAAGAGTAATTTGATTCTGTCCTTATATTTTATGCAAAGTTTTGTCATTAATTCCTCGAAATTACAAATTACAGATAAGATAGATTTAGAAAAATTTCGATTAAGTTCTGAAACCGAAGATAAACCTTCTTTTTTTAAGATAGTTTTTTATCTAGATAATAAGACCTATGAATATAGCTTTGAAGTCACTCAAGAGCGAGTAATTTCTGAGGGGTTATCTTGCACGCCCAAAACTCGTAAAACTAATATATTTAGTCGTGAAAAAGATAAAATTAAATATAGTAAAAGTCTGATGAAGGGCAAAGATGTCAAAGATTTAACTAAAAAAAATACCTTATTTCTATCGATTGCCGCTCAGTTCAATGAGCCGTTGGCAGGTAAGATTTTACTCTGGGTTAGTAGGTTAAAGATTATATCGGGTTCGCAACTTGAAAATTTAAGACAGCTATCTATTGACTATCTTTCTAGAGAGCAAAATCTTAAAAATGAAATCGTCTCCTTAATTAAAAAATTAGATTTGAGTATCAAGGATATGAGTATAGAAGTGGGACGGAAACCCCTAGATAATTTTCATAAGGATATTCCAGATACAGTTTACAACTCCATTGAAACCTATCATGAAAAGTATGATTTAGAGGGAAAGGTAATCGGTTTAGAAAGCTTTCAACTGAATAAACATGAGTCGCGTGGCACTCAGAAATTATTTGCTTTATTAGCACCTATTTGATCGGTTTTAAAAGCAAGTGAGGTATTAATAATTGATGAACTGGATTCCCTACTGCATCCCTTAATGGCAATAGCAATTATTGGATTATTTAACTCTCAACAAACAAACCCTAAAAATGCTCAACTTATTTTTGCTACTCATGATGTTAATTTACTTAGTAATCAACCGTTTAGAAGAGATCAAATCTGGTTTACCGAAAAAAATCGCCAAGAAGCAACGGATTTATATTCTCTAGTCGAATTTGATATTGATAATAATGCTTCCTTTGAACAAGATTATATTCAAGGTCGCTATGGTGCCATACCTTTTATTGGTGATTTAAGCAAAGTTATCGGTGATTATTATGGCTAAAAAAGATGGTAATTATAGTTATTTAAAACGTTAAGCTAACAAGAGACAGCCAAGGGAAACATTTTTGATTGTTTGTGCAGGAGAAAAAACTGAATACTATTACTTTATTTGTTTGAGGGAAGATTTAAAATCTAATAACATTAAAATAAAAGTGTAAATATTCAGGTCTAGGGGTTGACAAAGAGAGAAAAATCAGCAGTAGGGATAAGAGAGACAACCGTATTCAAGGGGTGATGGACACAGGCCAAAGCCTGGCGGAAG
>JAADBR010000024.1 GCA_009995705.1 Microcystis aeruginosa W13-11
GCCAGAGAGAAATTAGGTTGGCAGCCGTCGGTAACGTTCGAGGGACTGGTAAAGTTAATGGTAGATGCGGATTTAGCGGCTTTGGGGATTAATCTTAATAACGGTAGTGATAGCCAACAGTTATTAAAAGATTTGGCTTATCTTCGCCATCGTTCGATGACAACTTTGGATTAAAGAGGTGAAAATATGCTGAATTTAAGCGAACAAAGAATCGTCGTCACCGGGGGGGCCGGATTTTTAGGTCGGCAAGTAGTTAATCAATTAATTGCAGCGGGTGCAGATCCCGAAAAAATTACAATTCCTCGGTCTAAAGATTGTGATTTAAGAGTTTGGGAAAACTGTCAACGTTTAGCCAACGAAGAAGATTTAATTATCCATTTGGCTGCCCATGTGGGAGGTATCGGTCTTAATCGGGAAAAACCCGCCGAATTATTCTATGATAATTTGATGATGGGAACCCAATTAATTCACGCTGCCTATCTAGCAGGAGTGCAAAAATTTGTCTGTGTGGGGACAATTTGTGCCTATCCAAAATTTACTCCAGTACCTTTCCATGAAGACGATTTATGGTCAGGATATCCCGAAGAAACCAATGCGCCCTATGGTATCGCTAAAAAGGCTTTATTGGTACAATTAGAGTCCTATCGTTTGCAGTATGGTTTCAACGGAATTTATCTTTTACCTGTGAATTTATACGGGCCAGAGGATAATTTTGATCCGGGTAGTTCCCATGTAATTCCTGCTTTAATTCGCAAGGTTTATGAGGCACAACAACGGGGGGATAAACAACTTCCTGTCTGGGGAGATGGTAGTCCAACCCGGGAGTTTCTCTACTCCAGCGATGCAGCGCGAGGCATTGTCATGGCCAGTCAATTCTATAATGAATCAGATCCGGTTAATCTTGGTACAAATTATGAGATTTCTATCAAAGATTTAGTGGAATTAATCTGTGATTTAATGGGTTTTGATGGCGAAATTGTTTGGGACATAGATAAACCGAATGGTCAACCGCGACGCTGTTTAGATACAACCCGCGCTCAAGAAAAATTCGGTTTTGTTGCTCAAATGGAATTTATAGAAGGTTTGCAAAAAACCATTGAATGGTATCGGCAAAACGCCGCTTAGTCTCGATAGCAGGTATGTTAGATTAATAACTAACACACCTGCTTTTTTTAAGCTTACTGACCGGTAAAATCAGAACGAAGGGTTAATTTTAAATCTTCCTTGGGGTTAATTGACAATAATTCCACCGATTCTCCTCGTAATAACCACCCGGCTAATACTTCTAATCCTCCTCCTCGTATAATCTCGCTAACCGGTTGGTCAGAAGTAAAGGAAGCGAGAATAGAAGCGGCGGATTTCCCTAATACTGCACCCTGAATAATCTTATCGGGGTTAACTCCTTTAATTAGCCTTTCTAGACGAGTGAAAACTGACGAAATAGCATCAATAGATTTTTCTTGGGGTTGACAGGTTTTTAAAAAGATTTTCTGGGATAGAAAACGCGAACCTTGACCATCGGGTTTAATTTCTCCGATAATCTGACTACCATCGGGAATAATTGTCTGTCCCTGGGAATTTTTGATATTATCGGTTACGGTTAGAGATAGAGAAAAAGTTTCTTGTTTGGTTAAAAGAATTTTTCCCCCTTGCTCGTATTTTACAGGGATATCTGTGCCGGCAGGAATTAATCGGTCATTCCCCAAAGAAATCGGTTTAATCGGGTTAATTGGCGCGAATTGACGTGCGATCGCAGGAGTCAAGGAAAGGGAGACTACAACGAAAGAAGCACTTAAAAGCATTGTTAATAGGATCAGAGGATGATGACGACCCTGCTTTTGAAAATATAGCATCTTACCCTTGAGTTTCCTAGTGGGAGCGAATTGAAAGATAGAGACGAAAGCGGAAAAAAGTTTGTTTCCAAGCAAGAAAATGCAGGAAAAAGGAGAATTTTAGCAAAAAATAACTGAGATTTGCGAGTAATTGCCAGTTATTAGTTTATTTGGTCTATTGAAACGCCAAAACTCTTGATTTGTCCGCAGTTCCTAGTTTGGCACGGTCAATGAGGAACAATAACTATTTATGGAAGAATTATAGGTTCAATCCTATCAAAAAAAATCACCCGATCGAATTAACTGTAAGTTTTGCGATCGAGATTGCCATCACGATCAGTTCCCCACCCCTATCAACCAAAAATATTCTCCCTGATCACCCGCAAACCGGATGCTGTTGCTAAAATAATCTTCATAGTCCCCCAGCTAGCGAAACGAGCAAAGAGAGAATCGCCACTTTATCAACTAATCAATTATGGATTTACTCGAATACCAAGCCAAGGAAATATTTGCTCAAGTCGGCATCCCCATTTTACCGTCCCAACCAATCCAGGAACCGGGGGGACTGAAAAGATTAAACATTCCCTATCCTATCGTGCTGAAGTCCCAGGTACGCACGGGAGGCCGGGGAAAAGCAGGAGGAGTGAGATTTGTCGCTAATACCATTGATGCGATCGCTGCTGCCCATGCTATCTTTCATTTACCGATCGCCGGAGAATATCCAGAGGTAATCCTAGCAGAAGCCCGTTACAATCCGCAACAAGAGATATTTTTAGCGATTTTACTCGATTATCATCTGCAAAGACCAGTTTTACTGGGTGCGAGTCAAGGGGGAATGGATGTGGACAGTTTACTGGAAACCATGCAAAAAGTGGTCATTGAAGAGAGATTTTCCCCCTATCTCTGTCGGCAATTAGCCGTATCTATGGGTTTAAGAGGGTCTTTGATTGAGTCTATCAGTCAAATTCTCGAAAAAATGTATAGTCTCTTTGTCAGCAAAGATCTCGATATTATCGAGATTAATCCCTTGGGTATCAAGGAAACTGGGGAAGTGATGGCCCTAGATGGCAAAATAAGTGTTAATGATGCCGCTTTAGCTAGACATCTCGATCTTCTGGCCTTGACCCCTCCCCAATTACAATCCCCTTGGTCGATAATTGATCAAACTGGCCAAATAGCCGTGATCAGTAATGGCCAGGGTTTGATGTCCACTGTCTGGGATGCCTTAGTCAGCAAGGGAGCAAAACTAGCAGCTTGGCTTATACTGGAGGAAAGACTAGAATTAGAGCAATTAAACGAGCAAATAGAGGCTGGTCTGCAACAATTCCAACTATTGCCTAATTTAAAAGTGATTATCGTTGATATTATCAGTTATCCCGACTTTGGCCAAAAAGCGATCGAGACTATTAGCAATTACTACCGCAGTTATAGCCCATTATCACCCAGCCGGGGCAGCGGCGAAAGAACGATCCGGGCCACCCGACAGGAAAGACAAACCTTGGAACCTCGATCTTTTCTCAATCCCACCCCACCACAAATAATTTTTCGCGTCCTAGCTGACAACCAAGCGCTCGATCTCAGTCAGAGTTTAGCTGATGTTAACTTTCATTGGTTAGAGTCTTTAGAAGAGGTGGTCACTGCAGCCATTAAATTAGCCTAGAATCAGTGATCAGATGTGAGTTTTCAGTTCACAAGGGACGAATCTAAAACCTTAGCTGATTACTGTTCACTGATGACTGTTTACTGATTACTGTTTACTGTTTACTAATCACTGAAACAACTCCCAACAATTAATATATGAAATGGACAGATAAAGATCAGATAATTATGCAAGGGATCGATCGACCCCTAGGCAAATATTATGCGGCAAGATTGAAAAACCAGGGAACCTGTTTAGTGGCGGGGGTGGCTAGTGGCTGCGGTGGTGGGATAATCGCAGATATACCAGTGTTTGATCTAGTAGCCGAGGCCGTTGCTGAAACAGGAGAAATCAACACCAGTTTAATTTTAGTTCCCCCCAATCAAGTCCTAGATGCGGCCCTAGAAGCGATCGCAGCAGCCATTCCCCAATTAATTATCGTCACCCCCGGAGTTCCCCCCTTGGATCTGGTGGAATTATTAAAGATAGCTAGTACCACCGGAACATTAATTCTCGGACCGGGCAGCCAGGGTGTAATTATTCCCAATTATCTTTGGTTGGGTATTTGTGAACCCAGTTTTTATCAATCGGGGACAATCGGTCTGATCACCCGCGGCGATCGCTTGGGAGATGAAGTGGCGAAAACTTTAACAGCAGCCGGGTATGGTGAATCTATGGCGGTAAATTTGGGGACTGACGGCATTATTGGCTCAAATTTGTCCCAATGGTTGCAGGTTTTTGAGGAAGATGAAAATACCGAGGCGATTCTCCTCGTTAGTCAGGTGGGAGGAAAGGCCGAAATCGAGGCAGCCAAATATATTGCCTCGGCAATTGAAAAACCAGTGATTGCCTATCTTGTGGGGTTAAATGCAGCGATTGAAACCAATTTCGGCGATACAGAAACAATTATTTCTAACCAACTTTCCTACTCTGTTGCCGCCAAGAATACCAGAAAAGATAGCCTACGTCATTTTCAAGAAGCTGGGGTGACAGTGGTGGAAAAATTGGCCGATTTACCTGCCTCTTTAGGGAAAGTCTTGTGCTGAATTTGACCCCATTGCTCCAATAATATTTATAATCTGACAATATTCTGCCAAAATAAGCACCTAACAAGGTTTCTCCCCCCCATCCTTCCTGGGGGATTTTCGGTGACAATTCCTGAGAGCTACTATATCATGGTAGATCACCTGTGATTCCTCAGACTGGCCAAGATAAAGATGGCAACAGGCAAAAATTAGGAAAAATCAGCGACAATCGAAACGGCAAGATCAAAAAAAATTCTATTCTAGATTGACCCTTTCAGCAGACCAACTATTCCACCCTTCTAGACAACGACCCTAAGGATAACTGCTATGGCGCAACAAAATAACCTAAAAATCGACAATATACACCAAATCGATCCCCATTGGGGTCCCCGATGGCTCGTAGAGGAACGGGACGCTTGCGGAGTCGGTTTTATTGCCGATGTGCGCGGTTCTGGTAGCCATCAACTGATTGAACAGGCCCTTTTAGCCTTAGGTTGTTTGGAACACCGAGGAGGCTGCAGCGCCGATCAGGATTCCGGTGACGGTTCCGGTATGATGACCGCTATCCCCAGAGATGTCCTCGCTCCTTGGTTCACCGAACATGGCTTAAATATGCCAGAATCTGAACGTCTAGGGGTGGGTATGGTTTTTCTTCCCCAAGCGGCCCAAGAACGAGCCGACGCTAAAGCACACATCGAGGAAATTGTCAATAAATATAATATTAAGATTTTAGGTTGGCGTGCTGTTCCCGTCCGTCCCGAAGTCCTCGGAAGACAAGCAAGGGAAAATCAACCCTACGTCGAGCAAATTCTGGTTACTTCCCCCGATTTAGCTGGTTCTCAATTCGATCGCCTACTCTATATTGCCCGTTCTGAAGTGGGTAAGCAACTGGCCGATGATTTCTATTTCTGTTCCTTTTCCTGTCGCACCCTTGTCTATAAAGGCATGGTACGGGGCGAAATCCTGCGAGAATTTTATCTAGACCTGCAAAATCCCGCCTATAGTAGTCAATTTGCTATTTATCACCGACGTTTTAGCACCAATACCCAACCGAAATGGCCCCTCGCTCAACCGATGCGCTTATTAGGTCATAACGGCGAAATTAACACCCTTTTGGGGAATATTAACTGGATGTCGGCCAGGGAACCCGCTTTAGAAACGGAAGGTTGGATCCACGAAGAATTACAATCCCTGACCCCCATTGTTAACCCCGCTAACAGCGACTCCTATAACCTCGATAGCGCCCTAGAATTATTGGTGAGAACTGGTCGCAGTCCCCTAGAAGCGGCTATGATCCTAGTGCCGGAGGCCTACAATAATCAGCCAGATTTACAGAATTATCCCGAAATTATCGACTTTTACGAATACTATAGCGGTTTACAGGAACCCTGGGACGGTCCGGCTTTACTGGTATTTAGTGACGGGGGAATCGTCGGCGCTTGTTTGGATCGCAACGGTTTGCGACCGGCCCGTTATAGCATTACTAACAACGGTTATATCGTCGTTTCCTCGGAAGCGGGAACTATTCCCCTCGATGAAACCACCATTATGGAAAAAGGTCGTCTCGGCCCCGGTCAAATGATCGCAGTTGACCTAGAAAAGGGCGAAATTAAGCGTAATTGGTCGATTAAACAGGAAATTGCCCGAGCTAATCCCTACGGTGAATGGGTGCAATCCCAACGCACCTTGATTGACAAAGAAACAGCGATCAACATTCCCGCTCCCAGCAATCTCCTTCCCCTGCAAACCGCTTTCGGTTACACATCCGAAGATGTGGATCTGATTATCGTTCCCATGGCAGAACAGGGAAAAGAACCGACTTTCTGTATGGGTGATGACACTCCCCTAGCAGTCCTCTCCAGTAAACCCCATCTTCTCTACGATTACTTTAAACAACGTTTTGCCCAAGTTACTAACCCTCCCATCGATCCTTTACGGGAAAGTTTAGTCATGTCCTTGACTATGTATCTGGGACGACGGGGTAATATCCTTAAATTGGGGGTTGATGACGCACATTTACTGAAATTAGACTCTCCCCTGCTTAATAATGCGGAATTAGCCAAAGTTAAAACCTCTAGCTACAAAACAGCCGAACTTTCTACCCTTTATGATCTGACCACCGGACCGGGGGGATTAGAAACAGCGATCGCTAATTTGTGCGCTGAGGCCGCCAAGAAAGTAGCATCGGGAGCAGAAATTTTAATTCTCAGTGACAGAACTGCTCCTATTGACGAAAAAACTAGCTATATTCCCCCTTTATTGGCAGTTGGGGCGGTCCATCATCACCTGATTCGCTCACACTTGCGTTTAAAAGCTTCGATTGTGATCGATACGGCCCAATGTTGGAGTACCCATCACTTCGCTTGTCTAATTGGTTATGGTGCTTCCGCAGTTTGTCCCTATCTTGCCTTGCAAACGATCGCCCAGTGGTGGATCGAGCCAAAAACCCAGAAATTGATGGAAAACGGCAAATTAGAAGCTATTAGTCTCGAAAAAGCCCTAATTAATTACCGCAAATCCGTAGAAGCAGGATTACTGAAAATCCTCTCGAAAATGGGTATTTCTCTCCTATCTTCCTACCATGGGGCGCAAATTTTCGAGGCGATCGGATTATCGGCAGATTTAGTTAAACTAGCTTTTAACGGTACTACCAGTCGCGTCGGGGGTTTAAGCATTGCTGAAGTGGCCCAAGAAGCGATCGCATTCCACAGCAAAGCTTTCCCCAATCTTACCGCTAAAAAACTAGAAAACTACGGTTTTGTCAACTACCGTCCGGGGGGAGAATATCACATGAATTCCCCAGAAATGGCGAAAGCACTCCATAAAGCCGTGGCCGCTCACTCCAACGGACAGGGATACGACCATTACGAAACCTATCGCCAAATCTTGCAGCAAAGACCCGTTACTGCATTGCGCGATTTATTAGAATTTAACAGCGATCGAGCCTCAATTGCCATCGAAGAAGTAGAATCGATCGAAAGTATCCTGCAACGCTTCTGCACAGGGGGAATGTCCCTCGGTGCCTTGGGCCGGGAAGCACACGAAACCCTAGCGATCGCCATGAATCGTATCGGAGGTAAGTCCAATTCCGGAGAAGGGGGAGAAGATCCGATCCGCTACACCAGCTTAAGCGATGTGGATGTAGAAGGACACTCCGTGACTATGCCCCATCTAAACGGCTTAAAAAACGGTGATACGGCCAATTCTGCTATTAAACAGATAGCTTCGGGACGTTTTGGAGTCACTCCCGAATACTTAATGAGTGGAAAACAGCTAGAGATTAAAATGGCCCAAGGAGCAAAACCGGGAGAAGGAGGTCAATTACCTGGGAAAAAAGTCAGTCCCTATATTGCCATGTTACGGCGCTCAAAACCGGGTGTTACCTTGATTTCTCCCCCTCCTCACCACGATATCTACTCGATCGAAGATTTAGCGCAATTAATCTACGATTTACACCAAATTAACCCCCGGGCCAAAGTTTCCGTCAAATTAGTGGCCGAGATCGGTATCGGCACAATTGCGGCCGGAGTTGCCAAAGCTAACGCTGATATTATCCAGATTTCCGGTCACGATGGTGGTACAGGTGCATCACCCCTAAGTTCGATTAAACACGCGGGTAGTCCCTGGGAATTGGGAGTAACGGAAGTGCATCGGATGTTAATGGAAAATCAACTGCGTCATCGGGTGATTTTGCGTGCAGATGGAGGACTAAAAACCGGTTGGGATATCCTCATGGCTGCTCTCATGGGTGCGGAGGAATTCGGTTTTGGTTCCATTTCGATGATTGCCGAGGGGTGTATCATGGCCCGCGTCTGTCACACGAATAATTGTCCGGTGGGAGTCGCTACCCAACAGGAACGTCTGCGAGCTCGTTTTCCAGGAATTCCCGCTCATGTGGTCAATTTCTTCACTTTGGTGGCTGAGGAAACGCGGCAATTATTGGCGAAATTAGGCTATCACAGTTTAAATGAGGTGATTGGCCGGTCGGATCTGTTAAAAGTGCGCTCCGATGCTCGTTTAACTAAGACAGCATCCCTCAATCTCGATTGTTTGTTGAATTTACCCGATGGCCGCAGCGATCGCTCTTGGTTGCAGCACGAGGAAGTACATAGTAACGGTGCTGTTCTCGATGACGAGATTCTAGCAGATAGCGAGATTAAACAGGCGATCGAGCAACAGGGAACCGTCAGCAAAACCTACAGGATTGTCAATACCGATCGCTCTGTGGGGGCGAGAATTGCGGGGGTAATTGCCCAAAAATACGGTAATGATGGCTTTGAAGGCGAAATTAAGCTCAATTTCCAGGGTGCGGCTGGTCAAAGTTTCGGAGCATTTAATTTACCCGGTGTCAATCTCCATTTAGAGGGAGAAGCTAACGATTATGTGGGTAAAGGCATCTACGGTGGCGAAATTGTCATCTTACCGCCCCAAAATGCCAATTATCAGCCCGAAGATAACGCTATTATCGGTAATACCTGTCTCTACGGGGCCACCGGTGGGGTATTATACGCGAATGGTCGCGCTGGTGAACGTTTTGCTGTCCGCAATTCCACCGCGAAAGCAGTTATCGAAGGGGCCGGGGATCACCTCTGTGAATATATGACCGGTGGGGTAATTGTCGTGCTTGGTTCCGTCGGTCGTAACGTCGGCGCCGGGATGACGGGAGGATTAGCTTATATTCTTGATCCGTCCCTACCAGAGAAACTTAACCCCGAAATTGTCAAGATTCAACGGGTTGGCACGGCTGCCGGCACCGAACAGTTAAAATCTTTAATTGAGGCCCATGTAGAACGCACTAATAGCCCCAACGGTAAGTTAATTTTAGCTAATTGGGATAGCTATCTCGGTCAATTCTGGCAAGTGGTTCCCCCCTCGGAAGCGGATAGTCCCGAAGCGCAAATTAGCGCGGAGAAAACCTTAACTTCGGTGTAATTTCTTTGGGGTGCGTTACGCTTTGTTAACGCACCCAATGATTAATTTTTTGACTGCGGAGTTGATTAATGGCCATCCCCACCACCTATACTAGCTATACCTAAGCACAAGAACATTTTATTCAGGTTTTAGAACAAGTAGAACTGGGAAACTCGATCGTTATTGTCCAACGTCAGGGTCATCATGATGTGGCCTTGATTGCTGCTGACGAATTATCCGCTTTATTAGAAGAAGTTTATCTTTTGCGCTCTCCAGCTAATGCTCAACGACTTTTTCGGGCCTTAAATTGGTCAAAAGAAAGATTATCTCAGACAGCTGCCACCACTTCTCTAGAAGAATTACGTCAAGAATTGGAGACCGAGATTGAGCAAGAAAAAGCCGCAGAAGTCTGAAACCGAAATTGTGCGAGTTTGTCCTCAATTATCCCTAATCCAGTATCTCCAAATTGATTATATCGGGGCATATTAATCTTAATTATCTAGACTACAGTTTTTATTGCTGCATAAGTCGGAACATTTGCTAAAATTAGGATGTATTTACTTTGGCTATCTCTGGTGTCATAATTTTGCAATGACAAACGAAAAACTGAGATTTATCGATCTTTTTGCTGGTATTGGAGGATTTAGATTAGCTTTTGAGAGCGTTGGTTATGACTGTGTATATTCTTGTGAAATAGACGATAACTGTCGAAAAGTATATTTCAATAATTTTCAAGAAATTCCCGATCAAGATATTAGGAAAATTGCTATCCATGACCTACCTGATTTTGAAGTGTTGACAGCAGGATTTCCCTGTCAACCCTTTAGCATTTCTGGAAAACGAGCTGGATTTAGAGATACAAGGGGAACTCTATTTTTTCACATCTGCGAAATAGTCGAATTAAAAAAGCCGAAAATAATTCTTCTGGAAAATGTTAAACACCTAATTCACCTCGACAAAGGCAAAAACTTAGATATTATTTTGCGTTCTTTGGAAGAACTGGGTTATTTAGTTGATTATAAGCTCTTAAATGCCAAGGATTTTGGTGTGCCGCAAAATCGAGAAAGAATTATTATTATTGCTACCCAAAATAAAAAATTTAATTTCAACTCATTAAAATATACTTCACCAATACCTAAGTTACGGGATTTTCTGTCTCCTCAAGGCAATTTTGAATACTTAGATAAAAAAGAATATACTCTCATTGATAATCCTACCTTACAACCATCAGGATTAATTTTTGTCGGGTATCGCAATAAAAGTATCTGGAAAAAAGGTATCAGACCAAATACAGAACATTTATCCCGGGTTCATCATCAACCTAACCGAATTTATTCGATCGATGGAGTACATCCCACTATACCATCTCAGGAAACATCTGGACGTTTTTTTATTTATATACCCGAACAAGATCAGGTGCGTAAATTAACTATCCAAGAATGCTATCGACTGATGAAGTTTCCCGATAGTTTTCAAATTCATCCTAACTTAGCTGAGTCTTATAAACAGGTGGGTAATTCGGTTTGTATTCCCATGATTCAAGAGTTGGCTATTGCCATTAAGAAACATATTTTTGAAACCAATTCTAGAGTATCCTTAAAGGAGTTTTCTTTTTCTGGTCAGAATATTCAATTGGAAATTATCGGATTAGATTTTATGAACCATAAAGACAAGTTATTAGAAATTTACGACCAATGCTTAAATTTAGATGATCGGCAACCACTGCTCCCTCAACCCTATCAAAACTATATCCAACAAATTGCTACTAATTGCTCAAAACAAAAGGGAGTTTATACAGTTTTAATAACTTTATTAGTTCATAAAATTCTCTGTCCTAATCAAGATATTAGATACCATCAAACTAATTTACCCGGAGGATTTTCAGGAAGAACTATTGATACTCAGTATATTACTCCCACCTTGAAACAATTGGGATTACCAGCTATGGCAGAAAGTGGCTGGCTAACTCGTTCTTTAGAACAACCCTTTCCCTATACTTTAGATTATCAAGGTAAAATTAGTAATCAAAAAACCAAAGATGCTTTTCTGGGTTTAATTGATTTTATTGAAACTAATCCTCAACAAGCTGAAGTTATTTTAAGGCTTTTACTTCATCAAGTTAATCAGATTATCCAGACCCAAAAGATTAAAATTTTGAAGATAGATAATCCTGAACCTTTTGATATCAACACTTTGAGCAGTTGCCTAGAAAATCATTTTAGTTTCAATTATCAAACTCGCGGAGCTTCCAAATTACCTGTTTTAGCACTATATGCAATTTATCAAAGGTTAATTATAGAAGTAGAAAGATACAAATCCTGCATATTAAAACCTCTAGGCAGTCACACAGCTTCTGATTTAACTTCTGGTAGTGCAGGAGATATTGAGATTTTTGATAAAAATAAACAATTAGTAGAAGTTATTGAAATTAAGCATGATAAGTACATTGATTTACAAATTCTCCGAATTGCCAAAGATAAAATTATTAAATTTAATCCGAGAAGATATTATATCCTATCATCTTTTGATGTTAAACCCACAGAAGTGGAGTTAATCATGTCCGAGATTCAAACTATCAAAAACAACGATGGTTGTCAAATAATCACCAATGGTGTTATACCGACAATTAAATATTATCTGAGACTGATATCATCTCCAGAAGAATTTGTCAATAGCTATTCCCATCTAATTGAAATAGATTCGGAATTACAAACTATTCATAAATTAAAATGGAACGAAATTTTATCTAATCTTATTTCTCCAATTGAACAAATCTAAACTAACGAGCTATACTATGGCCAAAATATACCATCGCTGGTGATAGCCTTTCTCAAGATAAAGTGTAACCTAATTTGGTATCGACTACCGACACCCGACACTCCAAAATCTGTCCCCACCAACAAACTTTTTCAGCAAACGCTACTTTGGCTATCTCTGGGGTCATAATTTTGCAATGACAAACGAAAAACTGAGATTTATCGATCTTTTTGCCGGTATTGGAGGATTTAGATTAGCTTTTGAGAGCGTTTGAAATAGACGAGAACTGTCGAAAAGTATATTTCAATAATTTTCAAGAAATTCCCGATGACCTGCCTGATTTTGAAGTGTTGACAGCAGGATTTCCCTGTCAACCCTTTAGCATTTCTGGAAAACGAGCCAGATTTAGAGAGACAAGGGGAACTCTATTTTTTCACATCTGCGAAATAGTGGAATTAAAGCAAGATACAAGCAATTAATCAATATTTAGCATCTTCTTAACCTCATCTAGAGAATAAGTTTGACTATCTTTTTCTTCTTCTTTTGCTTGTATTAAATACTCCAAATCCTCTAAGTCTTCTAAGATTTCTTTAATTTTCATACACTCCTCATAGGTTAAAAAAGCAAATTCTTTTTTGCCATTTTTGATTAAGAATTCAGGATGTAATTCAATCATTGTTTTCTCCTTAATTTAATTGTAGATATTTTGTCGATGTTTAACACGATAAATCACTAAAGTGATTTCTTCAACCTCAAACAGAATTCGATAGTTACCCACCCTTAAGCGATAATTAAATGAAAATATAGCCCATTACATTTGATTAGCCTACCCTACCAGATCTGACAACTTCAATCAATGTGCATGGTGCGTTCCCAAAAATCCATCGGTGGAGTGGTAGAAGTGGCATTAGGGAACGCACCCTACGGCTACCTAATCTTTTTAAATCTTTTTCAGTGGCGGCTGTTATCAGTTAAACTCCTATTAGTTGAATTTTTCTGGACTCGATTCGATACCTTATTGATTGCGGATAACTTTCTCATTATCAACTTCCCTGCCAGATTTTTAAATAGGCATTTTCCATATTTTCAGCAAATTTTTTCCCTTGCCAGAGGGGAGCTATGTCACGATTTCCTAACAGTTGATGGCTGATGTTTTGACGAAGGGAGCGATCGAGTCCTAATTTTACTCCCCAGTGGATATATTCTGCCTCATTCCAGCCAATTCCGGCTTCAATACCGGCATTAATCATAAAAGTATAACTATTGCGGGCGGAAAATTGTTCTCCTACCAATGTAACTAAAGGGATTCCTTGCCATAAAACTTCTAAGGTGGTGGTAGCGCCATTGTAGGGATAGGTATCTAATACCACATCGGCAATCTGTAAATTAGCGCGATGGGTATATTCATCTATATCTCTCGGCAAAAATCGCAATCTTTGGGGATTAACTCCCTCCCGAATCGCTATTTCAGTAAATAATTCTTGAATTTTTTCAGTCTTACCGACTCCCTTAATCAGAAAATAACTATTAGGCACCTGTGCGAGAATTTTCATCTGAAGTTTAATAGTATCAGGATGGCGTTTCATGCCACTTTGTACGGAAAAATAGATGGTAGCATCGGGGGGAATTTCTAAATCTTCTCGACGTAGATTGGGAGTGCCGATTTCAAAACCATCCACTGCTAAATATGTCTCTGGTAAACGATAGATTTTTTCTCGATAATATTCCTCCGCTTGCTGGGGTAAAACGTAGGGATCGGCGATATAGTAATCAATAGTTGCTAATCCAGAAGCATCCCAACCTAACCAGGTCACTTGTTTTGCTGCAGGTTTCATAGCCATAATCTGATTGGTGAGATTATGGGTTAAACTGTCTAAATCTACCAGAATATCTATCTGATCTTGTTGAATTTGCTGGGCAACTTCTAGGGGATTTTGAGCGGAGGGAAAATGACGGATAATATCTCGGCTATCCCGGAACCATTGACGGGTAATTTCATCTTCTTCTTGGTTAATAGTATAGATGGCTATTTGCAATTTTTCTCGATCGTGATGGTGAATTAACCAACGACTTAACCAACCGACAGAATGATGTTTTAAGGTACTGGCAAGATAACCAATAGTTAGTTTTGCTTGAGCTTTTTTGCTTGTAATTAAAGGAGTTTTAAAACTATTATTATCAAGGAAAATTTCGGCGATGCGATTGGTTAATTGTCGATTGGCTAAAGCTCGATCGCCTAGGTAGGGTAGGGGACTAGAAATATTGAGAAAGCTAGTTTTAATAATCGGTTCTAAAGTGATATTTTTCTGACGGGTTAATTCCTGTAATAAATTATGATACTCCTGATAAGTATGATCAATTTCTTGCCAAACTCCCCAGCACAAAAGTATCAACAAAATTAGATAATTACTGTATAACTTTAGGGTTGGAGTTAGACAAATTTCTCGCAATTGATAGGCAGTTATCAAAGAATTATCAAAGTCTTCGGCTAAAATGTAGAGGTTAACTAACTGTTCTAAAAGACTCAGATCATTTGGTCTTAATTGCAGACAAAGTTTAATAATTTCTACTCCAAAAGCTGGACTTTGTTGCTCGTTGGTGACTCGTGCTGCTATCTGAAAAGCTTGCGGGATAAAACTATCAGCTACTTCCTCTAGGTAAGGTAAACTAGCTTGAGCTAAATCTAAAGTTAATTTGTGGGGATATAAAAGACTTTTGAGAACTACATTTAAAAGCAATTCTCGCCTCGGATTATATCTGAGATTGTCTTGAATAGGATAATTAAGTAGTTCTTCTGGATCGAATATTTCTAAATCTAAAGCTAGGTCGAATAAAGCTAATAAATTATTAATTGACTTGGGAACAATTTCCTGTAGATGATAGCGAAAATATTCTACAGCTGCCAGATCACCTTTTCTTTGTTGTCGTCGCGCTTCTGTATCTAAAACCGCTTCTAATTCTGCTTGCCATTGCTTAACTTCTTCCGGATTACCTTCCCTTAAAACATTCTGCCACATCACCTGTGCCTCTGCTTCTAAATTTTGCAGAAGATAGGCAACTCCCAAGTACCAATAGTCAGAAATATTTTCAGGATTGTTATCGATTAGTTCCTCGTAGATTGCCACAACTTTAGGATAATTTTCAGCAATTAAAGCTTGATAAGCGTCAGGATGCCAATTCATAGATTTAAATATCAATTATTGTTTTTTTTGAGATAATATTTTCAGAAAATCTTGATGTTCTTGACTGGCTAAACCTTGCTGTAAAACTGTCAAAACCTGTCCTAAGTTACCCGCTAATAGAGCATTAACATCTAACCAAAGACCGGGGAAAACCTGCGAGCAAATTATCCCTCGACTATCGGGTTCAAGTTTAATATATTCTCCAGCATTTAATCGAAACCAGTCTAATTGACGTTCATAAACTCGCCAAACAAGATATTCTTGCACTTGATTACGACGATAAACTCGCCATTTATTGTGGAGATCATAGGAAGCAGTAGAAGCGGCAATTTCTACGATTAATTCTGGCGCACCTTCGATATAATCATCATCACTAATAGTTGATTGTCCAGCAATTTTAATTCTTAGTAAAGCATCCGGCTGTACCTCATTATCTGCATCCAGACGCACTGTAGTATTATCCGCAGACATTACCCCAATTGTGGCAGCTTTATACACCCCTAACCAAGTTAAAATATCAGAATGAGGTTCTCCATGACTCCGCACTCGCACAGGAGAAGACATATAAACTATTCCTTCAATTAATTCGGCTTTTTTTACTTCAGAAAGGTTCTGATAACGACGCTCAAATTCCTGGCGACTTAGTTGATCACCATTTTCTAAAGGAGGGGTTTTAGGGAGAGAATAAATAGGTTCAGAAGTGATCATTTTATTTGGACCGAACAACAGTAAAGCTCAAAAATAATTGACTCATAAGTAGGTAGGCACAATTATTTGTAGGATGGGTTAGCGCACTTCGTAACATGAGCGGGCCTTGGGTTTCATCCTTCAACCCAACCTACGTTCTGGAAACTGTCAACTTAAAACTTACATCTGATAACTGATAACTGATAACTGAAATTAAACCACCTTAGCGATAGCAACTTCTAGCTTATCCATCGCCTCATCTACTTCTGTTTCCGAGACAATTAAAGGAGGTACAAAACGGAGAACTTTCGGACCTGCGGGAGCAATTAATAAACCCTCTGTCAAGGCTGCGTTAACAATAGTAGATGAAACCAACTCACTTTCTGAATTAATTTCCAGACCATTAATTAAACCCCAACCGCGCACATCCACAAATAGATGGGGATATTGAGAAGCAATCACGCGTAAACGGCTGCGTAATTGTTCCCCTCGCTGCTGAACATTTTGCAGAATGTGATCCCGTTCAATGGTTTGTAATACTGTTAAAGCTGAGGCACAAGCGAACGGATTACCCCCAAAGGTGCTCGCATGACTACCCGGCTCAAAGACATCACAGAATTTTCTGCACATCATTGCACCGATGGGAATACCCCCCGCTAAACCCTTAGCAGAAGTGAAAATATCCGGTTCTACTCCCAAATTCTCATAACCCCAGAGTTTACCAGTTCTTCCGACTCCCACCTGTACTTCATCAAAGACAAGCAAAATGTTATTTTCGTCGCAAATTTGCCGTAAACGTTGGAAATATTCGATATCTCCAGGACGAACTCCCCCTTCACCCTGCAGCGGTTCCAACATAATCGCAGCCACCCGACGATTACCCTCATCGATATCAGCGATCGCATTTTCCACCGCTTCGATATCATTATAGGGAACATAGGCAAACCCCGGCATCAGGGGTTCAAAGTCTTTTTGGTACTTCGGTTGACCGGTTGCGGTGATGGTAGCTAAAGTCCGACCGTGAAAACTAGCGTGAGCGGTTAAAATAACCGGCTGTTCGAGGAAATCTATCACTGTATGGGCATATTTCCGCACTAATTTAATCGCCGCTTCGTTCGCTTCCGCACCAGAATTACAGAAAAAGACTTTATCGGCGCAGGAATGATCGACAATCCATTTAGCTAGTTCCCCTTGTTCGGGAATGTAGTATAAATTCGAGACATGATGGAGTTTTTGGATTTGCTGACTAACCACTTCAACTAAAGCAGGGTGCGCGTGACCGAGGGTACAGGTGGCAATTCCTGCGACAAAATCAAGGTATTGTTTACCGGAAGTATCCCAGAGAAGACACCCCGCTCCCTTGGCGATCGCAATAGGAAAACGACCATAAGTATTCATCACATAGCTGTTAAAACTATCTCGATCGAAGGGTTGATTCGGGTTTAAATTGGGAGTGGGATCAACTAGGGTTGGTTCTAAAAGGGTTTCTGGACTCACTGGGGAACTCCTGCGCGATTAGACATAGGGGGAATTATAATCAAATCCGTCTGAGAAGGACGGGTTATTTAGATTAAAAACTGATTTCATTGTAAGTTACTAGACAGTCTTAGGGGTGAATTTTGCTTGTCTATCAGTGAAGATAAATATCGTCGTCTGCGTCAGGAATTAATCGGGGGAATTTTTGCCCTGATCGTGGTGTTTTTGCTGGGTACGTTTTGGTATCATCTGATCGAGGGTTGGAGTTTGCTAGATTCGGCCTATATGACGATTAGTACCCTCGCTACCGTCGGTTTTGGCGAAATTAATCCCCTAGGTGAACGGGGACGACTGTTTACAATGGTTTTGATTATCATGGGAGTAGTCAGCATCGGTTATATTGTTAATCGCTTGACCGAAGCTTTAATTCAAGGCTATTTTCAAGAGGGGCTCAAACAGAGACAGGAGAAACGCTTGATTGATCGACTATCGGAACATTATATCATCTGTGGTTTGGGTCGCACGGGCAGACAGGTAGCGATCGAATTTTACGCAGAAAATATTCCTTTTGTAGTCATTGATACAGACCCCCTACAGGTAAATCGGGCCAAAGAATTAAATTATATTGTTGTTCAAGGAGATGCCACCTTAGATAAATCTTTACAAATGGCAGGAATCGAACGCGCTATTTGTATTGTGGCCGCTTTAACTTCCGATGCGGAGAATTTATATACAGTTTTGTCTGCTAAAACTCTTAATCCAAAAATTCGCGCCATTGCTAGGGCCAGTACCGAAGAAGCAGTACAAAAATTACAACGGGCCGGGGCCGATGCGGTAGTATCTCCCTATATTACCGGTGGTAGAAGATTAGCGGCTGCGGCCCTACGACCCCAGGTGATGGATTTTGTGGATGGGATTTTAACCGGAACCGATCGATCGTTTTATATGGAAGAATTTTTAATCGATCCGAGGACTTGTCCTTGTGTCGGTTTAAGTCTTAGTCAAGCACATTTAAGATCTCGATCGGGGGCCTTAGTTTTGGCTATACGTCGCGCTGATGGTACGCTGATAGGGGGACCGACTGGCGATACGGAATTAATGGCTGGGGATCTGTTAATTTGTATGGGAACGGCCGAACAATTACGCAGTTTAACTCAGATTTTAATCCCCATGCGATCGGATGGTTTACGTTTACCAAAGCATTAGTTAGGGTCTGCTGAAAAAGTTTTTCGTGGGGACAGGGTGTGGGGTGTAGGTTTTTACCGATTCTCATCTGGTCAATTACCTAATTTTCAGAGAAAAAGTCCCGGAATTTTCCCCCGATCAGTCCCATATCCAGTACTTTTTGATTGACAAAAAGTCTAAAAGTCTTACCCAACAAGGTTTTTAGATTTATTCAGCAAGCATTAGTTAAAGAGTCAATAAAAAATCTACTGGTAGCATTACGGGAACAGGGGAAACAGCAAAATCTCTTAGGTTTCGCGTTATGATTATTTCTAGCTTTTCCGATTCAGCAACGGCACTGGTAACGGCATCTTCAAAATCTTTCATCGGACTTGTCAATGCTTGCCTAATTATTGCATCTGTCACCCTAGCAACTTGCAAATTCTCTAGAAGACTTATCACCAATTTTCTTGAGACTTCTCTTCCGTTTTCTCTTGACAAAATATAATAAATATTAGTGACGGCATGACCAGAAATATATCCTTGAGTTTTACCTGTCTTAACTGTATTTAATGCTTGTGCAGATGCTTGAAAATGTGGTTCACGCTTACCCAAAACATCTAGCAATACATCACTGTCGAATAAGACTCGTTTCACTGATATTTCTCCGCTAAATAATCAATATAAGACTCTTTTAGGTCTTCTGACCCTAAATCGACAACACCCACTAAGTTTCTTGTCCAAGGATCAAGATCGCTTAAATCATCTGTTAGGGAATGAGAAGTAGTTTCTGAGGATACATTCCTAGGATTAAATCGCTCTTCAATTCTGAAAATTATTAAACTATAGTAGGCTCTCAGTTGGGTGACTAAAGATTTGTCAGTATCTTGTAAATATTCGGTTATAGTACGATTAGAAATCGATAGAGTATTTTTAGCTCCCTTGTAAATTTGCTCTAGTTCTGAATCGGCAAACATATCAATAAATACATCTATCGTTTCTGAGAGAAGGCGTGAACCTTCCACCACTCTGATTAAATCGGCTTTTTCTTCACCAGTCTTTCCCTCATTGATCTGAGCAAGGCCGATAAATAATTTAGCATAGGCAGTTACTCTATCGGTAAATTCATTGATAATCTCAATCAAATTTATTGCCGAAACCTCATTCTTATATTGTTCCCATACCTGAAACCATAATTCATCAATTTGACAAAATATATCGGCTCTTGCTTGATAAGTTTTAGAGTTATCCTTAACTTGCTCAACTAAAATTTGAGTTTCTTGTAGTAAATTATCCAGTATGATTCGATCAGAATCGGTGACAATTTGATTGAGTTTATCTGTAATATCTTGCAGATTTTCTAACAAAAATTGTCCTAAATTTTCCCGTTCGACTGAAGTTTGCAGACTATTCATCGTATTTACCTCTCCTAAAACTGACGATCAAACAGAAATGAGTAGTCAAAATCATCAGCCCTAAACCTCCATTGTAACAATTTTGGGGTCTAAATCCTGTTTAAAAGGTATAGGAGAGGGGGAATTATGAATTATGAATTATGAATTATGAAGTGGGGAAGTGGGGAAGTGGGGAAGTGGGAAGAATAAATAAAAATAATCTCCTGTCTCGGAGTCTCCTGTCTCGGAGTCTCCTGA
Organism: Microcystis aeruginosa W13-11; assembly: GCA_009995705.1. Taxonomy (GTDB): domain Bacteria; phylum Cyanobacteriota; class Cyanobacteriia; order Cyanobacteriales; family Microcystaceae; genus Microcystis; species Microcystis aeruginosa_F. The sequence continues at coordinate 20,326 of JAADBR010000024.1, forward strand.
CTCGGAGAATACTGACTCGGAGACTGGGAGACTACTGGTTCCTTGCTCCTCAATCCAACATCTGTGAGGAATTGAGAAATTGAGGATGAGATGTTAGTACAATCGGGGAATAGTAAAAGAAAAACCCCTATTTCTCATGAGTCAAAATCCCAATTCTTCCTCGCGATCACTGCAGCCGCTGCCGGTTCCCTCCATCCCGATACCTCCCTCGGAGTTAATCAAAGGAACCACACCAGAGATAAATGAAGAAATGAGCCAAAGGGTGGCGACGCAGTCCCAAAAAGTGCCAAATATGCCGCAAAATGGTCAAATATCGCCACCACGTCCTCCCCAAAGTCGCGCCTCCAACCAACCCACCTTAGAGCATTTGGTTCGGATTGCCTTTGAGCGGGGTTATTCGGACGTTCACCTCGGGGTTGGAGAACAACCCCGGATGCGGGATCGTGGCGAAATGATTATTCTCGACTATCCTGAAATTGACATCAACACTTTTTATAGTTGGTTACGCGAAATCCTCGGTGAAGAAGAAATCCTTCGCTTTAAAAAAGACCTAGAATTTGACGGTGCGACTCAGTACCAATTCGCTAGAGCGCGGATTAATATCTTTGAAAGTCTGCGCGGTCCGGGGATGGTTTTGCGTCTGATTCCCATGAAAATCCCCACGATGGAACAATTGGGCCTACCGATAGTGTTTCGGGATGTGTGCGATGTGCAGAAGGGATTGATTTTAATCACTGGTCCGACAGGTTCAGGGAAATCCACCACCCTAGCAGCCATGATCGATTACATCAATAAAGAACAAGCCAAACATATTATCACCATCGAAGACCCGATCGAATTTGTCCATAAAAGTCGTCGCAGTTTGATCAAACAACGGGAAGTGGGAATGCACACCCATGAGTTCGATAATGCCCTAAAAGCCTCTTTACGCGAAGACCCAGATATTATTCTGGTGGGGGAGATGCGGGACAAAGTCACCGTTAATACTGCCCTGAAAGCGGCCCAAACCGGTCACTTAGTCCTGGGAACCCTGCACACCAGCAGCGCAGTAAAAACCCTTGACCGGATTTTAACTCTTTATAGTGCCGAGGAACGGGAATCGCCGCGGCTGGCGATCGCAGAATCCCTGGTTTGTATTATTTCCCAGGGTTTATGTCGCACCACTGACGGTAAACGGACGGCTTTTCACGATATTCTCATCAATACAGAGGCCGTCAAAGATTACATTCGCGGGGGCAAAAATGACGAAATTATCGAATTAATGAAAGATGGCGAGTATCATGGCATGATTACCACTAATCAATCCCTGTTTAGCCTCTATCAAGAGGGACGGATTAGCGATGAGGTTGCCTTGGCCATGTCCCCGGTCCCCAATGAAATGGCCATGATGCTGCGGGGTAGAATCTAGAAAAACCCTGAAGGAAATTCCTCAGGGATCAGGAGTTTAGTAGGCTAGAAAAATAGAAGCTCCTATTTATTCTCTAGGAGAACCCCTCAAGTGACCACTTCCGCGATTGTGTTGCCCGATATTTTTAAAGGCATCGCCCTGTTTACCCCCGGGGGCGATCTAATTTACTGTATCGATCCTGATAAACAAACTCATTGGCATCTGAATCTCTGCGCTGCTCTCCAGTCCGCTTTAGGGTTGTCAGAACCCCCCCATTTTTTAGTTCCTAGTTTTACCGCCACCATCGATCGCTGGCGAGATCCCTACAGTCACCGTATTCATACTAGAGCCGAAGTCTATCCCCTTGTCCGCCGCTATCAGCCTTTATTAAATGCTATTTTCGCCACGGACGATCGAGCTTGGTTTACTGTACCTTGGCGGGAACAATCCTCTAATCCCACTATCTTAGAAACCTATCGTCAGCAGTTTCCCCAACTTTGGCAATCCCACGATCTGATTCTCCGTTATCAGGAACTTCCCCCAACCACTCTAGGGATTACTGCTGACTCTGACTATAGTAATCCTAGTCCCAAGGGTTATGTTTTGCGGTTATTTGTCTCTGGTAATAATGCCAATACTAAACATACCCTAGAATCGATCCATCAGCTTCTAGAACGAGAATTACACCATCCCTATACTCTGAAAGTGATCGACATCTCTAAACATCCAGAACAAGCGGAATCCAATCATGTCTCTGCTATTCCCACTTTAGTCCGGGTTTGGCCGCAACCAGTGAAACGCATCATCGGCGAATTTGAGGATTTACCGCGAGTATTACAGATTATCGCCACCGCTTAGGGGTTAAAGACTTCTGACTCAATCCGTCGCCACCATTCGCCCAATTTCATTAAGTCTTGCTGAATATCATCCAATTCTTGGATATATTCCTGTTGGGAAAGACTGGCCCTACGTTCTTGCAGTTTTTTGAGACGCAATTGCACCAACAGCCAAGGCTTAGAAATACCCTTAGTTTCTTCAATATAGCGAGCAATATCTTGACTATTCATAGTTTTCTACTATTATTATCCCATATTTTGTCAAATTAACCCGAAACTCCTTTTTTTAGTTGCAGAAGATTATGTTTGATTTTAGCCACTATTACCCCTACGCCGAATTAGTTTCTTTCCTGAAAAACCTAGCCTCATCCTATCCTAATTTAATTAGCCTCACCTCGATGGGTAAAAGCTATGAAAATCGAGATATCTGGTTAACTACCCTAACAAATCAAGCCACAGGCCCCTATTTAGAAAAACCTGCCTATTGGATTGATGCTAACACCCACGCGGGGGAAGTAACAGGCTCTGCCGTCGCTCTCTACACTATCTCCCATCTTTTGCGCCAATACGGTCATAATTCCCAAATTACCAGACTTCTCGACCATTACACTGTCTATATTTTGCCGCGATTGGCCGTGGATGGATCGGAAAAATATCTCACTACTCCCTATATGTTACGATCGAGTATTCGCCCCTATCCCCACACGGATGAGAAACCGGGGCTATATCCCGAAGATATTAACGGCGATGGTTTAATCCTACAAATGCGCCAAAAAGATACCTGTGGCGCTTGGAAAATTTCTGAACAAGATCCTCGCATTATGGTGCGTCGCGAACCAGAGGAATTTGAAGGAACTTTTTACACTTTGCTCACCGAAGGTTTAATCCGCGATTACGATGGCTATAATTTTACCACTGCCCCCACCCTAGAGGGTCTGGATTTTAACCGCAATTATCCCGTTTATTGGGTTCCTGAAGGGGAACAACAGGGGGCCGGAGATTTTCCTTTTTCCGAGCCAGAAACCCGTGCAGAAGCCAAATTTTGGGCAAATAACACCAATATTAATGGCTTCGTTACCTATCATACCTATTCCGCAGTAATGTTGCGTCCCTATAGCACCCATCCCGATGAATATTTCCCCGTGGAAGACTTAGAAATGTATAAATATATTGCTGATAAGGGAAAAGCAATGACTGGTTATGAATGCGTTTCTGTCTATCACGATTTTCGTGATCATCCCAAAGAAGTGACTAACGGTGCCATGGATGATTACGGTTACGATCATTTTGGTTGGTATGGTTTTACGGTGGAGTTATGGGATGCACCCACCCAAGCAGGAGTAAAAAAAGATGATTATATTCAATGGTTTCGCTGGCATCCTTTGGAAGATGAATTGAAGTTACAGCGTTGGAATGATGAGAATTTGGCGGGAAAGGGTTTTATTAATTGGCAAAGTTTTGATCATCCCCAATTGGGAGAGGTGGAAATTGGCGGTTGGGACTTTAAAAATGTCTGGCAAAATGCCCCAGAAAAGTATTTACCAGACTTATGTGAAAAACAATGTCAGTTTACTATTGCCCATGCTTTAATGTCACCTCTTTTAGCTATCTCTCGTCTTGATCTTAAGTTGGAGGGAGATGGTATTTATCATCTGGTTTTACAGTTAGAAAATCAGGGATTCTTACCCACTTATACCAGTAAAAAAGCACTGGAAAGAAAGAGCGTTCGTCCCATTCAAGTCAAGTTAAATTTGGCCGATGAGGTGAGTTTAATAGTGGGAAAATTAGAGCAGGAAATCGGTCACTTAGAAGGGCGATCAAATAAAGTATATAGTAGTCTCGCTCACGGTTTAGATTATCGCTGTACGGTGGAATGGGTGATTAAAGGAGTTTCTGGTCAAGAAGTCGAGATTATCGCTATAGCTGAAAGAGCCGGAACAGTCAGGCAAAAAGTGATTTTATAGAGCTACTTGGTTCGATAAAATTGTTAAGTAAGTCTCGTGGGATTCCGTGGGTAAAACTCGCAATTTTTGGCTACGAAGATCCGGTTCTAATCCCAAAGCTTCTAAAGGAATTACTCCTAATAAATTGTTTTGACCTCTGGGTAATTCCAAACATTCAAAAGTCCCTTCTCGTCCCGCAATAATCAAGGTAGCATCGCGAAAAATTCTCGCTTTTCCTATCCCTTTAGCCGTAGCCACATCTACTTCTTTTAAAAGCTGTAAACCCAAGCGGGAGATTACTTCTGGCATCAGACAAACAGTAGTTGCTCCCGTATCCACCAAGACATTTTCTAGGGTAAGAGAGCGAATTTGATCGGGAGAGATCACAGCTGCTGCTGCTAAAATTTGATCAGCGCGATTGATAACTGTAATGCTGGTGTAGATTTTGCCCATATCTTCTGTAATAATTGCTGGATCAACCATAATACTACCCTCAATTCTACCCCTAAATTATACCAGAATAACTGCCAAAAAAATTGTCTAGTAATTTTAATTATTAATCCGGTCATTCGGCATAATTGCACCGCAGAGGTTAACTCCCATCAGACTAGCACTCATTAACTCGGCACCATTTAGATTCGCATTACTTAAATCAGCACCGCTGAGATTTGCTCTAGCAAAAAAAGCATCAATTAAATCCGCTTCCCTAAGATTAACTCCTGAAAGATTAGCCCTTCTTAAGTCAGCATGATTCATTCTTGCCGCTTGAAAATTAGCTGGACTAAGATTAGCTCGATAGGATCATTTTCCCAACATTTTTTACAGGCGGCAAACATTAATTTTTGCATTCTCTCCGCCTCTAGATGATTTTCTAGGCTATTAACCACCCGTCTTAAGGAATTATCTTCCTCGTTGTTGACAGCATTATTAACGGTGGTAAACCTAGGATTAACTGCTGGTTCTAATGGTGATAATTGGGTGTCATAGGCGGCGGCAATATCACTATATAATTTACTGATTTGCTCAATAATAACCGTGGCTACTCCCGCATAAACTTCAGGACGATTTAGGGTTTTAACTAATTTATAAACAGAAAAAGTTAACTGTTCCTTACTGGTGTTAATTTGCAGCAACTCTTCCACCAAGTCTTCCATCGCCACACCATCCAAAATATTGGGAAAATGCTCCCAATATTTTTTACAGATATAAAAGATTAATTTTTTGATCCGTAATTTTTCTTCGTGGCCCTCGAGATATGGATAATTGCATAGTAACCTCTGATCCGAGAAAGTCTCCCACCCTCGCACGCCTCTACTATGAGATTATGCTATTGGTCTCTCGCGAGTCCGCTTGCCAGAACATATAGGTTATTCCTCACTTTTAGTGCTTGAAAATATCCTAACCTAAAAGTGTGGTACTGTTGAGTTGGGGTTGCTAGCCCTGGTCTGTCTCCCCTAAAATTAGCAAACGATTATTTTTTCGCCTTTCTCGTTTTTAGTACAAATGTTCGAGTAAAATCGGAGTAAAGTCTTTAGGTTTAGGCGATTGATGCCCGATAGGGTTAGAGTAATCAGGGAGAAACTGATTTATCGAGAGGTTATATTATCCTATGCTAGAACTCTACCAATTTGAATTGTCTGCCTATTGTGAGAAAGTCCGTCTCATCCTCGACTATAAAGGTCTTGCCTATAAAAAAAGGGACGTGGTGCCAGGGGTGGGACAATTGGAGTTATTCCGTCTTTCTGGACAGCGCCGAGTCCCGGTCCTCAAGGATGGTGATACCTATATTGCCGACTCGACGGAGATTGCTTTTTATCTCGATCGCAAGTATCCTGAAAAACCAATTATCCCTACAGATACCCTCCAACGGGGTCAGTGTTTATTAATCGAAGAATGGGCCGATGAATCCCTGGGATTAAAAGGAAGAACCGCTTTTCTCGGCGCTTTTGCCCAAAATCAAAACTTTCGTACCGCCTTTTTACCCCTGGAAACTCCCGATTTTATGCGCTTGTTGCTGGGTTCCTTGCCGGGGGAATTAATTGATATTTTTGGGATGGGTGTAGGTCTGGGAAAAGATGCTATCAATACCGCTAAAAAAGGGCTACAACAGGACTTAGAGGCTTTAAACCTCATTTTAGCTAATCGTCCCTATTTAGTCGGGGATCAGCCCACTTTAGCCGATTTAGCCGTGGCAGGATTAAGTGTACTGCTTCAGTTTCCCCAGGGTTCCTATCTCAACTTACCCCCGGAATTGCAAGGCAAGGGGATTCCGGGGTTAGCTGATAATAGCGTCTACGAGGGCTTTTTTGTCTGGCGCGACCGTCTTTATAGTCAATACCGTCAAACTATTACCCCAGGTAATTCCACCCCTCCCATCGATTCTCCCAACTCCATCCAGATTGAATAGCAGAGCTTGACTAGGGTGGTGGGGTGTGGGGAGATTAAATAAAAGCAATCTACTGATCACTTTTAAGATTCGCGTAAAACGTAGCCGACACCGCGCACGGTATGAATGAGGCGTTTTTGACCACCAGCTTCCATTTTCAGGCGTAAATAGCGAATATATACCTCAATAACGTTTGATTCTCCTTGAAATTGATCTCCCCAGACATTTTCGAGAATTTGATCCCTTGATAATACTTCTTTCGGGTGAATCATCAGGTAGCGGAGCAGTTCAAATTCCTTCATCGTCAACTCAATATTTTTGTTTTTATAGGAGAGACGACGAGTGGCTAAATCCAATACTAAGTCACCGAAGCGCAATTGTTCGGGGATAGTTTCCAGAGGTTGCAGGTAAAAACGGATTAATTTGAGGAAAGATTGCGAATTATAGGGTTTGAGAAAATAATCGTCGGCTCCCGCTTCCAAACAGGCGAGACGTTCTACTAGGGTTTCTTGAGATACTAACAAAATAATATAAACGCGACTTCCCTGGGAACGTAAACGACGACAAAACTTCACACCGGCCTCCGCTGCGAGGAGGCGATCGAGTATAATCATCGCTGGCTGCCAACTCTTCACTTCTGGCAAAGCGCTATCAATGCTAGGCACAATCAGGGGACGATAACCTGCTTCTTGCAAGTTCGCACTAGCTAGTTTAGCGATGCTCTCCTCAATTCCCACCAAGAGAATCGAAGAATTCAGAACCGGTGTACTCATTAGTCAGCAGCGGTAAAAAAATAGGAAAGATAGGGAGGCGACTAGCCAATTATACTTAATTCACTCTTGCCTAAGTGATTTTAGATAAAAAAGTTAACGCTGTGGTGCGTTGGACAAAATTACCATTGACAGACCAACCGGTCACTCGATCGGGGGACGACCAGAGGCTAAGATGATCTACAGGGGGATCCGCATAAAAGTTTTCTCCACCGCTACCCAATAAACAGGAACTCCAATGGGTAAAATAATCGTGACTAAGGCGATAAATGGGAAAATTACCGATTAATGGCACTCCCCACCCGTCCAGAGCCATTAAAGCTCGAATTTTCACCCCTTGAGCTTGCCAATAATAGGCTAAAGCGATCGCATTTACCACCCCCGCACTAAACCCAATCAAGGTTAGGTCTTCTCCGGGTAAAAAAGCTTCATTTAAGCAAGAAAAAGGAGAAATAATAATATAGGGGCGTAATTTGACCAATTTGCTCCCCAGATGTCCTAAAAAATCCTCCGTCAATCTAGAATCATGAAAACCAGTACAAATCACTAAGGTATTGACACTTCCGTCCCTAAAAGCGAGGGATTCTTGGTTCATAGAGTTTCCTTAATTAGTAGTTTAAATGAGCCTAAACCATTAAATAGCCTAGAATCCAACAAAGCAAAAAGCTTTTTTTATTAAAATTGCTTTTTTTAATTCTGGTGAGCCTTACTTGGCAAGGCTTGCGTCGATTATTTTCTGCTAACATATCATCACTACTCTAGAAGAGCCATAATTGTTAAGAAAATGACGCGAATTACCGTTATTGGTGCAGGGATTGGCGGACTAACGGCGGCGGCATTATTAGCGCGTCGAGGTTATCAAGTCACAGTATATGATCAGGCGCTTGTCCCCGGAGGTTGTGCCTCGACTTTTTCCCGTCGGGGTTTTACTTTTGACGTGGGGGCAACTCAAGTGGCAGGATTAGAAGTAGGGGGCATTCATCAGCGCATTTTTGCCGAATTAGGGATAGATTTACCCGATTCTGTCCCCTGCGATCCCGCTTGTGCCGTTTTTCTGCCGGGGGAAACCAATCCGATTAATGTCTGGCGCGATCGGCAAAAGTGGCAAGAGGAAAGACAAAAACAATTTCCGGGCAGCGAACCTTTTTGGCAATTATTACAAAAACTCTCTCAAGCTAGTTGGCGTTTTCAAAGTCGCGATCCAGTTTTACCCCCGCGCAACTGGTGGGATTTAGGGCAATTAATCGCCGCTTTGCGTTTAAATACTGCTATTACCTTCCCCTTTACTTTGATGACTGTGGGGGATGCCCTGCGATTATACGGCTTAGAGAGGGATAAACGCCTAAAAACCTTCCTTGATCTCCAGTTAAAGCTTTATTCCCAAGTTACTGCCGATGAAACCGCTTTACTTTATGCCGCCACCGCTTTAGCAGTTTCCCAGTCTCCCCAAGGTTTATCCCACCTTCAGGGTAGTATGCAAGTATTAAGCGATCGCCTAGTAACAGCTTTGGAAAAATACGGCGGTAAATTGCAAATGCGCCACACAGTAGAAAAAATACTGACAGAAAAGGGAAAAGCCCAGGGAATTATCGTCAGAAATCAAAAAAATGGTCAAATATATCCAGAAATGGCCAATGAGATTGTCGCTAATATCCCGATCCAAAATTTACCACAATTAATCGATCGCGAAGCCATTCCCCGTCTTTATCACCGGAGAATCGAAAAACTTCCCCCCGCATCGGGTGCTTTTGTGGCCTACTTAGGAGTCGTTCGCGCTGCTATTCCCCCCGATTGTCCCCCCCATTTGCAATTTCTCTACGATTACGATGGCATAATCGGCGAAAATAACTCTTTGTTTGTTTCCGTGAGTAAAGAAGGGGATGGTCGCGCTCCAGTGGGAAAAGCGACGATTATTGCTTCTTCCTTCACCGATACCAGTCTTTGGTGGCGAAAAGGAGAAGATAATTATCAGCAATTAAAAGCAGCATACACCCAAGAGGCGATCGAGCGTCTCGGTAATTATTTCCATCTTAGTCCTGATCACATCGTTCACATCGAATCGGCTACTCCTCGCACTTTTGAACGGTTTACGGGGCGAAATCAGGGCATTGTCGGCGGTATTGGTCAAAGATTGTCCACTTTTGGCCCTTTTGGTCTAGCGACGCGCACTCCCATCCCCCATCTTTGGTTAGTGGGAGATTCCACCCATCCGGGAGAAGGCACTGCCGGAGTCAGCTATTCGGCACTAACGGTAGTTAGACAGATTGAGAATCAATTATTGGCTTCTAGTTAGCGGGAAGCTTTTTTCAGTGATCAGTAAACAGTAATCAGTAAACAACGAAAAGACAGCAGGAAACTTGCTATTTAATACTGCTCACTTAAAACTCAAATCTGATAACTGATCACTGATCACTGATCACTGTTATAAAGCGCCGGCTGCCGTGCGATCGAGTATTCCCGCTCCTAGATGAGAGGTAATATTAATTGCTTGCAGAACCGGTTGAGAGTCAACTCCTTTGGGATAATCGATAACACTAACCGCACCATTTCCCTGTTTAATATTCCAGAAATTGGCGGGTTTTAAACCCAATAAATAACAAAGAATCACCTTATTAATGGCATCATGAGCTACTACCATAATTGTCTTAGGACTATCGCTATTACTATAGGTTTTAACGATTTGCCGCCAACAAGCGATCGCTCGATCCCAAACTTCCTGTAAATTCTCCCCTTCCGGCATTTGCACGGTTTCTGGGGCATTTTTCCAGTCTTCTAACATCCCGGGGAAACTCGCTTCAATTTCCTCCTCTAATTTACCTTCCCAAAGTCCGTGACAGATTTCCGTCAGATCTCCTTGGCTGTCTAAGATGACATCGGGGTGATATTGCAGGATAATTTGGGCAGTTTCCTTGGGACGGGACAAAGGACTGGTGACAGCGTGATCGATCGCCGTTTCTCGCAGAAATTCGGCGGCTTTCTCAGCTTGGGCTTTGCCATTATCATTGAGAGGAATATCGCGCACACCTTGAAAACGTTTATCCCGATTCCATTGGGTTTCTCCGTGACGCACAAGCAGCAGCCGAGAACCTTGCAAAGGAGGACGTGGTGGGGGTAAAGCTATCCCTAGGTGTGCCGTTTGATTGAGGGATTCCACCTGCACAGGATCACCAAAATTACGCGTAAAATTGAGAACATTAACGCAACAGTTAGATTGTTGTAGAGAATGGTATAAGGAAACCGGAATACCGATGGCACTGAGGATTAAACAGCGATTAATACCGTTATGGGCAACAATGAGGATAGTTTGGCCCCGGTGTTGGGGAATAATTTCTCGCCAAAAATCCTGTGCTTGTTGATAGAGGGAGAGAACGGGATAATGTTCCCGACCATCGGGCAGTATCATCTTAAATTCGTGAGGTTTTTGATGCCAATCCCGATATTCTTGGGGGTATTGAGCTTTTACTTCCTCTTTGACCATATTTTCCCAGATAGGCAGATCGATTTCCAGTAACTGCGGAGTGGGTTGAATGACGGGAGAGTGATTTAAACGAGACTGAATCACCTCAGCAGTAGATTTGGCTCTTTGGAGAGGACTACAGTAAAAAGCGGCGATATCGATTTGACTGAGGGCATTTCCTACTTTTTCCGCGTCCAGATGGCCTTTTTCTGTCAAAACCGAGCCATCACTGCGACCTTGTATTTTCTGCTCTGCGTTATAACTGCTTTGTCCATGACGAACAATAATCACACGAGTAGCCAAGCGGTTCAGTCTCCTTAACTAAAAGTCTCAATATCAGATTACAGGCGATCGGGATCGGAGTACAAATCAGTGATCAGTGATCACTGATCACTGGTCAGTGGAGATTGTTAAGTAGAGCTGGCTGAATAAATCCAAAAACCTTGTTGGGTAAGACTTTTAGACTTTTTGTCAATCAAAAAGTACCAGTTCTGAGAGTGATCGGGGGAAAATTCCGGGACTTTTTCTCTGAAAATTAGGTAATTGACCAGATGAGAATCGGTAAAAACCTACACCCCACAACCCACACCCTGTCTCCACGAAAAACTTTTTCAGCAGACCCTAAGTAAACAGTGGGGAAGTCCGAGCATTTGTACTAAAATATCGCCTACAGTTTCAAGGCAGCACAGCATATCAAAACTTCCTGATATAACAATCTCTTTGGGATCAAGGGTTTGGCGGTTTTATCAAGAAACCATGACAATGTAGTTGGTCAAAATCGGAATCTTGCTGTTTAATAGGTATTTATAACAAGCGATTCCCTTGATCCCCATCGAGTGGATCTCTCGTTCATAAAGCAATCGATGAGTAGTTGAAGGATTACCCATATCACTGCTTTTGCAAATGCCCAAAAACATTTGCCGTCGTAACTAATCGGAGAGCGTCAACTCATGGTTCCAGAATACCCCCCCTTAGATGAGATGACCTTGCGGCAACTACGACGAGTTGCCAGTCAATACAGCATCTCTCGTTACAGTCGGATGCGGAAAACGCAGTTAATCGAGGCAATTACCCAAGCTATAGGAGTAAGCGGCAATTTTAAATCTATTATTAAAGAGGAAAAACCAGTGGAAGCGGCAAAATTTGAATTAGGTCAAGCTCACCCGATCGAAGATATCCTAGGTTCAGTGGATGATGGTTTAGGAGATCTGCCCGGTGGCTACGGTGAAAATCGCATCACCCTCCTACCTCGCGATCCTCAGTGGGCCTACGCTTACTGGGATATCCCCAACGAATCAAAAGAAGATCTCCGTCGTCAAGGAGGACAACAGTTAGCCCTGCGTCTTTATGATGTCACCGATATCGATCTCAATGGCCAAGGCGCCCACAGTGTCCAAGAATATCTCTGTGATGAATTGGCCCGGGAATGGTATTTACCGATTCCGGTCAGCGATCGAGATTATGTTATCGATATCGGTTATCGTTGTGCTGATGGACGTTGGTTAGTTTTGGCCCGTTCTCCTTTAGTGCGGATTCCTCCCGTCTATCCTTCCGACTGGATTGAAGATATTTTTGTCACCGTTAACTGGGAAGAAGAACTGGTGGGTAAAACTGTTTACGAACTTGTTCCCCCCAGCAAACGCTACGGCAGCAGCGCCGGAACCGCAGGAACTAGCCCCATCTATGACCGAATTTTCGAGAGTGTCGGCGATATGGAGGCCCTACGGGTGGCCGGTTCCTTGTTTGGTTCCATGCAGCACGTCGCCGGTTCCGTACCGATGTCGGAAGTGATCAGTTCTTATGTATTCCCCTCTGGGGTTGGTATGTGGGCAGTTCCCACGGTGTCGGGATTAACCGCTTCCGGTATCGGCATGACTGCTTCCGGTATCGGCATGGGTGCTTCGGAAACCCTACAACGTCCGCGCAAATTCTGGTTAGTAGCCGATGCCGAATTAATCGTCTATGGTGCCACCGAACCCGATGCCACCGTAACTATCGGTGGTCGTCCGATTAAACTCAATTCCGATGGCACTTTCCGCTATCAGATGTCCTTCCAAGACGGTTTAATCGATTATCCGATTATGGCCGTGGCCGCCGATGGTGAACAAAATCGTTCTATCCACATGAAATTTACCCGGGAAACCCCCTCTCGCAATACCATCACTAAAGATGAGGCGGTTCTAGAATGGTTGTTCTAGATTGGGTTTTCTAACGTTACCAAAGCCAACCTAATTACTTCCCCCTAACTGAGATTCAGTTAGGGGATTTTTTTGGGGATTGTCAACGCTATCAACTTCTATTCCCAAATCTGACAGCTTAAATCGCCCGATTTTTGGGAAAGACGCAGATTTTCACCGTAATCGACGGGAACATCGATCACCGTAGGCACTTCTTGCCGGAAAGCCTCCTCTAGTATCGGGATCAAATCCTGAGCAGATTCCACCCGATAGCCTTTTAATCCCATACTTTCGGCAAATTTAACAAAATCGGGATTACCAAACTTAATAAAAGAAGAGGTCCCAAAATGGTTAAACTGCTTCCATTCGATTAAACCGTAACCGCCATCATTAAAGATGAGAGTGACGAAGGGAGTTCCCACCCGCAAAGCTGTCTCCAATTCCTGACAATTCATCATAAAACCGCCGTCCCCCGTCACCGCCACAATGCGCTTATCGGGATGAACTAACTTAGCGGCGATCGCACCAGGGATAGCAATACCCATAGCGGCGAAACCGTTAGAAATAATGCAAGTATTAGGACAATCGCAGTGATAATGGCGGGCCATCCACATTTTATGAGCGCCCACGTCAGAAATGGCGATATCTTCTGGTCCCATCACCTGACGCAGATCGTAGATCAATTTTTGTGGCTTGATCGGAAAACCCGTATCATTGGCATAGGTTTCGTAATCAGCCCGAATTTCCGTCTTTAACCCCGCAGTGATAGGAGTTGGTTTATTCTGGCGATCGGCCCGTTTGAGGATATCAATGAGAGAATCGGTGATATCACCCACCACTTCCACCACCGGCGCATAACTACTGTCAATTTCTGCTGGAGTCATGCCGATGTGAATAATCGGTAATTTCCCGTCTGGATTCCATTTTTTCGGCGAATACTCGATTAAATCGTAGCCAACAGCGATAATTAAATCACTGCGATCGAAGGCACAACTAATCAAATCCCGTTGCTGTAATCCTACCGCCCAAAGAGCCAGAGGATGGGTATAGGGAATCACCCCCTTACCCATAAAAGTGTTAGCCACAGGGATATTCAAGGCCGTGGCGAATTCCGTTAAAGCCTCACTAGCATTAGCGCGAATTGCCCCATTTCCTGCCAAAATCAAGGGATTTTTCGCTTTAGAAATCACCACCGCCGCCATATTCAAAGTCCGATAGGAAGCGTAAACTTTTTCCTGACTATCGAGGGGCAAAGGACTCCCATCGGCAGCCATAGCGGCGATATTTTCGGGAAGATCGATATGAACTGCCCCCGGTTTCTCACTTTGGGCGGTTTTAAAGGCTCTCCGTACCACTTCTGGGGTGATACCCGGCCGGACGATCTGTTTATTCCATTTCGTCACTGGGGCGAACATGGCCACCAGATCCAGATATTGATGGGATTCAATGTGCATCCGATCGGTTCCCACCTGGCCAGTGATGGCCACCAAGGGCGCCCCATCCAGGTTAGCATCGGCTACCCCCGTCATCAGGTTAGTCGCCCCCGGTCCTAGGGTGGAGAGACAAACCCCCGCTTTTCCCGTCAAGCGTCCATAGACATCGGCCATAAAAGCCGCGCCCTGTTCGTGACGGGTGGTGATAAATTTGATCGAGGAGTTTTTTAGGGCTTCCAAAACATCGAGGTTTTCTTCCCCGGGTAGCCCAAAAATATACTCGACCCCTTCATTCTCTAGACATTTAACTAGAAGTTCGGCTGTGTTTAATTCCCCCATAGTTCCCTCCTGTAGAGCTTACTTCATCAGTAAAGTCTCTAGAGATAGTTCATCCCGGCGGATTGAGGTTGTTGCGCTCAACTCGTCGGGATGATATCAGTAGACTATATGTACCAATGTAGCTGACTAAAATTTTGTTTAAGTCTATCCATATACCATTGTGACTTAGATCTTGACCCTTGACAGATTATTTATTAGCACAATGGGAAGGAATTTTTTTTAGGCCGTTAATTCTTCGGCGGCGTGAGCTAGTTGGGCGGCGACTTTGGCTAAATAGGGACGACTTAACCACCAGATGAAGGGGGACAGCCAACCGCGCAGGGTGACAGAATAGGAAATATAAGTACCACAGAGGGTTGATTCCACTTGGTAGGTCATTTTCTGTTCCATGCCGGGGATAGCGAGAACTCTGAGGCTGAGTAGTTCCCCAGGGCGGACATTTTCCACGAAAACCCGGATAGGAATGGGAGTCAGACGGGTGACAGCTTGATAGATTAACCCCGGTTTAGCGATTAAACCCAAGGGAACATCAGCCTTGGCAATCAAAGGATGCCAAGAGACATCGGCCACATTGATTAATTTTTGCCAGAGGACATCGACGGGGGCGCTACTGACCACCCGATAGGTTTTGTAGAGTGAAAACTTACAGAATAGTCTGCCTTTGGCCGCTACAATCCTTAGGGAAAAATTGAGAATCACCGATCGCCCCCCCGCAAAAATAATCCAGGTAATCTTCCATTGTAAAAAATAAATGGCTTTCTGGGAGTGTGGGCTTTTTATGATTTTAACTTAGTATCAGCAGAAATCCCGCGCTTGAGTGCGATCGGATCAATACTGACTTTGTATATAGGGTTTGTTGAAAAAGGTCTAGGCTGGAGGCAAAAAGGTTAATAAATAATGGTTCTTCGGTTTGTGTTATGCAATGGACGGAGGTTATAAGGGATGAAACCCTCATATAGAAAGACATTGCTGCGATTTTTGTCAATTGTTTTCGATCTAGAACGAACTAATCAATTAAGTCTCTTGCCAGATAAGAATTTAGTCGATTTATGCCACCCGATCTAACCATACCAAGTAACGAAGAACCATATATTTATCTTGAACAAGGACAAAAAGAACGAAAGCCAGCAAGCGGTTCTTTTCAGGAAGGAGACTTTGAGAAAATTATTATCCAATATCAAAAATCTTTAGATCTACTCTTTCGCAACGGAGATGATCCAGAAGCATTTAAACTTGCCCTACCTTTAATGCTCGAACTGCGAAAAGAAGACGGTTACTACTTTAAATCAATAGAAAATATTGGTGATGGTGATATCCTGCTTCGACTTGCACATAACAATCCCAATCCCAATAAAGCACTAGCCTATAGCCTCTTTACCAAACTGACAGAAACAATCACTAACATCCCCCAGAGTGCCAGACAAACCTATCAATCTCTTGTCTCCGAACTTGCCAAAATACTCCCTAAAGACGCAAAACAGAACTATGAAGTCATAGAAACCGAACTCATACGACTGCGAAATCAGCTAGAAATCACCCAAACCCAAGTCCTACAACTGACCCAAGAAGTACAAATCCAAAAAGAAACTAAACAATCTCAGCGTTCCCAATCTGAAAATGATAAAATCAGAACAAGCTTTAGTTTAGTCAGCATAGCTGTAGAAAATATGTTTAGCAAAATCAACAAAGCAGAATCCTCTGGTGGCGATGCTATCGTCGGCGGTATTGACAACAAGAACCTAGTTGTTGGCAAAAATCAAACAGGTGTGTCCGGTAGAGACATCAGTAACAGCACCATTAACCAACTTCAAGCCTCAAGCAATCCAAACGCCAAAAAACTAGCAGAGTTACTCAAGCAACTACAATCTACTATTGAGCAATCCGCCTTAAACTCAGACGATAAAGAATCTGCACAAGAACATATTAGTTAGCAATATTGCTCAATTTGCAAATAATCAACAAAGTACAGAACTTAAAAAGCCAGCCAAAAACTCACTTGATGCTCTAGAAACAGTCTTAAGAAGGGTTTCAGGGCTATTTCAACTGGTTAAGCCAATTATTGATAGTGTTAGGACAATTTTACTTTAGTGAAACGATAAGTTTGGCTGATATTAGAGGGGAACAAACAGAGAATCCTTGCTCATCGGGAAGTTTTGGCATTGACAACAGATGATACTATTTCTTGAGGGCGGGGAGCTATGTCACGGGTAAGGCAGCCTTTCTTTCGCTTCGTCCCTGGAAGTAGAAACGCCTTTTCAGTTATCAGTGAACAGTGAACAGTGAACAGTTATCAAAGAGCCAGGCTGATCACTGATAACTGGTAGCAGTGCTACAATTAAAAGAGAAAGTTTGCCACAAGAAAACCATGCAACTAGAAGAATACTTTGAAGTTTTTGAGCCAGATGACATCCGCATTAAAGGACATCGCATTGGGATTGAGGATGTTATCAACTACCATTTAAAAGGTTATACTTCCCCGCAGATTCTCCAAGAGTTACCCAGCTTAAACCTAGAGAAAATTTACGCTACTCTCACCTATTACTACCAAAATAAGCCCCAGATAGATGCTTATCTTCAGCGCCTCCGTGACTGGCAGGAAGAACAATACCAGCAGTGGTTAAATACCGAGCCATCACTCCTGATTCAACGCCTAAGACAACTGAAACTAAAACGGAAACCGCAAGAACTAAACCTCGCATGAGAATCCGGTTTTTGTTAGATGAAAACGTAAGGATTCAGGTCATACAAAAAGCAGTCAACCCCTTGCTGTGTAAGCATTTAGGGGAATTATGGACAAATGCTCATTCTCATTAAGAAACGCTGAAAGCCTTAATTTAGCCGCTCTGTGACTGCATTTGAGACACCTGAATCCTTACATGAAAACTTATCCCCAGACCTCAAAATATCTCTTTTACGATTGAATCCTAATCTCGATATTTTGCGAGTAGGTGAACCCGATGCACCACCCCTAGGAACTTTAGACCCAGAAATCCTAGATTATGTTGCGTCATTTCAACGGTTATTAGTTACCAATAATCGTCGCAGTATGCCCGGACACCTCAAAAACCATTGGGATAAGGGGGGACATATTTGGGGTTTACTGTGGTTGCGCCCCAGTGCTAATTTAGAAATCTGGGTAGAAGAATTATATCTGATTTGGGAAGCATCTGAAGCAGAAGAATGGATTGACCGAGTTGATTGGATTCCCTTTTAAATCTTCGCTATTTATAGCCGACATTCCGCACATCTTCATATATTTTTATATGTTTTTACATTCCCCAAGATGTTTTTACGAAAAACTGTCATTGTAGAGAGTACTATTGAGAACTATTTTCAATAATTGATTTTTTCTGAGAAAACCAATTACAATTCTTCACCTTGATAAAAATCCATCATTGTAGCTATAATCCTTACTGGCAATGGGTTGTAAGCAATGTATTAGTAAAAATTATCAATTGAATGTTAAGAAGTGCGGAAGATGGCTTATGGAGGAATATGAGTAATCCGGTCTTGATAATCTTGGGCATCTCCTAATCAAGCAATGAGAATTACTTAATACTGATTAATAATTTTCTGCCGCTGCCCTTTCTGCCTTTAATTTCCGCATTTTCTCCACAAAAGCGGGGGGTTCATCTAAATCCGTTGAATGTAGGCTAGTTATAAAGAGAAGAACAAATGTTAGCCTCTAGCAAGATTTACCTAATTTAAAGGTATATTAGGAACGTAGAATATCGGACAAAATATCTATAATCAAAGTTTGAGTTTTTAATGATAATGAGCCTAGTTCACGCTGAATCAGTGAAGCTCGAAGTGTTACTCAATGATCAAGTCTGATGGCTGAGGATTGGCGAAGACCACTTATCATAAAATTTGGACTTTCTGAACTCAAAATAATATCTGTACGAAGCAGATTTTCGTAAATACGACTGGTGATCAGGGCAAAGATAATGTGTTGATAGCCTCCAATTTTATTGGTTAGGCAATAAGCAGGACGAACTTTACTGGAAGATAAATCGTCGAAGGGAAATTGAATCAATACGATTTTACCCTTCATTGCTTACAGGTTGTCCATCGTTTAGATTATAAATATCTTCTTCGGTATCATGCAGAAAAGCAAAGCTAGGGTTATGGGAAACGGCATCCAGCCAGTTTTTTTCGTTCAGTTCATCTTCCGACATCAAAAGAATGACGCGCACAAACCGATCTTTTTCTTGAGGAATAGGATGATCAAGTTGAATTTGGCCTTGGGTATTGAGGATACCAGTGGTTTCAATCGCACGCATAGCAAAGTCTAAAGGGAGTAATTCGATTCTAACATTAAAAATCTGGCTACTATGAAATTAGGATTAAAGGAACGGGGAACAGAGTAAAGTAAATGTTTACAGATAGTTCTAACAATCCCAAAACCTGATCAGGATTTTCAGGATTTTCAGGATTTTCAGGATTTGAAAATTTCAGGATGATCAATCCAAAATTATCAAATCATAATTCTAACAACAAAAAAGCACCCCCTCGCGGGAGTGCCTTTTCGTTC
>JAADBR010000025.1 GCA_009995705.1 Microcystis aeruginosa W13-11
AGACTGTTGTAGTGGCTGAAACGGCATCGACAAGCTCTCGATTGGCAAGATAGAAGGCGATCGCACCATAAACCTGTTCGAGGGAAAGGAGTGGGAAATTTTGGGCAATGCTTTTGGGCGATTCTCCGTTCAAGAAAGAATAGACAACTGAGTCAAGAGAGATACGAGTTCCTTCGAGCCAATATTCTTCGTCTCGTTGCTCGATGTACTGTTTTGTTGGGATGGGGGCTAATTTCATAGGAGCAATGTTGCTGTTTAGCTAAAAGGATAAGAAATTCCATTACCAAGTGGGAATACCATTGCTAGGACTGGGGTATAGATTTTTGGAGATGTCTATTTCTTATGATGATAGTTAGTAAAAGTATAGTCAAATATAGACAGACTGAATTCCATTTCAGAAATTCCCTTCACTTTTACTTCGAGAGATTGATTCTCCTTAGGTGAACTAAGCAGGGTCTATTGGACTGATGGTGATAAGTTTAACTAATCAATAATTGGCTGCTAACAGCCGTGAGCGCAGATGTTGAAAATTTCTTTACTACTAAACTAAGAAAATATAATTATGACAAATTATCAAACAGAAATTAAAATCAAAGTTCCTTTAGATGTTGCTGAAACTTATTGGAATGCAACGGAAGAAGATCGTCAAAAAATAGCAGAAAAAATCTCTTTTTATGTTCAATCTTCAAATTTATCTAGAAAAGAATCTCTGGACAAATTATATAAAAAGATGGCTACTATTGGACAAAAAGCGCAAGAGAGAGGATTAACCCCTGAAATTTTAGAATCTCTCTTAAATGAAGATGACTAGACGCTTTGTTATCGATACCAATGTTATTATCAGTTAATATCGAGAGTTTACGCCAACGTTTTCGAGAGTTGCTCAAGCTAGTGAAAAAGTGAGCTTCAGAGCAGTTATCTTAATGGTGAGGTAGGAAGTTTTCGTTTTGGGGAGTTGATCGCCGGTCGTCCATAGCAAATTAGGTTACACTTCATCTTGATGAGAAAGGCTATAAACAAAACTATGTTAAGAAATGTAACGAAGTACAAAACCCTTACTGTTGCCTTGTCTGCACAGTCAACTTTATTTTTGTCCGACTACCGATAATTCTCAGCCAGCAATTTATAAACAGATCAATGTCATCTTGTCAAGTATTTGAACAATCAATTCAGATTAAAGCTAGTGCCACGACGGTAGAGCGTTGTATCACGGATTTAGAGTTAATGCGTCGTTGGTTAAATCCGGTGTTAGTTTGTGAACCTATCGGCGATTGGAAGACCGATATCGGTGGGAGAAGTCGTTTTTTGATTCAAATTCCCCTAATTCAGCCGACGCTAAAAAGTACGGTGATTGAGAGGGAACCGGGATTAATTGTCTGGCAATTTGAAGGCTTTTTTCACGGATGCGATCGCTGGGAATGTCAACCCAATGATGGCGGCACTTGTCTAATCAATCGTTTTGAGTTTGCGATTCCTAATCCGGTGGTGGGGTGGGGATTCCAGCAATTCGCCGCCAAATGGACTAAAAAGGATATGGAAGCGCAATTAAGACGCTTAAAACGAGTAGCCGAGGAAATTTATCTACTTTCAGCAACAAGTTAAGCTGATGGGGTAGTAAGGGGGGGGTGTTGGGGATGGGAGAATACCCTCACTCCCAACAGCTAACCCCTGATCCCTAATCGATCGAGATCGACTGGGGACTGTTGCCGTTATCCTGATTATTGTCGTCGTTAAAACTGACTAATCCCTGCTGTTCTAACCATGTTTTCAGGGGATCGTCCGAAAGTTTCAAACGCAGTAATCCAGAGACAAAACCACCGAAAAAAGCGATCGGTTGTTGAATCAGCTCTTTAACAACGGGTTGTAATTCATCGAGAAACATCTTATTCTATCTCCTGATATTGTCACACCTATCAATGTTAAGTTAATTGAAGTGATTCTGTAAGACTAGCATGACTGAAACTTCTGACACGGTGAAAAAATCCTTCCGGCTAACCCCGGTTATTTTCCTGGGAATACTGCTCATCTGGCTGGGAATTAGGTTAATTGCTCCCGATAGCGTCAGTTTATTCGCTGGTACTCGTCCCGATTATTTGGGAGTCAGGGAGGGTAAACTGACCCCTTGTCCGACCACTCCTAATTGTGTTAGTAGTCAGAGTCAGGATCCGGCTCATTCGATCGAACCCCTTAGTTATCAGGGTAGCGGCAAAGAGGCGATCGAGCAATTAGCTAAAATTATCGCTTCCCAACCGAGAACTAAAATTATTAGCCAAGATAGTAACTATCTCTACGCCGAATTTAGCAGTCAATGGATGGGATTTGTCGATGATCTGGAATTTTCTCTTAATCCTAGCAAAAATGCGATCGATGTTCGCTCGGCCTCCCGCTTAGGAGAATCGGATTTAAATGTCAATCGAGAACGAGTGGAAACCCTGAGAAAACTCTTTTCAGTGATCAGTAAACAGTAATCAGTGAAAAGTAATCGGGTGCATCTCAATTTTGTAGAAATATCTCTACTAGATTTGGGTGCACGCAGTTCGGTAAACTCACTGACCACAATGCGCCCCTACCATTGGTGCGATAATATTATTATTGTAGGGGCGAATTGCATTCGCCCTCTTTGAACTACTTCTGTTGCCCACCCATATGTGAGAGAAAGTCACAAATATGAGATGCACCCAATCAGTAATCAGTAAACGGTGAAATGACTAGGAGAATACTGACTCGGAGAATAATATAAGAAAAATTATGTTTCGTCCCCAACCGATACCAGCAAAAGCAGGACAGGAATCCGTCTGGGATTATCCTCGTCCCCCCCGCCTAGAATTATCGCCTAAACACCTAAAAATCATCTTTAATGGTGTGATAATTGCCGATACTAAAAGCAGTTATCGAGTTCTAGAAACCAGTCATCCTCCAGTTTATTGTCTACCGCCCCAAGATATTAAAATGGAATACCTGCAAGCCACAGCAGAAAAGTCTTTTTGTGAGTGGAAAGGTTTAGCCGGATATTACAATATCACCGTTGGGGATCAACAGGCAATTAACGCCGCTTGGTATTATCCAGATCCGACACCAGAGTTTCAGGCAATTAAGAATTATCTGGCTTTTTATCCTGCCAAAATGACCGCTTGTTATGCCGACGGGGAATTAGTACAACCGCAACCGGGCAACTTTTACGGGGGATGGATAACCTCCGATGTAGTTGGTCCGTTTAAAGGCGTTCCCAATAGTTGGGGCTGGTAATCACATTAAGTAAGTAGGGTTTGCTGAAAAAGTTTATTGGTGGGGTCAGGAGTCAGTAGCCGGTCGTCAGGAGTCAGGAGATTATTTTTATTTATTCTTCCCACACCCCACACCCCCTTAACTCCCAGTTTCTACTTTTTACGAGAAATTATGACTATATCCCAACCCGATCTAGAACCCACTTGGATGACGATTATTCGCCTCTTGCGCTGGGATAAACCCGCCGGTAGGTTAATTTTGATGATTCCCGCTTTATGGGCAGTATTTTTGGCGGCAGACGGGGTGCCACCGCTACCCTTGATCGGGGTGATCATTTTGGGAACTTTGGCCACTAGCGCCGCCGGCTGTGTGGTTAACGATCTTTGG
Organism: Microcystis aeruginosa W13-11; assembly: GCA_009995705.1. Lineage (GTDB taxonomy): Bacteria > Cyanobacteriota > Cyanobacteriia > Cyanobacteriales > Microcystaceae > Microcystis > Microcystis aeruginosa_F. The sequence goes on from JAADBR010000025.1 coordinate 3,613, forward strand.
GATCGGGATATCGATCCACAAGTCGATCGCACTCGTAACCGTCCTTTAGCGGCCAGAGCTTTATCGATCAAGGTTGGTTTGATTATCGCTCTGATTGCTTTCTTTTGCGCCGCAATTTTAGCTTTATATCTGAATTTCCTGAGTTTTTGTCTATGTTTAGCCGCCGTTCCCTTGATTATCTGCTATCCTCTGGCCAAGCGTTTTTTTCCTGTACCCCAATTGGTTCTTTCTCTCGCTTGGGGTTTTGCGGTTTTAATCTGTTGGAGTGCCGTCACTGGGTCGTTAGATAGTAATACATTTATATTATGGGGAGCGGTGATTTTTTGGACATTGGCATTTGATACAATTTATGCTCTGTCCGATCGAGAGGATGACCTCAAGGTTGGTATTAACTCTAGCGCCATATTTTTCGGCAAATACGCTCCGGAAGCTGTGGGGGTCTTTTTTGCCCTAACAGTGGGTTTATTGGCTTGGGAGGGTCAAAAAATGCAGTTATCAGCCTCTTTTTGGCTAGGGTTGGCTCTAGCGGCGATCGCGTGGTTGCGTCAATACCTGCTGTTACGTCAATCGGATTTACCCAAACCAGTTTATGGTCAAATGTTCGCTCAAAATGTTTGGGTCGGTTTTATTTTATTAGCGGCTATGATTGGGGGAAGTTATTTTTAAATAAGTAAATCGAGCAATTTTTTACTCTTTCGGTCTTCCCAAGCATTTTTTAAGCTCGATCGCTCTAAAATCAAGTTAGTAAATTACCGAACCTTAACCAATGTCTAACTCGAAATCTAGTAGCGTTTGGAATAACAAACCCCGTTGGTGTCAACCTTGGTCGATTTTGTTGACAGGAATTACCCTGATTGCTGGGTGTTGGTTTTTAACTCAGCATCTCTGGTTAACCCTACTCCTATCTATTCCCATACTCCTTTGGTGGTTTGTCTTCCTAATTCTTTATCCGCGGACGCTGCAGCAACAGTTAAACACAGAAAGAATCGGGGAAAGCATTGATTAAAACAGGAAAGACAGGACAGGGATTTTTATCCTGTAATTGACTACTTTCATCTCCGCGAAAAGTGTTCCAACGGAAAGGAGCTTTTTTTTCACTCGACATCCATAAAAGTCTTTTTGCTCTCGTCATCGCTACATACAAAAGTCGGTATTCTTCAGCTTTTTTAAGTTGTCCAGCTTCTAACCAAGCGCTTAAAGGTGGGGGAATAATTGGTATGCTGTCGGGGTTTAAATAGCGCTGGTGAACCGCTGCTCGAATTTGCGCTCTGGCCACTTCTGCGAGGGTAAAATCTCCCAAAAATTTCGCCCCATTGGGAACCCAAGGTTTGCCAGGGATAATATCTTCATGAAGAAAGGGAATAAAAACATAATCCCAGTCTAAACCCTTGGCTTTGTGCATAGTAATAATCGTCAGTTGTCCGGGACGAGTATAACAATCATCGTTATCTTCTTCCACTCCTTCAAAGCGCTCAGAGGCGATAATTTCATTAAGAGTATTAATTGTATTTTTTAGGGAACTATTACCAGCAGTTTCCTGATAAATACGAGCGGTTAATTTTTGCAAAGTTGCTAATTCTGACCCCGAATATTGGAGAGTCATAGCGAAAAAAGATAGGAGTTGATAATGGGGTAATTCTAATCTAGCTTTTAGTAAACTGCAACAATAACGACGGGCGATTTTTTCGTTAGATTTCAGTTCAGGATCGAGGGGAGTGGGATAAAGAAATTGTTCGGGATAGGTAACTAAAGGATTTAAATCTTGGGCAGTAATTAAACCCCTCAATTGTAACACTTCTAAGGCCGCTTTGAGATAATCGGGAGAGTGGGGACGTTCGACAAAAGCTAATAGTTTCAGCATTTCGGCGGGAATTTGGGAAAAGCGATCGATCTCGTTAGCTTCAAAAATTCTGATTTGATAACTTTTATAAAAATGGGCGAATTTTTGAGCAAAAAACTGTCCCTGTCGATTTTCTCTAACGAGGATAGCGGCATTATGTTGAGGGTTTTCTTGGAGTAATTTAACCAAACGTTTTTCAATTAATTCCACTGTTTGATAAATGTCATCAGGTTGATAAATTTCTAATCCTTTTCCCTCCTTGATTGGATTAGGTTGGGGATCTTCAGCACCAACGGGAATAATCGCTTGAACCCGAAAAGGAGCCTCGGTAACTTTATGATTATCTTTCCCCTGTTTCCAATCTCGATCGACCCATTGTAACACTAAATTAGCAGCTTCAATAATTTTAGTATTGCTGCGACCTGCTTGGTTCATAGTCGATAAATTGCCTTCGTTTTGACAACTTTCACAAAACCAATTAAAGTAAACAGGATCGGCGGGGGTAAAGGTGGAATTAATCGCTTGATTGGGATCACCGACGCGAATTAAATTAGGTATTTCCCCGTCATTATTTTTTGCTAAAATAGTAATTAGTTTTTCTTGGAGAGGACTAGAATCCTGTGCCTCATCTTCAAAGACTCCAAAAACAGATTTTTGCCATTGTCGGCGAATTTTTTCTTCCTCTAATACTCGCAAGGCTCCTAAAATCATGTCATCGTAATCTATATAGTTTTTCTGACGCATCAGGATTTCATACTGTTGGTACAAACCACTAGCAATAGCGAGAATTTGATAATTATCGTCGGTATAGTGGCTTAATTCCCAGACTTGCTGCGATGATAATCCCGAACTTTTTAGCTCATGAATGGCCGCATAGGCAAGACTAGGTAAAATTTCGGTTCTCAGTACCGATTGACGGCGTAATCTTTCAGTTTCCTCCCCATCAAATTCCACTCCTTCTAATAACTTTTGATAACGAATTGGATCGGCAATTAGCCATTTTTCCACCGAATTTCTAATAATTCTGTGGCTAGGAGTCGGAATAACTAAGGTAGAAGATTCGAGGTCTAATCCCGATAATTCTGGGTAACGACGGGCTAATTGTAGGGCCAGTCCATGCAGAGTTTGGACGCTGAAACCTTGGGCGGAAAGTTGTAAATCTTGCAAGCGTTGTTTAATTTTAGCTTTAATACTAGCGGCAGCCGAGCGGGTGTAGGTGACAATAATTAACTGTTTTTTAGCATGAAGTTGCTCACGAGCAATAACCATGGCGGCAGCTACGGCTAAACTGTGGGATTTTCCCGCCCCCGGCACCGCAGAAATGGCCATTTTTCCCCCTTGCCAATCGGCTAATTCCTGTTGTCCCGCACGCAGTTGCTGTCGGAGATTTACCAGTAAATTTTCTCGATTAATTACTTTAGTTTCGCTCATTATGCCCCGCCAATTTTATTTTTAGTTTAATTGTATTACTTTAACACTGTCCACTTAAAAATGTAATCTGATAACTGATCACTGATCACTGATATGTAGCCAATTTTGTTGTACTTCTACCCGAATTTTGCCGGTTAAGGAGGAAGTGGCATCGCGATTAACACCAGTAATGAGATTAACCACTGACTCAACTTCAGCAAAATTAGGCGATGAGGGTAAATATTGAGCTAAAAATAAACGAATCACTCGTCTTTGTATCGCTAGAGGTAGAATTTGTAAAGGGGAGCGATCGAGTCTTTGTTGATCTAGATCAATAACCTGACGAAAAATATCCTGGGCAATACTATCTAAATAATCGCTTTCTGCCTCCAAAATTTCAGCAGTTTGGGCGAGATGTTTTTCGATTTGGGGATTTAAATTAGTTTGCAGGTAGGGTAATAATTCCCGACGGATGCGATTGCGAGCATAGCGTAAATTTTCATTAGCTTGATCATACCAGATCGGTAGTTCTCGACTTTGACAAAAAGCGAAAGTTTCTTCGCGAGTAACATTTAAGAGGGGACGGACTAAGAAAATATCCGGGGTTAAACTTGTCAACCAAGTTAAGGCAGAAAGTCCATCACTACCCGCCCCGCGCATGAGATTATAAAGAAAAGTTTCTGCTCGATCGCTCCTCGTGTGTGCCGTGAGAAGATAATTAAAACCTTGTTCTTGGGCGATTGTTTGTAAAGCTTGATAACGCCATTGTCGGGCCTTGGCTTCCGTTTCCGCCATGGGGGGGGCGGTGGCAATATAAACGGGTAATTGCCAAATTTCGGCGATTTTCTGCACATGAGCCACTAATCCTCGGTCGTAGGACCAACGGTGATCACAATGAGCGATCGCTAGTTGCCAACCCCAACGAGAACGCAAATCCAGCAATAATTGACCTAAACAGAGGGAATCCTGACCGGCCGACAATGCCACTAACAGAGAAGCATTTTTAGGTAGTAATTGTCCCTTTTTCACCGTGGTTTCCAGACGAGTATGGAGAGGTGTCCAAAAATTAGCCAAAATCTTTAGATTTATTTACTTGACAAGGGTGTGGGAAGTATTTTCAGTGAACAGTAAACAGTAAAAAGACAGTAGGAAACTGCTATTTAATACTGCTCACTTAAAACTCAAATCTGATAACTGATAACTGATTTAACCTTGCCAATTAACCCAATCTTGGGGTTTTAGGAAGACATCATAGAGTTTTGCTTCTGGGGTATTGGGTGCAGGTTGATAACAGTATTCCCAACGGACTAAAGGAGGTAAAGACATCAAAATCGACTCGGTACGACCGTTAGTTTGCAACCCAAAAATTGTGCCACGATCATAAACTAAATTAAATTCTACATAACGACCGCGACGATAGAGTTGAAACTGACGTTCTCTGTCACCGTATTCCGTCGAGTGCCGTTTCTGGACAATGGGAACATAAGCGGGTAGAAAAGCTCGGCCACAGTCATTAATGAAACTAAAAATTTCTTCCCAGTTGCGCGGTTGTTGGGGAGATAATTTTTCTGAATAGATAGCGGCATCACTTTCGGCAAGGGGACCCCGATAGAGAGGGTCTAAACCGTCTTGGTAATCAAAGAAAATCCCACCGATGCCTCTGGCTTCCTGACGATGATTGAGATAAAAATATTCATCACACCAGCGTTTAAAAACTGGATAATATTCGGGATGATGTTGGTCGCAAACCTGTTTAAAAGTGCGGTGAAAATGACTAGCATCTTCTTCAAAGCCATAGTAGGGAGTTAAATCGGCACCACCGCCAAACCACCAAACTGGACCAGCTTCAAAATAGCGATAATTGAGGTGAACCGTGGGAATATAAGGATTGCGAGGATGTAAAACCATCGAGGTTCCCGTGGCATAAAATTGATGACCGGCAGCCTCGGGCCGTTGTTTGGCAATGCTAGGAGGTAATTCTTTCCCCCAAACTTCCGAAAAATTCACCCCTGCTTGTTCAAAAATTGCCCCTTCCCGCAAAACTCGCGAACGTCCGCCGCCACCTTCGGGCCGTTGCCAACTATCTTCGATAAATTTTGCTTGTCCATCCACTTCTTCTAATCCCCGACAAATTTCATCCTGTAGGGATTTCATAAATTCACTGACGCGGCTACGGCTGTCACTGGCTGGCAAATTAGCAAGGGTGGGGGTTGTGGTGAATGCAGTCATACTCAAGGATCAAAATTGATAACTCAGTGATTATATTACTACTGGGTCATGAAACGGACGCTCTTCGATACTTAACTTAACATTTAGACCGGTTGGGTGTTGGGGTTTTAGTTGAATTCCCCCATTTCCCCATTTCCCTAATCCCTATCCCCTAAATCAATGTCAATTTCTCAGTCTCAACTGGGCATATTAGAGTCAGTCCCGCTCTAGGGACAATAACACAGATACCCAACTTCCACCACCATGTCCTCCCGTCGAATCATCATCGGTGATGTTCACGGTCAATACGATGCTCTTTTGCAGCTAATGGAAGCAATCGCGCCTGAAGAAAAGGGACCAGTTTATTTCTTGGGCGATTTAATTGATCGTGGTCTTAATAGCGCCGAAGTAGTCGAATTTGTTTGTCAACACCGCTATCGTTGTCTATTGGGCAATCATGAACAGATGCTGCCAGAAGTGTTGGGCAGCCAAAGAATGATGGGGGAAATGTTGCCAGCTTGGCTTTATAGTGGCGGTCATGCCACTCTCGTGAGCTATAACCACAAAATACCGCAAGATCATATCGATTGGCTGAAAACCTTGCCTCTTTACCTCGATTTAGGCGATATTTGGCTGGTTCATGCCGAGGTTTATCCCCATTTACCCCTCGAAGAACAAGATGCCACTCATTTTTGTTGGATCCGCGATCAATTCCACAGTATGCCGGAACCTTGGTAAGTCCGGGGCAATTAGTCGCCGGTGCCGGTTGGTTAGATATCGACACGGGAGCCTATCATCCCCTCAGTAATTGGTTAACTGGATTAGATATCACTAATCGTTTGGTTTATCAGGTCAATACCAAAGATAAAACCCTGCGAAAATTCGATTTAGAAGATATAATCACTTCAATTAATCCCGCCGAAGTCTATACTAAAAGAGTACAGCCCACCCTTTAAAAATAACTGTTATTAACAAAAATATAATTCTCGGACGGGGAGTGATGCCAAATCCCCCCAGATAGCTCAGATGTTAATCCCTGGGTTGAATAACGCGAACCAGCAGCTTAGGCTATTGGGATTCTTTGATCGTAGGTTCTCAAGAGCGGTAAATTGAATAAAGAATTGTCCAGCTTTCCTTCACCCATGACTCTCCCCTCGGATTTTCCCCTAGAACCACCAGCTACCAATAAAGACCCCCATCGTGATTATCGCGGACTCGATCGCGATAAACTCACCCCCATGTACCAGCATTATGTGGAGGTAAAGGAAACCTATCCCAATGCCCTTTTACTCTATCGTGTGGGCGATTTTTTCGAGTGTTTCTTTCAGGACGCGGTGATTATCTCCAGAGAATTAGAATTAGTTCTCACCAGCAAGGAAGGAGGTAAAGGTATTGGGAGAGTCGCCATGACCGGGGTTCCCCACCACGCCCTAGAGCGCTATAGTCGTTTATTGGTGGAAAAAGGCTATGCGGTGGCGATTTGTGACCAAGTAGAGGATTCAACGGAAGCAGCCGCCGAAAAACGGCTAGTAGAACGCGCTATCACCAAGCTGCTCACCCCCGGAACCCTCACCGATGAGGGAATGTTAAACGCAAAAAAGAATAATTTTCTGGCTGCAGTGGTGATTACTGGAGAAAATTGGGGATTAGCCTATGCAGACATCTCCACCGGAGAATTCTACACCACCCAAGCCAGCGATTTAACGGCTTTAAGCCTAGAATTAACCCGTTTACAGCCCTCGGAAATCCTTTTTCCCATCAATGCCCCCGATTTAAACCGTATTTTGCGCCCTGGGGAAAAATCCGACCATCTCCCCCCCTGTTTACCCGATAGTTTTTGTTATTCTCTCCGTCCCCAAACTATCTTTACTCTCACAGAAGCGAAAAATCGTCTCCTAATCACCTATAAAATGCGTTCCCTAGAGGGGATGGGCTGCGAACATTTACCCCTTGCTATTCGCGCTGCCGGGGGCCTATTAGAATACATTGAAGATACCCAAAAAGCCAATCAAGTCCCCCTACAACCTTTAAAAACCTACTCTGTCTCCGAATTTTTGATTTTAGATGGGCAAACCCGTCGTAACCTTGAAATTACCCAAACGGTGCGCGATGGTAGCTTCTATGGTTCTCTATTATGGGCGATCGATCGCACTTGCACAGCCATGGGTAGTCGCGCTTTACGTCGTTGGTTACTGCAACCTCTCTTAGATTCTCGCGGTATTCGCGCTCGTCAGGATACTATCCAAGAGTTAAAGGATAATCCCGCCCTGCGCCAAGATATTCGGCAAAAACTAAGGGAAATCTACGACATAGAACGTTTAAGCGGTCGTGTTGGTGCAGGAACAGCTAATGCCCGCGATTTACTTTCCCTGGCGGCATCTTTAGTCAAATTATCCGATTTAGCGGCTTTGGTTGCTTCGGGAAATTCGCCCTATTTGAAAGCTTTACAGCAAATTCCCGCCGATTTGGAAAAATTAGGCCAGCAGGTGATAGCGCATCTGGTGGAATCTCCTCCGCTGCATCTGAAGGAAGGGGGGGTGATTCGCGAGGGAATTGATGCCCAATTGGATGCCCTGCGGCGCGACTATCAGGAAGTAATCGATTGGTTTAAAAATTTAGAGACGACAGAGAAAGAAAGAACGGGTATCAGTAATCTTAAGGTTAATTACAACAAAACTTTCGGTTATTATATCAGTTTACCCCGCAGTAAAGCTGATTTCGCCCCAAAAGATTATGTGCGTAAGCAAACTTTAGTCAATGAGGAACGTTATATCACCACCGAGTTAAAGGAGAAAGAAAATATAATTTTGACGGCAGTAGATGACTTAAATAAGTTAGAATACGAGATTTTTAGTGATTTACGCCGTCAAGTAGCCGAATTTTCCCCAGAAATCCGGGAAGTGGCCACAAAAGTCGCCGCTTTGGATGTGTTGGCCGGATTGGCAGAAATCGCCGTTTATCAGGGATATTGTCGCCCAGAAATCGCCGATGGTCGTCTTATCGATATTAAGGATGGTCGTCATCCCGTGGTGGAACAATCCCTTGGGGCTGGCTTTTTTGTGCCGAATTCGATTAATTTGGGCAATCAGGAGGGTTTAGAATACCCCGACTTGATTATTCTCACCGGTCCCAATGCTAGTGGCAAAAGTTGTTATCTGCGACAGGTGGGATTAATTCAATTGTTAGCCCAAACCGGCAGTTTTGTCCCAGCAAAGTCAGCCAAAATCTCCATCTGCGATCGCATTTTCACCCGGGTGGGGGCTGTGGATGACCTCGCCACTGGCCAATCCACCTTTATGGTGGAAATGAACGAAACTGCCAATATTCTCAATCACGCCACAGACAGATCATTAGTATTACTAGACGAAATTGGCCGGGGAACAGCCACTTTTGACGGTTTATCCATAGCTTGGTCTGTGGCGGAGTATTTAGCCACGGTACTGCAATCGCGGACGATTTTTGCCACTCACTACCACGAAATGAACGAATTATCCTCAATTTTAGAGAATGTGGCTAATTATCAGGTAACAGTCAAGGAATTACCCCATGAGATAGTATTTTTGCACCAAGTACGACCGGGAGGCGCGGATAAATCCTATGGTATCGAAGCGGGGAGATTAGCCGGTTTACCAGCTTCTGTGATCGATCGTGCCATGCAGGTGATGGGTCAAATCGAAAAACATAGTAAAATTGCGATCGGTTTGCGTCAGGGAATTAAGAAAATTAAACCGGTTAAGTCGGATAATTCCCCGTCTCTGCAGCAGTTAGATATTTTTGATGACAGTAAGTAGTCGTGGAAAGCTCAACTTTGTATCCTTTGTGTCTCTGTGGTTCACAAAAAGGCTGCATTTCACATTTGCAGAAACACCGACAATCAACAATTATCAGTGACCCTTAAACTGGGACAAATATATGAACAATCGCGTGTAAGCATCCCACCGAAAAACTAATGCGCTCTGGGGTTTGGGGGCGGCACTTCAACACGCTCAGTGACCGCGCCACGCCCCCAACGGGGGGTTTGGGGGGTAAAACCCCCCAAAAGCTTGGATTGAGGGAAAAAATCGCAAGTAACGCCCAATTTTAGCAAAGAGTTTTTTCCTTAAAAATCTTTCTTTTTCAACAGTATTAAAACTGTAAAAACTTTTTAATTTGTGTCCAAAGATTGCTAAAAGACTCTTTCATTTCCTCCTTAATTTTCCAGCGTTTAAATGCTTCTTCGTAGGCAATTCCTTGATTTTGAAAAGTTTTCCAAGCCGAGAGAGAAAGAGGTAAACCCATCAGCAAAAAGATATAAATTGCCCAAGAAATTGTTCCCGCACTAATTAAATTAATGGCAAGAAAAAAACTATTAATAATCAGATAGCGAACGGTTTTATGTTTTAGCTCTTCCCGACGAAAGCGATCAAATTCTTGCCGCTTATAACTGACCATTTTTGACTCTTGCCAGTCCTTTTCCGCCGCTTCTAAGTCTTTAACTTCAATAGCTAAATCGTCGGCAATTTCTAACAACTGTTGACGGGTAATTTCTCCCTTATCCCCTTGACGGGAGATAGCCAAATAGAGAATTTCCTGCACATCCTCTTGACTGTAGGATTGGGGAGGGAAAAAATCGGGGTTTGGCATAGCGATAGAGAAAGAAATAGGTTCCTTCTCTATTATGGGCGATTCTTTTGGGGATTGACAGTTAGACGAGACAGGGAGTTTTTAGCTGATTCATCCATGCTTCTAAATCCTGCAAAGAGCGATCGGCATATTGACCGTAACGTTCCCGTTTATTGCGGATTTTTCTGGTAAAATTCGGCAAAATGCCAAAATTTGGCGGCATCGGTTGAAAATGTTTCGGTTCGGCACTGCTGATAAACTCAAATAATGACCCCATCATCGTTGTGGTCGGCAATGTCAACGTTTCTAATCCTAAAGCTAAACGAGCGGCATTAGTTCCCGCTAACCATCCCCCAGCAGCCGCGGCCGTATAGCCTTCCGTCCCGATTAACTGTCCTGCCGCTAATAGCGTCGATCGCGATTTAAACTGGAGACTGGATGATAATAACTGGGGGGAATTGATAAAGGTGTTTTTGTGCATCACCCCCATACGGACGAATTCGGCCTTTTCTAACCCCGGAATTAGACGGAAAACTCGTGTTTGTTCACCCCATTTCAAATTAGTTTGAAATCCCACCATATTCCACAATTGCCCCGCTTTGTCTTCCATTCGCAACTGTATAACTGCGTAGGGACGTTGATCCGGATATCTAGGATCCGCTAATCCCACCGGTTTCAGGGGACCAAAACGCATGGTATCCTCTCCCCGACTAGCTAATTCTTCGATTGGTAGGCAAGCCTCGAAAAATTTGGCATTTTCTCGCTCAAAATCCTTTAATTCTGCCTGTTCTGCCTGTTTTAACTCTTGCCAGAAATGCAGGTATTGTTCCCGATCCATGGGACAATTGAGATAGGCAGCCTCACCTTTATCGTAACGAGAGGCCAGAAAAGCGATCGATTGATCGATCGATTCCCCTAGAATAATCGGACTAGCGGCATCAAAAAAACTCAGATAGTCCAGGCCGGTGAAATTTTGCAGATCTGCGGCTAAAGCAGCACTGGTTAACGGTCCAGTGGTTAAAACGACGATACCATCCCGGGGAATTTCAGTGATCTCCTGACGTTTTAAGGTGACTAGAGGGTGGTTGGCCAAAATTTCCGTCAAATTTCGACTAAAGACCCCTCGATCGACCGCTAAAGCCCCTCCTGCGGGGACACTGTGCTGATCGGCCTGGGCAATAACTAGAGAATTTAAGCGTCGTAATTCTTCATGGAGTAACCCAGTAGCGCGATCCACCGCCATGGCACCAAAGGAGTTACTACAGACTAATTCAGCTAAAAATTGGCTATGGTGGGCGGGACTAGAACGAATTGGGCGCATTTCGTGCAGGATCACGGGAATACCTGCTTGGGCTATCTGCCACGCCGACTCAGTCCCCGCTAATCCTCCACCAATTACATGAATAGGGCGATCGATCATAGTTGGGAGAAAATGGCTAGAGTAGGACTATTTTAGCGTTAGTTCCCAGTCACCAAAAAAATAGGCAGGGCTGAAGGCGATCGCATGAAGATTTTGGCTGATCGCAAACTCAGGTTATAATCAAGGAAGGGATAGAATATTATATTTTATCTCGGCGCGATTTTTGCTTTCGAGAAGGTGGCAACACCGCCCCACTTTCTCACCATCTCCTTCCAGATGGGCTAGTTAGCGGTTTGACTTCTATGAACACCAATTATCTTGAAGAATACCAAAAATACCTAGCCGAATGGCAGAAACTACTTCTGTCCGCTTGGGGTAATGGTGTTCCCACGACTACACCAGTGTTTGAGTTTCCGGAAACTTTGGTTAAATCCCTCGAATATCAACAAGAATGGGTGAAATCCTACCTAACCGCCCAAGAAACCGCCACCAAAGTTGCCCTCGATAGTCAGAAACAATTCTGGGATGGTTATTTTAGTTTTGCTCGTCAGTCCATGGCTGTAATCAATAAACCAGCCTAATTTAGATATAAATTGGCTAGATGGTTCAGTTAGTGACTTAACTTCCCTTCAAACATCAAATTCCTCAAATACAATCCCCTCTGGCCTTGTATTTGAGGCTTTTTTGGTTTTATGGCCTTATAGCCATCTTCCGCCCGCAAGACAAAATCTCCTTGAGGAGGTGATTGTTGTTCTGAGGGAGCATTGTCGGGTAGGGACGCTAACGGCTAAAATTATTCAGCCTAGACCTTGAAGAGCAGGGTCAATAAGAATTATGATTTATCTAACCCGAATTAAAGAACAGGTTCCCGCTTGGGGAGAGGGGATTCGGTTGGCACTCTATCAAGGAGAACGCCTACTAGGAACTCCCAAAGCGATTGAGAGCAATCTCGAAAAACTAGAAGAGGTGGCTCCCAAAGCCAGTAGGTTCGATGTTCAGTTACTCGCCCTTCCCGAATTGTACCTGAGCGGCTATGCGCTCGACCGGCAGCAAGTGGAAGAGTTGGCCGAACCCGTTGGTGGCCCTTCAATGGCGAGAGTTGCCCAAATTGCCCGAGCCAACCGAATGGCCATTATCTGTCCCTACGCCGAACGAGAGGAGGCCGAAGGAGGAGAGCGGTTTTACGATTCCATTCATACCAGGTAAGCAAGAGAGCTACGCCACTACTAACAAATCATTACCGACAACAAAGGCTCATTGCTATACCAGATATGATATAAATACATTGTGGGAGATCAAAGCAAACCTTTAGCTTGGCTGCACGGTGAAGTTAAGACTCCGCCTTTCAGTCAAGAAGCGGGGATAGAAGCAGGTTTTCTGCTCAGGCAACTACAGGAAGACGAAGCACTTGGACTACCACATTCGCGTCCCATGCCAAGTATAGGGACTCACTGTCACGAGTTACGTATTCGAGATACGGATAAAAATTGGAGGATCATTTATCGGATTGATGACGATTCAATCTTGATTGTCGAGGTTTTTAACAAAACGACGAAATCAACACCCAAAAACGGAATTGAGATTTGCAAAAAGCGTTTGAGCAAATACGATACTGACCAACAGGAGTAAGGCGATGGAACAAGCTAAGAAAGAACGTTTGGAATCTAAAGGTTGGAAAATTGGGACAGTCTCAGACTTTTTAGAGTTAACACCGGAAGAAACCCTCTTTGTTGAAATTAAGCTGGCTCTTAGCCGCAGCTTGAAGGATCGTCGGCAAGGAACGATGACTCAAGTTGAACTCGCTTCTAAAATTGGCTCCAGTCAACCTCGGATTGCTAAGGCTGAAAATGGTGATGCTTCAGTCTCAATCGAATTATTGATTCGAGCAATGTTGGCAGCAGGTGCAACTCCTAAAGATATTGGACAGATTATTGCTAGTGTCGGTCAACAGCATTCACGCTAGATTCAGTTGACTCACCACATGGTTCCGAAAGGCTTCAAGCCCACCTTTGCTTTCCCAGTGCTTGAGAATAATGCTTTCTAACTCCATCACATTTCCACCCTGATAATTGAGAACTTCTGAATATCCGAAAACTTCATCCGCTTTTGCCGAGGCAGGCGGATTATTCCAGGCAATGACCCAAAGCACTTCTACGATTCGATAAATATCAAATTCGCCTTGACCAGTTTCACGTTCTGGCTTGTAATCAAGAACTTTAACTAGATGAGTTACGAAACCCTTCTGCCTCAATAAAATTAGATCTTCCCGTTGAGGTTTGCTGGCATTTGCTTCCCCATCTCTCCAAGCCAGCTTAAAGAGACTACCCACTCCAAATTTTTCATATGCCCAAGGTTCATCCTCCTTGGGTTTAATGTTTTTTGTCCACTTCAAGTGTTGTAAATTCATGCTACATTTCCTGGGTATTTTTGCTGTCTAACGGCTCAAATCAGCGGCGGTAGATAACCTCGAACTCAGCACCAAGATCTCCCGACCGTCCGCTGCATTTGAATTGTTAGGTGTTTTGCATACGCTTCAAAATCTCATCTAATGTTAAGTCTTTGAATAGACTTTTGCGTTCTTCTGTATAGTTGCCATACCCAGTTGAAAACTGATTTAGAAAACGTACTGTACTTGCAATGCCAATTTCTTTAGATAGCACTTGGATTGCTTGCTGCGTAATTTCGTTCAGGGACTTCGTTTCACTGCTCATTGCGATAGCTCCGTAATCAATTCAAGAGGAGAAACAACTTGGTCTGCAAAGTATTAACTTCTTTAGCCCGTCTCAAAAATCTGTCATCGCATGTGCAGAAATAATCTGCTTCTGCCTCAACTGAAAAAGCCAAATGCAATGCATCAAGTGGTTTGATACCTGAATTAATAAACACTTGCGCTCGTTCTTCGATTTGCTTATTTGGTTGAAGAAATAAGTTTGCCTTCGATAACACCTCTAAAACATACGATTTTCTTGGAGAAAGCGTAATTTGTTCAGCTTCAAACATCAAGGCTTGTGAAGACACTAATTCAAACTGTCCAGCTTCCCATAGCGCAATGACATTGAGAATAGCTTCAGCTTCAACAGCGACTCGAATTTGCGTCTTGGTATCAAGCGGGCGTTGCAAACTGCACATATCAAAATAAATCCTCATAATACAAACTTGCAACACCCTCTCAAACCAAAAGCTCTAACTTATGAATTGCTTTATATATAGGCTACCAAATTATAGGAATAGCTTGGTAGTCAAAGTATTTCCCAAATCAATCTCCTGGGCATTTGCCTCTGCTCACACCAAAAGACTGAACTCCGCACACCCCCAAACCCGTATCCACCTCAGTATAGAGTCCATTTGGTATCTTTCCCAAAATCCTTACCCAGTATGGATTAGAGCGAATTAGCCAAAATACCTGTAATTCTTACCCGTGAAGCATCACAAGAGAGATACCAAATAGGTGCTATACAGCTCCAAAGGATGCATCCGAAAACGGAAAGCCTAAGAGCAGGTTAACCCTCTGAACACGTTTGTCGGAACTGTGAAAATCAATGTTCACCCAATTGCCGGAAAAGCGGGTTCCACATCCAAAATTAAGTTTATCTGGTCTCATAGTTTGTTCTTCGTTTTCTGTCCCAACTATATAATATACGGAAACTTTCCTTATATTACGCTAAATACGCACTTTTAAAAGAATCTTTCCGTATATTACTTTCAAATGGAGTGATCGCAAGAAGTTTTCCGTATAACGGTATAAGTCAGCGGCGTGGATTAATCTTCGGAAAAGACCGATGTATAAGTCTACACGTCCGCTGTACTGAGGTGTTAGAAAGTGACGAGCCAAAAGTTAAGTAAACTCAACCTTGGTTGCCAAGCGATCGTTTTTAAACCTCAACAATCTCGTGGGACGATCGTCTCAAACAAATAAATTTTGTCAACTTAATTTACGATTCTGAAACTAAACTCACCGGGACGATCGCTTCTGGCAACTATCTCAGTAAACCTAATCTCTGTGCATCCAATGTTTTGGGAAACGGTGAATGTTTCAACCACACAAACGTAAATTCGAGGAACGTCTAACGACAAGCTTCACCGGACGGTTATAATACTGTTATCCTAGCCGATAGCGTATACATCCGTTCCGGTGCAAGCGCTTGTTGGGAGGCTTTTTAAAGCGGCATCATCCAACTTATTTTCCTGTATAAGGCAGTGAAGAGTGGTGCAGAATGATACGCAGCTTACCGTTATCATCCTTAATGAACTGCCAAGTCTTATCTACTGTC
This sequence comes from Microcystis aeruginosa W13-11, assembly GCA_009995705.1. Classification (GTDB taxonomy): domain Bacteria; phylum Cyanobacteriota; class Cyanobacteriia; order Cyanobacteriales; family Microcystaceae; genus Microcystis; species Microcystis aeruginosa_F. Next base: position 19,304 of record JAADBR010000025.1, read on the forward strand.
GTGATCTTGCCATCTTTATCGGTGATAATCACATTGCCCATTGTAGTAGCTGTATTACCAGAAATGAAGATCGCTGCATTCTTTATTTCTACTTTTCGCCAGCCATTCAACGCAAAACCTTTATCCATTGGAAAGGCAGGATCATCTCCTACAAAGTATGCCAAAGCTCCTGCACGGGTGGTTCGGAACGTCTGTGGAGCCACAGTAAGTGTTGGCTTGAAAAGAACAGCGCCGAACTGGTAACCGTAGGCTTCGTCAATTACTTTTTCAGCCAATGTTTTAGCTGCTTGAATACCCTTCGTCTCATATATTGTGGAAATAGCCACCAAGGCATCTCCCCAAGCCCTTTGAGCAGCCAAGACTTCACTCTCGGTGATCGCTTTATTGACGACGGATGTCTTCAGGCTTGAAGGAGATACCCTTGAGTCACTAGTATCTGCAACAGATGGCTGGACAACAAATAGAGCACCCGATACAATTGCGGCTGCAACGAAGAATGCTGAAATGCTAGTTTTTAAGATCTTCATAGGGAGATATTCAAAATTTTCTCACTTATCTTCTCACGAATTGTGGACTCAAATAGCACCAAGTGAATTGGCACATCAGAGCTTTGTTCCGCAGTAATACCCATTGCCTCATTCGCCAGCAATTCTCATTTTAAGGTTTCATGACATTAGAACTCTTGCACCTAGAGGGGTTAAAATTCTTTAACGAATCTCTAGATCGCTGAAACAACGCAAAATCATTTCAAAATGAGAATTGCTGGCAGCTTATATCCAAGCTCAAGGCTAATTTGTGATAGTTTTCTTTGGATTTGGGCGTTTGCCATGTGCTTACAATTCCATGTTAGCAGGTAGTCCAAACCATAAACCGTCGCTAGTGCCATGTGTAAGGCATCATTAGAGGCTTTGGGGGTAAGTTGCCTTGTTGTAAGAATTCTTGTGCTAGAGCGATCGCTTCCTCGGTTAGATCGAGAAAAATCAAGGACTGTAACAAGTTCTGTCTTTGCTTTGAAATCGTTGGATCTCCTTCGGCGACCATTGCTTAATCTCCATGACTTAATTTAGCGGTCTAACGGCTTAATTGAGCGGCAACAAATTTTTCACTCTCAACCAAAATATCACAAGTTTGTCCGCTCCAATGGCGTGTTATGCCCGATCGCTTTGGCAATCACTTAATCTTCAAGATCGATATGATGTAGCCTGTGTTAGCGTTAGCGTAACGCACGAATTTTGAACATTATATAAGGTGCGTTACATTTCATTAACGCACCCTACAAGATCGGTGATCGCACTTCCTTATATTACGCTAAATATACACTTTTTAAAGAATATTTCCGTATATTACGCTCAAATGGAGCGATCAGCAGAAGTTTTCCGTATATCATTCTAAAAAGCGTGTTATGCCGATTAACGTACCTTTAAATGAACTCTGCGCCACTCCGGAAACTCCTAGACGTAGTGCGTGAAACCATCTGCCTCAAGCACTACTACTAGCGCACTATCCTCACAGAACATCACAAGACATTGCTGTTGGAATCTACAAGGGTTCCATCGACTTTTATCCTGCCTTGCTGAATTTCTACGATCTTAGGTTGACCATCTGCCTTGCGGCTGAAGGTGCGAAACTCAAATTTGGGGCGTTCTGCCAAATCTACTGTAATATCCGCAAGAATCTGTGCTGCGATTGCTTCACCTAATATCAGGCTGCGGGTGTTGTCAGTACGCCAGTGTACGCCGCCCATGCTTCTTCCCATTGCTACGTTCATGGCAAGTTTGTTCAATTCACCTTCAATAGTAATTCCCGTAGCGTCGATACAGTTACGGAACCCAACGCCATTTTTGTCCACACCGGTGATGTAAGTTTTGAAAGATTCAGCTTCGGCATAGGGAGCCGATTTTTCCATTAGAGTGTCAATCGGTAGCGGCCATACATTACCATTTGAGTCACAATCAAAAGTTTTGAAGTAAGCTTTAAGTACTGTGACACAGGCTCCAGCAACAGTAGCATGACCTGCCCCATAAGCAGGATGCACGGGGCTTCCCGAAGTGAAAGCCATTGGGAGAAGTAAGGTTTCTTCGCCACTTTCTTCGCCACACTGCTTATTCATCACTTTATTCATTGCTTTCACGGCTTCCGCTGCCTCGGTTTGCGATACCCATTCAGGCAAACCATAGTCGCGCATTGTGCCGCCCACCCCGATGTTCTGGACATGAACCAGACCACCATAAGCTTCGGGGCGCAGTCGCAGGTGAACCTGCCATTTTTGATTCCAAACAATCTTCAGGGCGCGAGTGGCAACCTCTGACACCAGGGCTAAGATGTGTGGGCCACCGAGTGTACCAAAACCGGCTTCACGGTCTGCCAATCGCCCCCCATCGCCATAGGGATTTCCAGGTGTCCACTTTGCCTTTCCTGAGAGCAAGAGCAAAGCTGCATTGAAGTAAGCTTGGTGAAGCGCATCCTTATGCACGAAGCGAGCAAGATCGCGCATGGTAGAGATATATCGAACGTTATTTGGGCCTTCGTAGTATCCTGGATCAGCTTCATTGCCTTGTGGATAAGGCATACCATCATCACCGTTGCCGCTGTTTTGTGCGTTCAGCCAACTGTCAAATTTCGTTAGATAGTTCCTGTCCTTCCGGTATGGAAGCTGTTTTTGATTGATGGTTTGTGTGCCAAAATTAACGTCTCGAATGAAAAATTGGCTGACCAATGGGCCAAACTCCTCTCCGGGTAATCCAAGACGAAAGACATTTTCCGGCGTAATTCGATCGAGGGTTCCCGCTGCACCTGGAACATCAATCCCGGTCTTCAAATGTCCTGCATCTCCAATATCTTGTACCGCCATCTTGAACTTACCCTCAATCTCGGCGGCGGCTTTAGCTACAGACGTGTTAGCTGCAAATTTGTCAAAAGAAATATCTCTCAAAAGGGCCATCCAGTAAAGTTCTGTCATTTCGGCAGCCGTAGTGTCAGACAGAACAGTGGGAGCAGGCGGCATATCAAAGCTCGCAGGGTGACGGGTTAGGCGGTCATGAGCCAACCCTGCTTGCGGATTTACGAAAGGGGCAGTCTTCTCACCTGAACCTTTTGAAACAGAGGCAAATGCCGCCGTTCCTTCTGTCGCAGCGACCAAAATATTGAATGCATTCGGACAAACTTCGCCATAGTCGTTGTGAGGCAAGGTCTTGTGGAAATTTCCTACGCCAACAATCTCTTCTTCGCCGACTTTGAATTGCCGCTTAGTATCGCCGTTGTTTGCCATAAAGTTAATCTCACTGATTTGAGTAATCTATTTGGGTCTGTGATATTCACTCCACCTTTGATAGTACCCTTAGAGGGTGCTTTTCAATACTCAGTAATTTACACAATTAATCTTGGGACTCCCTTTTGCTCAATCATCCTGCAATAGCTTGGACTTGAGTATTATGAGCGACCTTTAAACTGTATTTGAGCGGGAAGAACGAGTAGCATAATGAGATACTATACGGAAATGTTCCGTGTATAACACCAAATACACACTTTTTTAAGAATTTTTCTGTATATTACTCTTAAATAGAGTGATCTTAAGAAGTTTTCTGTATAATATTAGAATAAGCGTGTTATGCCGATTAGTGTACTCTTTTATGAACCCCCCTCCAACTCGCAAACTCCTAGACGTAGTGCGTGAAACCATTCGCCTTAAACACTACTCCTACCGCACCGAACAAATATATCTGGACTGGATTAAGCGTTATCTGCTCTTCCATCAGGAAAAACATCCCCGTGAAATGGGGGAAGAAGAGATCAAATCCTTTTTGAGCCATCTTGCCGTTGAAAAAAATGTTGCTGCTGCCACCCAAAACCAAGCCCTCAACGCCATCCTTTTTCTTTATCGAGAAGTTCTGAAAATTGAATTGGGAAATATTGGTGAATATTTACGGGCAAAACGCTCCAAACGTCTGCCCACCGTCCTCACCAAGGAAGAAGTGCAAAACGTCATCAAGCATCTCAGTGGTGTAGAGCATCTTATCGTTCAACTCCTTTATGGTAGCGGGTTGAGATTGGCTGAAGCCCTCAATTTGCGAGTCAAGGATGTGGATTTTGCCCAAAATCAACTGATTATCTGCGATATCAAAGGCAAAGAAGACCGCATAACGCCCCTACCCCAACGCATTCAAGCCCCTCTCAAAGAACATCTCCAAATTGTACAACGCCTACATGGACAAGACTTGGAAAGAGGTTACGGTTCTGTTTATTTGCCCTCTGCCCTCGCTCAAAAATATCCAACGGCTGACCGTGAATGGATTTGGCAGTATATTTTCCCCTCCTATACTCTATCCCAAGACCCCCGTTCAGGGGAAACCCGTCGCCATCATCTCCACGAAAGCACCATCCAAAAAGCTCTCAAGCAAGCGGTTCAGCAATCTGGCGTGCCTAAGCGAGTCAGTTGCCATACCTTTCGCCATAGTTTTGCTACCCATCTCCTGCAAAATGGCTATGACATTCGCAGGGTGCAGGAATTGCTTGGCCATAAGGACGTGAGGACGACGATGATTTATACCCACGTTTTGGGCAAAGGTGGCAAAGGTGTGAGAAGTCCCCTTGATGATTGACTGATTGGTGTTGACAGCAGTTACTTTAATAGTGAGGTACGAGGTTTTCGTTTTGGGGAGTCGGTCGTCAATACAAAATTAGGTTACTCTTCATCTTGAGGAGAAAGGATGCAGTATCTGGATTGAATTATTGGGGGAGATTAACTACCATATTTAACTTCATTTGTCAAGAAATTCGCTCATTTTTAGGCGCGATCGCTTTTTACACGATTATCCCGGTTCCGATTGCCTGGCCTGATTTTGGCAGAATTGCCCGATGGATTCCCCTAGTTGGCTTATTTTTGGGTTTAATTCTGGTTTTGCTCGATCTAACTCTAGCTAGTCTGGGAATGCCCCCCCTGACTCGTGCAGTTGTCCTTGTGGGGGTTTGGGTTTATCTAACGGGAGGACTACACCTTGATGGAGTTAGTGACACGGCCGATGGTTTAGCTGTCACCGACCCCCAGCGTCGTTTAGTGGTCATGGCCGATAGTGTTACCGGGGCCTTTGGCGTCATGGCCGTGACCATGGTTTTGCTGCTCAAAATCGCCGCTTTGACTGATTTAAGCGATAATCGAGCTTTAGCTCTAATTCTAGCACCAATTTGGGGACGTTGGGGGCAAGTAATGGCGATAGCTCTTTATCCCTACCTCAAACCCACCGGCAAGGGAGCCTTTCATAAAGTGGCTTTTTGTCTGCCCTGGGACTGTGGGGGAGTAATTTGGGGGTTAATCGCCCTATTTGGCGGTCTAAGGTGGGGAATAATCGCCATTAGTGCCGGAATCGCCCTCGCTCTGCTTACTGGTTACTGGTTATATCGTCGTCTTCGCGGTCACACTGGTGATACCTACGGTGCGGTGGTAGAGTGGACAGAGGCTCTATTCTTGGTTTTTTTGACAACAATTAGCTAATTTTTGCCCTCCACAGCCCGTAAACGGGTTAATTTCAGGGTAAATTTTCCCCCACCGGTTTCTCCGAAAGCTCTCACCCGAATAATATATTTACCCGACTCGGTAATACGCGCAAACAGGAGAGCATTCGTGCCACCATCGGGACCATCATCATTTTCCGCTACAGTGGAACCATCGTCGGCCAGGAGAATTAAAACTCCATCAAAGTTTTCCGATTTGAGATCGATGGCCACCTGATCATCCTTGTCCAAATCTACGGTATAATCCCTAGCAAACCCACCCTCACCCGTGGGAATATCTTTGTCGGTAAGAGTATCGTTAATTTCTTTGTTGAGGATGAGGGGGACGGGATTATAGATTTTTTCTGCTCGCACCGGTAAAGATTGACCGCTTAACCAGAATAAAGTGAGCAAGACGCATAAACCAGAATAGCGACCAGTCAAAGGGAATCTTGTCATAGGGGCAGATGTTCGTTTTCTCAATCTCCCTATTCTACAAAAAACTGATAACTATCAGCAGTTGGCTCTCCCCGGTTTGGTGGGTAAAATGTATTCTAAGATACAGTCTTGGGCCAGTGAGTGGAACGAACCACAGAGACACAGAGGACACAAAGATTGATCGCTCCTACATAAGTTAAACTTATTACACAAGGAATTAGAGAGCTAAACTTTTTTCTGGGTAAATATCCTACCAAGAAGACCCCCGATAGCGCATTTCTCGACGCAGAGCATAACGACGGGCAAAATTGGGAACATCGCCCCGATGACCTAATAAAATGACCGTATCGCCTTGCTGTAGGATGGTGGAATGGTCGGGGTGGGTGATGACACGACCATCAAATTGACGGATAGCGACGATAATAAAAGCACCCTGTCCTCGCACTTCCATCTGACTGATGGGTTGTGCCAAAAAAGGCGAATCGCTTAAAATCGAGTATTCTTCAAATTGCAGGTCGATATCGGCCAATAATTCGTTAAGATTGCGCCTACCTTCATCTTCCTGTAAAAAATCAATCGCAGCCGGATGGGTGATTAAATGGGCCATTCTCTCTGCTCCAATGGTAGCAGGTAAGACCACTTGATCGGCTCCAGCTAGTTTTAATTTTTTCTCGGTGCTGGGATATTCTCCCCTGGCGATGATGTATAGTTGCGGACTGAGTTCTCTTGCGGTTAAAGTGATGAAGACATTTAAGGCATCATCGGGCAACACCGTCGCTAAAACTCGCGCTTTGTCGATACCGGCTTTCTGGAGAATACTTTCATCGGTGGCGTTACCATTAAGAGTTATGTAACCTTTTTCCTGAGCTAATCGAATGCGATCGGGGTTATTATCGACGATAATGAAGGATTGGGCGGTTTTTGCCAATTTAGTCGTTAGGATACGTCCTATGCGCCCAAAACCGCAGACTATGACGTGATTTTCTAAGGATTCCATCTCTTTATTCATCCGGCGATCGCTAAAAGCTTTGTTAATTTCTCCCTCGGTGAGCATCTGAAAAAACCCTCCCACCACATAAACGGCCGAGGTGGTCCCACAGACGATAACTAACATGGTAAAAGCTCTCAGACTGGGAGTGTTAATCGGTTTAACTTCCCCGAAACCCACCCCAAATATGGTGATAATCACCATATAAACGGCATCTAGAAAACTCCAACCGTAGGCCATATAACCGATAGTTGCCCCGACTACCGTAGCGAGAAAAAAACTCGCACCGATGATAATCCTTTTCAGTGAACTTTGCATCGATTTCCGTAACCTGACCATCTAGCTATCAGCTTACAGCAGGATCGAGGAGACAGGTTTTGGGGTTTTGGGGTTTTAGTTCAATTTCCCCACTTTCCCACTTCATAATTCATAATTCATAATTCCCACTCCCTATTCCCTTGAGACTTGACATTGGGGACAAAAATGAGAGGAGCGTCCACTTAATTTAATTCTGGCAATAGTTGCACCGCAAAGACGACAATTTTCTCCATTACGACCATAAACCCAGGCCATCGAGCCATAATTGCCATTAACTCCCGTAACGTGGAGAAAATCGCTAAAACTGGTGCCGCCTTCAGCGATCGCTGTTTCCAATACAGAAACAATGTTTTTTGTCAATAAGTCTATTTGCTCAATTTTCAAGAAATTGGCGGCAGTTTGGGGATGGATACCACTTTTAAAAAGAACTTCATCCGCGTAGATATTACCAATTCCCGCGACTACATTTTGATCGAGGAGAAAAGTTTTAATCGGACGACGACTTTTTTGACAGTGACGATAGAGGTAATCGGGGGTAAAATTGCGATCAAAGGGTTCCAGTCCCAGTTTTTTCAGACCAGTAATCACGCTTTCTGGAGTTTTATCGGCAGCAATCCACCAAATTTTCCCGAAAGTGCGGGTATCGACAAAGCGCAATTCTTGCTGATTGGCAAAAAAGAAGCGTAAGCGGGTATGAATCGGGAGGGGAGTGGTATCTTTTACCCAGAGCAATTGTCCGGTCATACGCAGATGAACCCCGATACTGCTACCATTATCTAAATTAGCGAGGAGATATTTGCCTCGGCGCTGCCAATTGCTAATCGTGGTCTGAGCAATTCCTTGCAGAAAAGTTGCCTCGCAATTAGGGTAGGCTAGGGTACGTTGTAATAATACTTCCCCACCGATAATTTTTTTGCCCTGGGTAACTTGATTTAACCCGCGACGCACCGTTTCTACTTCTGGCAATTCTGGCATATAAGTGATTGAACAAAATTAAGTTCTTGGTTAGGGTAGGCAAGAGGCAAAAGATAGATAAACAGAATTTTTGATCGGGAAACGACAGCAAATTAACGTCGATTCTACTTTAACTTTAACATTTCGATAGTATCAATTATTTCCCGTTCAAAACTGACTTGAGCGCGATTAGTTTTACCACCAATATAAAAGCGATCGCCCGATTGTAAAGCCCAAATTTGGGAATGGGAAAAGTAACTCATTACCACTCCCACCATCAATAAAGCAAAACCTAAATAGACGATAGGTACTCCCGGATCTGCCTTAATTTGTAACCCTGTACTGCCCACTAATTCGACTATTTTTAGATTAACTCCATTGATGGGAATCGTCATTCCTTCTCGTACAGCAGAGGTTAAATCTCCCTTAGCATCATAGACAATTACCGTACCTTGTAAATCTCTGGTTAAAAGAGAAACTCCCTCACTAAGATCGGTTTTAGTCGGAATCCAAGTTCCCCAGATTTGTCCATTACCTTTGGTGTCTAAACTAGCCATCGGTAGCTGTAGAATCGGACTATTATTCACCTGTACTTTTACCCCAGCAATTCCCCAACTGGTTTGATAAAAAGTCACCCCTTTATGGTGCAAAGGTTGGTTAACTTGAATAGTTTTGCGATCGATCTCCTGTCCTTGATTATCGATCACCGACAAATCAGAATAAAATTGTTCTACGTCACCTTTAGGACTATAATCAATCCAAAAACGATTAACTTTAATCCCCCAATCCTTAGGGAGAGAATTTTTAGATAAGGGTCCAGCTTCAATAATATTTTTAACCTGAAAACTATCGCCACTAGCTACCATTTCTTGAGCAAAAAACCCCGTTAATGCTCCCCAGATCGCTCCTACTAAAATAATTAACATGGCTGCATGAACGATAATCGGACCGATTTTACCGATCAGACCTTTACGCGCATAGAGACTGTTATGTTCTAGAAAAACTTTGTAGCCTTTTTTTTCTAATAGGGGGGTGAGAGATTCTAGGGAACCAGTTTCTAATTCAGCACTTAAAGCTAGTTTTTGAAATTGGCGAGATTGTTGATAAAATTGCCAGTTTCTGGCTGCCTTTAAAGCGGGTAATTGTCGTCGGAAGGTGCAAGCGGTTAAACTGGAACCGAAGAGAATTAATAATGATAGATACCACCAAGTGCTATAAACATGATTTAATCCCAATAGTAATAAAACTTTCCAAGTCAGAAAGCCAAATAAAGCGGGTTTCTCAGGATAATTAGCTTGGTAAAAAGATAGGGATTGTCCCTGTTCGATTACCGTCCCAGAAATGCTAAAAATAGCGATTAAAAGTAAAAGAATAATTGCCAATCGCAGATCGGCAATAGTCTGGATAAATTTACGTCCCCATCGGAGCGGTGTATTCTTTAAATTTGAGGAAGTTTCCGATATAGTCATAGTTAAAAGTTTTGCAATTCTAGCCAATTATCTATCATAACTCTCCACCATCACAGCAGACGGGATAATAAAGAAAAAACTCCAAAACCGATTAATAAAACCCCACTGACAGGATTAATCCACCCGGACCATTGACGCAGGGAAAGAAAGCTTTTCAGCGAGGCAGTAAAAGAACCGACGATAATTAGGGGTAAAACATAGCCAGCAGTGTAGGATAACAATAATCCCCCTCCTAAGCTTAAATCTCCCGTATTTGCCACCCATGCCAATAACGTTGCCAGAACTGGTGTACTACAAGGAGAAGCGATTAAACCAAATGTTAAACCGAGAAGATAGGACCGCAAAATCGGGGGAAAATCGCCGGTAATCCAATCGGTAGCACCAAGGGAGGGGAAGCGCAGGGGTAATAATTCCAAGAGGTTTAACCCCATCAAAATAGCGATCGCACTGACGATAATTGGTAAACCGATCCCCACCTGTCCATAGACTTTTCCTAGAGTAGCGGCAATTAGTCCCAATCCCGCTAAGGTGGTGGCTAATCCTAGGGAAAACCATGTGGACTGCCAAAAAGCCGCTAAACGACCTTTATTTTCGTAACCCCCGATATAAGCGACGGTAATCGGCAACATCGACAGCATACAGGGGGTAAGACTGGTGAGTAAACCCGCTAGAAAAATCACGGCAAGACTGACAAAACTAAGGTGCGTTAGTTGGGAGGTGACTAAGCGATCGGCGTATTGTTCAAGGTGATAGAGTTGAGTCTGTAATTGGTCTAACATATCAGGGAATTTTTCAGGCTAAATTTGGCTCATTTCTAGGATATTACCATCGGGATCACTGACAAATAATGCCTTTCTACCCGAGGCACTCATTTGAATTGTATAACCTTGACTTTTTAGATAGTTACCCATGGCTGTCACGTCATCAATAGCGAAGGCCATATGAGGATTACGTCCCCACTTTTCGGGATTGGGACGGTAGTTTTGGTAATTGCTATCGACAATTAAATGAATTTGATAATCTCCCACTTGATACCAAACCCCATCGTATTGAAAAGGGCGATCAATTCTAGTCAATCCTAGAACATTTTCGTAAAAGTTAATGGCTTTTTCTAGCTCCGTGACTAAAATCGCCGTGTGTAAGGATTTCGTGATGTTCATAGTTAATATCTGACTCGCGGATCGAGCCAACTATAGGTTAAATCGGCAATTAAGTTAAAGATAACAATTAAAATCCCATAGATAAAGGTAATCGCCATCACTACGGGGGTATCACTGCGGGAAATAGAATCGATTAATAAAGCACCGATACCCGGCACACGAAACACTTGTTCTGTGACTAAAGCACCGGTAAAAATTGAGGGAATATCGAGAGCAATCAGGGTGACAACGGGGATTAAAGCGTTACGAACTATATGCTTAGTGAGGACAGAAAAATTAGTTAATCCCTTCGCTAAGGCAGTTTTAACGTACTCTTGGTGAATTTCTTCAGTTACGGAAGAACGCACGAAACGCATCAACATCGCCCCTTGATATAAGCTTAATACGGTTACGGGCATAATTGACTGTTTAACCTGCTCCATCAAACTATTAAAATCACTGATTTTTAGGGTACTGTTATAAAAAGATGGTAGCCAATTTAACTGGACACTAAAGATAATAATTAATAACAATCCCGTCACAAAGGTGGGTAACGAAAAGCCAAGCATCGAAAAAGTAGAGATAATTTTGTCTAACCAAGAATAGCGCTTGACTGCTGAAATTATGCCCAAGGGAAAAGCGATCAAAACCCCGAAAATATAGGCACTACCGACAATCCAGAGAGTTGTGGGTAAACGCTGCCAAATTAGGGTAAAAACTGGGCTGCGACTGGTGAAAGAATAGCCCATATCTCCTTGAAGAAATGCTAACAACCACTTGACATAACGCACAGGAAGGGGTTGATCTAATCCGAGACTTTTGCGAATATTTTCTCGCACCGCTTCCGTAATAGCAGGATTAGCGGCAAATTCCCCCATCGGATCCCCCGGTGCTAGGGCCAAAATGCCAAAAACCACCATACTAATAGCTAAAAGAGTGGGAATCGAAAATAATAATCTTTTCAGAAAATATTTCAGCATTTATTTACTACGCTTCCAGTCTTTGATGTTCCAAGTATTTCTATCCCAGGGAGTTAATTCAAACCCCGATAAACTATTGCTAATTGCCACCACATCGGCACGATGAACTAGGGGAATAATCACAAAATCATTGATTAACATATCATTCATTTTAATCGCTATTTCTCGCCGTTTTTCCGGGTTTAATTCTTGACTAAAAGCTTGCCATAATTTATCGTATTCAGGATTGCAATAACGAGCATAATTATCCCCAGCCCAACCATCAGCTTTTTGGGGAATTTCGCTACAAGTAAAGGTTTTAAAATAGGCTTTCGGATCGGGACTATTATTACCTGTAGTGTACATTTGTAGGTCAGCATAAAACTTTTCTACCGTGTCATCGTTAGCAGGATCGCTAGAAAAGAAAATACTGGCATCAATAGTTTTTAATTCTACTCCTACCCCGATCGCTTGTAAACTTTGTTTGATAATTTCTTGGGTTTTCTGACGAAGAGGATTGACGGTAGTTTGAAAAACTAATTTCATTTCTACCCCATTTTTATCCCTAGTACCATCACCATTACTATCTTTCCATCCCGCATCATCTAGTAATTTATTAGCCTTTTCTAGATTAAATTCATAGCGAGTATTGGGAGAATTATATTCCGATGGCATCACGATAAAATTAGGAGTTGTTTTCCCAGTAATACCATAAAGTTGCGTAGCAATAGTATCTCTATCAACGGCTAAAGATAAAGCTTCTCTTACTTTCACATCACTCAAAAAAGGATGAGGAAACTTAATACTAGACCTCTCACCTTCAGGAGTAACTTGATTAGGATCACTCAGATTAAATAAAACTCGTTCAATCAAAGAACCGAAACTAGATATTAACTGACCCCGACCCGCTTTTTCTAAATCACTTAAAACCCTTGCCTCTACTTGCAAATTATAGGCATAATCCGCCTCCTCTGTCTGTAAAACCGCTCGTGCCGCCGAAGTTGCATCACCTCCTCCTTTTAATTCTATTCTTTGAAAACCTAATTTATCTGCTTCTCGAAAGAAAGAATTTGGTTCATAAACTGCCGTGTCTCCCGGTTTAAATTCTACCACTTTATAGGGGCCAGTTCCCACCGGTAATAAATTAGCAGGAGCTTGACGTGCTGTTTCATTGCTGTACTTTTCATAGAGATGGGCGGGTAAAATCATTCCTTCTGTCCCCACAAAAACTAATGACCAAGCGGGATTAACTTGCTTAAAATTTATTTTGACCGTATGGGGATCGATCGCTTCCACACTTTTAACTATTTCATAATTGCCAGCGCTAGTAGAACCGGTTTTCGGATTGGTAATAAAATTATAGGTAGCGATGACATCTTTGGCAGTAAAAGGAGTACCATCCGACCATTTAATATCTTTTTTTAGCTTCCATGTCACCGATTTACCATCCTGGGCAACTCCCCCATTTTCAATAGTAGGAATTTCCGCCGCTAAAAAAGGAACTAATTCCCCCTTTTCATTGAAACTAGCCAAAGGTTCTAAGGTAATGCGACTCGCTTCTGAGTCTTTAAATCCCGTGGAGAGATGGGGATTTAAAATCGTCGGTGCTTGCCAATATAAAAGTTTTAAAGTTTCTGTGTTATTATTGTCCGTTGCCGGAGGATTATTAGCTGTTTGTTGATGACAAGCACTAAAAAGCAGCGTACAACTAAGGGATAAAATTAACAAGGGCAAGAAAAGCGATCGCTTAAACATTTTTAGTGACAATCAATAATTCAACAGGGTGACTTAGGTGATTCCCTACCCCACCAATAACAAGTTATCAGACATTGAGTCTTGATCTCGATCGATTAATTGATTATTTGCCTTTATCCATTCCTAGTCAAGTTAAATCGATCGTGCTATAGTAGCGATCCTTTACTAGACAATAAAATTCTAGGCACGGCGACGAAAATGCTTATGACCTTAGCAATTCTGGCTGAACCTGCTCCTCTGCAAGCCAATGAAGACGGTTTAATTCTCGTCGGAAAAACTCGTGTCACATTGGATACTGTAGTGTCTGTATTTAATCAGGGTGCGACAGCAGAGGAAATCGTTAATCGTTATCCATCACTATAGCGGTATGCAGTCGAATGAGGTATAGTGCAACAGGCTATGAGTCAGTCTAGGCAAGACTTTGTATGTATCTCACTCAAGCGAATACCGCTATAAACCTAGCTGACGTTTACGCCACGATCTCTTTTTACCTCAAGCACCAATCGGAAGTGGAAGCCTACTTGCAACAGCGACAACAGCAAGCAGAGGAGATTCGGGTAATCAATCAAGCGAGATTTGACCCCCAGGGATTGCGAGATCGCCTTCTTGCGCGTAAAGCAGCGCGGCAAGCATGATTAAGCTTCTGGTTAATGAGAACTTTGATAATACTTAACTGGCTTTCTGTGTTACGATGGTGTCAGTTTTCAAGATACCCGTTATAAATCAACGAAAATAAAGTTATGTCAAATGGTAAAGAAATTTTAGTTATCGGTGCAAGTCATATAGACATAATTGCACAATACGGATCGGGGGAAGAACAATCAGATTCTTATTCCTATTCAGAGTTAGACAAGGAAGGTGAAGTTAATTTTTCACTAGGAGGAACTGGTCTTATTATCGCCTATAGGATTGCCACTCTACCAGATAAAGAATATAAAATTCGGTTTTTAACCACCGTCAATCCTAATACATTAAGAGGCAAGAGTATGCTAAAAGTCTTAAAAAAGTTTGATATTGACGACACATATTGCATTAAAGATAATGCTATTAAAGAGGGTTGCTTCGTCGGAATGTATAACAAAGATGAAAAAAAGATTGAAAGTGCGGTTACTCAAACTTCACTAGAGACAAATAAGATAAATGATAATCTGAGTAAAAGAATTACAGATAAGATAAAAGAGGCAATTAGTAAAGAAACTTCTATTGTGATTGCTGACTGTAATTTACATTCAAAACATTTATGTGATATTTCTAATAAATGTTTGGAAACAAAAACTTTATTATTCGTTGAAGGTGTTTCCGAATACAAGTGTAAAAGACTAATAAGAATAACTAAGCAACCCAGTTATAGGCAGCCAGATAATTCCCATAACTTTATAATTAGTATTTTTTCATGTAACATGGATGAATTTATTAGTTTAGTAAAATATGCCAAAGAAGTAGGTATTATTTTAAATGGTGAATGTGAAGATTTAGTTTCTGTATTTAACGGGAGAAATAATGCTAACCAATATTGTATTGCTAGTGTGTGTAAAAAATTCTTAGTTGAGTGTTTTTTAATACATGATAATAATAGAGGTTATCTTATTTTGACAAAGGACGGAAGTTCTTCTTATTTTCAATTGAAAAAACCAAAAGGAAAAGGAGTTGGCGATGCAATCATTGCTGGTGCTGCTCACTATTATTTTCATGAAACTAAAGATATGAACTCAAGAACTAATTTTAAACCAGATTTTGACAAGATGAATAACTTTATCTATGCAGCGACAGAAGATATTTCATTAAAAATAGATGCTGATTTGCTAATAAAAGAAGATATAACAAAAATGGTATACGATGACTATAAGGAAGTGACTGCTTTATCTACCAATTTTATTAAAATTGGATTTTTCATGTATATGATATTGGTCAATATTGCCTGCTTTTATTTTGTTACAGTCAAAGCCCTACCAGCAACAATGCTTTTTTACACTTTCATTTTTAGTGGGATTATGATAGCTTTCTTAAGTCGTCTGATTCCTCCTGATGTATTAATTGAATTCATCAAAAAAATCACTAAAATTTAGACTTAGATTAAATTAGGATTTGAAATGTCTATTAGAGTCAAAATCTGCGGTAATCGAACTCTATCAGATGCTCTCATATCATGCCACTCTGGGGCTGATGCGATAGGACTGATACATGGTATAAACTATGCCTCTGAAGACGAAGTTAGTCTTACGAATGCGTCTCAGATTTTAAAGAAAATCCCTGTTTTCGTAGATGTTGTACTAGTTACTCATTTTATGTTTGCTAATCAAATATTAGATGTTTATGAGCATATTCCCACATCTTCAATACAATTACAAGATAATATTTCTGAAAAAGAAGTTAATATTATTAGGAACAAACTTGTTTATGTAAAGCTTATTAAAGCAGTTCATGTTACTGGGAGAAATAGTATAAAAATGGCTCAAGACTATTCGACTTTTTTTGATGCAATATTACTTGATACCAAGACAGATTCACGAATAGGTGGTACCGGTAAGACTCATGACTGGAGAATTAGTCGTGAAATCGTCCAATCAATTAAACCATGTGATGTTATTTTAGCGGGAGGTCTAACAATTGAAAATGTTGAACGAGCAATAGAGTATGTTCATCCTTACGGAGTGGACGTAAATTCAGGAGTTGATGATATTAATGGTGACAAAAATCTAGAAACTGCAATTACTTTTGTAAAGCGAGCGCAGTCGAGTGCCAATCTAATCAAAAATGACTGTCAATTTTCTGGTGTACATTTGGCAAATGATTAGCTTAACATTGCTAAAAATTTTTCTTCAGAGCGATCGCCAATCTTGTAGGGTGTGTTCCCTAATGTGGCTCCTACCGCTCCACTAGCAGTAGGCTAATCTGGCTAACACGCTTTTGGGCGTAATATACGGAAAATTTCCGTATAATCAATAGTCCAGTAGGGTGCGTTAGACGGCGACAATCTCTGCTCTTACTTAGGACTAGCAATCCGTCGTAACGCACCACCCACGAGATATATTGAAAATAGTAGGGTGCGAAACGTTTAGGCATGAAATAGGGAACCAAATGCCTGAAATAACCGCCTAGTAAGGTCTTCAGTCCCCCGACTGAATCTAAGAGGTCAACCCAGACCAACCTTATAACT
>JAADBR010000026.1 GCA_009995705.1 Microcystis aeruginosa W13-11
TTAGCGCAAGATGTCTTAGAGATTATTACGATATTTTCCGCTAGATTGTATGGCTCTAGAAGCGATAAAAATAGAAAAATCGTAGAGGAGTTAAGAGACGTTGCTACTAGGATTCAAGACTGAGTTAAAACTAAATAATCAACAACGCTCATTATTAGCCCAACACGCAGGAACCGCACGTCATGCTTGAAATTGGGGTTTGGCTTTAATCAAGCTAACCCTGATGAAAAAATCAAGTTTCCTACGGCTATCGACCGACCTAAATGGTTGGTAGCATTGGTAAAATCAGAGCATGATTGGTATTATCAAGTGTCTAAATGCGCCCCCCAATGGGCGTTAAGAGCTTTATCCGATGCTTGGAAAAGATGCTTCAAGAAGATAGCCAAACCACCAAATTTCAAGAAAAAAGTTAAACAGGATAGTTTCACTTTAGATGGGAGCATTAAAGTGGCCCATCAAAAGATAAAAGTTCCTGTGATTGGTTGGTTAAAAACCTACGAGCGGCTACCCTATGGATACCAGCCAAAATCTGTCACTATTAGTAAAAAAGCTAATAGGTGGTTTATTAGTTTTAAGATTGAAGTTGAACAGCAAACAACCAATAAAACTTATGATGTAGTTGGTTTTGATCTGGGAATTAAATCTTTAGCTACTTTATCGACAGGTGAGACGTTTGAAGGCTCTAAAAGTTATCGTAAATACGAAAAACAATTAGCCAGACTTCAATACTTGAACCGACATAAAGTAAAAGGCTCAAATAATTGGAACAAAGCCCAACGGCAAATAGCTAAACTTCATTTTAGAATAGCCAATATCCGTAAAGATACGTTACATAAACTCACCACTTATTTAGCCAAGAACCACGGCAAGATAGTAATTGAGGATTTAAATGTGTCTGGGATGATGGCTAATCACAAATTAGCTAAAGCCGTTCAGGATATGGGTTTTTACGAGTTCCGAAGACAACTTGATTATAAAACTCAGTTGTATGGTTCGGAATTAATCATAGCCGATAGGTGGTTTCCTAGTAGTAAAACCTGTTTTAATTGTGGGTACAAAAAAGAGTCTCTATCTTTAACTGAAAGAGTTTTTGAGTGTGAACAATGCCATGTAGTTTGTGGTCGAGACTTGAACGCTAGTCTAAATCTAGCTTCTTTGGCGGTGAGTTCCACCGTGTCAGCTTGTGGAGTAGATAGTGCCGACACTACTACAGTGAAGCAGGAAGTTAACGTCAAATTTGCTCATGAGTAGATTTGAGTAGGTTTAATAGAACGGAAAAAAGTTCCCTAAACATACAAGTCTAGGTCACATCTCTGGTTAAACCGTCTCTAACCGTTGCAGCACGGAGGAGGGTTTTTTGTCAATAAATTCCGCCGGCGAAATTTGATATTTAATCAGATTGGCTAATTCCTGTAGTTGGCTGATGGCTTCCGCACCTTCGAGTTTCATTAACTCTCGATCATCGCGCATTTCTGTCCAAGTGATGCCGTAATCGGACACGAGAAACCGAATTAGATGGGTTTCCCCCAATCCCACCATAAAAGATGCGCTGTTCAGTTGACCGCCACAGGTGTAGCAGGATGCTAGATAACCTTGATTTTCTAGTGCGATCGCTAAAGCCTGTAAATCCATGACTAAGTCTTTGACCAGTTGGCAATGCTGCTCTGCAAGTCGTTTAAACACAATTTTCCTCCTGATAACACTCCTCAAGTATAAAACCTTAACACTTTTTTAAGGTTTTTTCTGAGAAAATAGGGTAAGGGAACTAAGTTTTCTCACGGATGGTAAGTAACAAAATGTAAAGAACCCGAAATCTAGGGTAGCGTGAATTCCTGAGATAGCAAAGTATATGTGAGTACAAAGCCACCTGTTTATCCGTCTTTCCACACCCTCGATCCTAACTATTCCCATCATCCCATTTTTAAAGTTTATGATCCGGTTTCAACAAAAAAGTTCGTAAATCTAGGTAGGTAGGTGGGTTGTGGGATGTAGGGTGTAGGGTGTAGGGTGTGGGGTGTGGGGAGAATCAATAAAAATAATCTCCTGTCTCCTGACTCCTGATCACTGATTACTGATAAGATTGTTACGAAAATATAAACACGAAATTCTATAGTTAGCCATGACCCAAAACGGAAGCTCGAAGTCGATCGTTGTCTCTCCCTCGATCCTATCGGCGGATTTTAGTAAATTAGGAGCCGATATCGAGGCTGTGGATAAGGCAGGAGCCGATTGGATTCACGTCGATGTGATGGATGGTCGTTTTGTCCCGAATATCACCATTGGACCCCTGATTGTCTCCGCTATTCGTCCCTATACGAAAAAACCTTTAGATGTGCATTTAATGATCGTGGAACCGGAAAAATATGTGGCTGACTTTGCGAGAGCGGGTGCTGACATTATTTCTGTTCACGCTGAACATAATGCTTCTCCCCACCTCCATCGTACTCTTTGCCAAATCCGCGAACTCGGTAAACAAGCGGGTGTGGTATTAAATCCCGCCACTCCCCTAGATTTAATCGAATATGTGCTGCATTTATGCGATTTAGTCCTAATTATGAGCGTTAACCCCGGTTTTGGTGGCCAGAGTTTTATCCCGGAAGTTGTCCCCAAAATCCGTCAATTACGCCAAATCTGCGATGAAAAAGGCTTAGATCCTTGGATTGAAGTGGATGGAGGCTTAAAACCGGCTAATACTTGGCAAGTTCTCGAAGCGGGTGCTAATGCGATCGTAGCAGGTTCGGCGGTATTTAATGCCCCCGATTACGCAGCGGCGATCGAAGGTATCCGTAACAGCAAACGTCCCCAACCTCAATTAGCCACCGTTTAATTGCCGCAGGGGTGGGTTAGCTATTGGCACTAACCCACTCTGCTGATTTGTTCTAAAACCTGTTGCCATAAACCCGAATTAGAGACGGCTAAAACTTCGCTAGAATCAGCTTGTAGAGGATTACCTGACCAATCGCTAATTATTCCGCCCGCACCTTCAATAATCGGGATTAAAGCACAAAAATCGTAGTATTTCAGGTCTGATTCTAGGATTACCATCGGCATGGCAGTGCAGCCAGTGGCTAACATCATATAGTTATAACAATCACCCCCAAAAGCGGTACGTTTACAGACGCTTTGCAGCTGACGAGCGATCGCTTGTTGTCGTTCTGTGATAAACATTAAGGGAGTGGTGGAGGCTAAACAGGCATTTTTTAAGACAATTTCTCGATCTTGACGGTAGGGATTAACAATCATCTGGTTATTATAAAGACTCCCTTTTCCCTTCACTCCTAACCAGCGATCGCCTAAAATCGGTTGATCGACAATTCCTAAAATCGGTTGATTTTCTGCCACTAGGCCGATTAAAGTCCCAAAAATCGGTAATCCCTTGACAAAAGAGGATGTGCCATCGATCGGATCCAATACCCAATAACGACCACTTTGGGAGGGAATATTAACTCCTTCTTCCCGAATAATCCCATCTTCGGGTAGTTCTCGCCGAATAATCGCCACCATCGCCTCCTCAGCTTCTTGATCGGCGATTGTTACTATTGAGGAAACTTGATCGAGTTTGGTCTCGGTTTCTAGATGAGGCTGCCGAAAATAGCGCCGGATAATCTCTCCAGAAGTGTCCGCTAATTGATGAGCTAGTTGAATAGTGCGATCAATATTCATCAATAAAAGTTATCCATACAGGAAAACGATAATGTTTATTTATGGTAAAGGGGAGATGGGGAAGTGGGGGATTTAGCGGAAATTTCCCTATCACCCTAAATACCTATTGCTGCGTCGAACCTAGAACTATCAATGGGTAACAGTTTGATTTTGACTCCATAATTAAATTAGTCAACGATCGACCCAATCTCAAGACGAGAAAAAATTAATCTATTAGGAGTTTAGCTGATGACGGCTTTTACGGAAAATGACCTAAAAAGGTTAGAAGATTTGATTATCAATGGACAAAAAGCGATCGAAACTCGTTTAACCTCTCTGGAGAGTGGACAAAAAGCGATCGAAACTCGTTTAACCTCTTTGGAGAGTGGACAAAAAGCGATCGAGAATAGTGTCGGAGAGATCAAAAGAGAAATTCAGGTCTTGGAGATAGGACAGACGGAAATTAAGGGAGAAATCAGGACTTTAGACGCAAAAATCACGGGTTTAAATGAAAGAGTGAAACTGATCGAGGTATCCGTGGGAAAAATTCCCGATTTAGCTAAAAAAATTGGCGAGGTAAAAAACTGGAAACAGATCGGTATATCGATTGTGACTGCTTTTGTGGGTGGGGTAATTGGTTGGTTAATTCGGGGAAAATAAAACTAGGCAATGTAACATAGTATTAAGCATTTGTATATTTTTATTAATTTTTATGGAACAGACAGCTTTAAATCTGATCGCGATCGCCGTTTTTTCGATCACTCTTTCCGTATTTGTCACTCCTTTGCTGTCTATTTCGCCTTTTGTCCCCGCTTTGGCTACTTTTAGCCTCTTGGGATTAGTTACCGTCGATACTCTCACCTTTAATAACCGGGGAGTGACTTTACTACTGGATGCTCTTTCTCCTAGTAAACACCGTCAAAGAGTTATTCACCACGAAGCCGGACATTTTCTCACCGCTTATATTTTAGGCATTCCGATCGCCAGTTATAGTTTGACCGCTTGGGAAGCCTTTCGTCAAGGCCAGGAGGGAGTCGGCGGTGTTCAATTTGACCTAGCAGATTTAGAGCAAAAAGTCAAGAACTTTAGCGATTTTCCCGCTTTTTTAGAGAGAATTTCTACGGTGTGGATGGCGGGAATTGCTGCCGAAACCTTAGTTTATGGTAAAGCGACAGGGGGAGAAAGCGATCGATTTTATCTGCAATCGGCCTTAAAATTAGCGGGGGTTCCTGAGAATAATTATGCCCAAAAAGAGCGCTGGAGTTTATTACAGGCAAAAACTCTTTTAGAAAAACAACAGACTGCCTATCAAGCTTTGGTGATAGCTATGGAAAAAAGGGCTAGTGTGGAAGAATGCTGTCGAGTGATTAGTGAAAGTTTAGTGTAACGGGAAAAGTAATCAGGGATAGATTTGATAATTTCCCCGTTAAATTATTTATGAATAATCAGAGCATTCAATCGGATCAGCGATTAGCTTTAATTGTGCGCGGAGCAGTACAAGGGGTCGGTTTTCGTCCTTTTGTTTATCGATTAGCAACAGAATTAAACCTAACTGGTTGGGTGAATAATACAGCAGCGGGAGTTTTTATTGAAGTCGAGGGCGATCGAGAAAAACTAGAAACTTTTTTGACTCGATTATCTTTAGAAAAACCCCCTCGATCGCTAATTGAAAATATTGAGACTCAATGGTTAAATCCTATCGGTTATCAAAACTTTAGCATACGTCATAGCAGCGGCGGTGAAAAAAATACAATTGTTCTGCCGGATTTAGCCACTTGTCCCGATTGTTTAGCCGATATTTTTGATCCAAATAATCGTCGTTATCGCTATCCTTTTACTAACTGCACTAACTGCGGTCCTCGCTACAGTATTATCGAGGGTTTACCCTATGATCGCAGTGCCACAACTATGAGGGGTTTTAATCAGTGTCCCGAATGTCAAAGGGAATACGAAAATCCTCTGGATCGCCGTTTTCATGCCCAACCGAATGCCTGTCCTCGATGCGGACCCCAAATCAGTCTTTTAGATAGTCAAGGCTCTGTATTAGCGGAAAAAGATCAAGCTTTAATCGCCACCGCTAGAGCAATTAAACAGGGAAAAATTATAGCGATCAAAGGATTAGGAGGATTTCACCTAGTTGTCGATGCAAGAAATACGGAAGCAGTGCAAAAATTGCGACAACGTAAACAGCGACCGGATAAACCTTTTGCCCTAATGTATCCTAATCTTGAGTTAGTAAAAAAACATGGTTATGTATCTTCTTTAGAATCGCAATTATTGCAGTCTTCTGCTGCGGCAATTGTCCTGATTAAACAAAGAAAAAATTATCTTTCTCCTTCGGTTTCTCCGGGTAATCCCTATCTAGGAGTCATGTTACCCTATACTCCCCTACATCATCTTTTATTAGCAGAATTAGGCTTTCCTATTGTGGCAACCAGTGGTAATCTAGCCGATGAACCTATCTGTATTGAGGAAAAAGAAGCTTTAGAAAAATTAGGAACAATCGCCGATTTATTTCTAGTTCATAATCGTCCCATAGTTCGACCGGTGGATGACTCTATTATCAGGGAAATGGCAGGAAAAGCGATGATTTTGCGGCGAGCGCGGGGATATGCTCCCTTTCCCGTTAAAGTTAATGAGGGAGATTTTCCTCCGATTTTGGCCGTGGGAAGTTATTTTAAAAATACCGTGGCTATCTACCAAAAAAATCAAGTTTTTATTAGTCAACATATTGGCGATTTAGATACAGTTAATGCCGTTAATCATTTTGAAAATATCCTCGATAGTTTAAAAAAATTATACGAGTTTGTACCCGAAGTTATTGCCTGTGATGCTCATCCTGAATATCTAGCGACAAAGTACGCTTATAGCTTAAATTTACCCGTTATTCCCATTCAACACCATTACGCTCACGTTTTATCCTGCATGGCAGAACATCAGCTACAACCTCCGGTTTTAGGGGTTGCTTGGGATGGAACAGGATACGGTTTAGACGGCACAATTTGGGGGGGAGAATTTATCCATATTGCTGCCGATTCTTGGCAGCGAGTCGCCCATTTTAAACCCTGGCCATTACTGGGAGGAGAAAAAGCGGTTAAAGAACCGAGACGAGTGGCTTTAGGATTACTAGAAGTTATGGAAAATACTGATAGGATAAAATCAGCTTTTAGTGAACAGGAATGGTCGATTTTTAGGCAAATGTTAACCAAAAAAATTAATTGTCCTTTAACTTCTAGTGTCGGGCGTTTGTTTGACGGTATGGCGGCGATTCTAGGTTTATGTTATCAATTAAGTTTTGAGGGACAAGCAGCAATGCAGCTAGAATTTGCCCTTGATGGCATTAAAACGGAGGAATATTATCATTTTTCTTTGTCCGCCGACTCCCCCATAGTTATTGATTGGAATCAGATAATTTTAGGAGTTGTTGAAGATTTAGAAAAACAAGGACAAATCGGCATAATTGCTGCTAAGTTTCATAATAGTTTATGTGAGATTATTGTAGAAATTGCACACCAAATAGGTAGAGAAAAAATTCTCCTGACGGGAGGCTGTTTTCAAAATCGTTATCTGACGGAAAGAACAATTAATCGCCTACAAGCTTCGGGATTTCAACCCTACTGGCAGCAAACTGTTCCCACTAATGATGGTGGTATTAGTCTCGGTCAAATTATCGGAGCTTTTGCTCAACTTAAACAGTTCTAGATAGGACAAAATTAACTTCTGGGTTAGGATAGGCAAGAGGCAAGGGGTGCATCTCACATTTGCAGAAATACCGACAATCAGCAATTATCAGTGAACTTTAAATTATTACAGACATATCAGCAGCTGCCTGTAAGCATCCCACCGAAAAACTAATGCGCTCTAGGGTTTGGGTAGGGTTGATTCATGAATCAACCCTACTATAGAGTTCTTACATAATTAATTTTTGAGAGTGCAAAAATGAGTGCACCCAGAGGCAAGAGGTAAGAGGTAGTTATAAGAGTTAAAGATAAACCACAGAGACAGAAAGAACACAGAGAGCCGATTTTTTTCTAGACTGTTAAACGATGCCACTCAACGATTTTATTGCCTACTTTCAAAATAATTGCTTGACCTAAACCCAGTTCTTGTGTCACATTAACTAGATGGGCGAAATTTTGACTAGTGATCGCTAGTCCCTGCAAACAGGCTAGAAAATCAAGACAGAGAACCGTAGAAAATTCCCAAGTTTGCCGGTAAACACGGCAATTATCCGGTAAAAAAGCCACAAGAGCGCGAAAATGACTCAAAGCGGCTTTCTCAAAATTGGCGCTAGTGCAGTCAGAAGACGAGTGCTGATAGCTCATAAAAACTTTGCCTGATAGGGAAAGAGCAGGGTTTCCCTCAGACTAGCACCTCGCTTCTGGGGATCACCTTCCCTTTAGAATTTCTCAATAGACTGGCAAATCCCCCCAGAGGAGTATTGTTACCCGCGAACAAATTGCTAGAAGCTAGGTTTCTTCCCGGAGATGGTGTACTTTAGATATTGATGTCCTTCCTGCTGGCAAGATAACCTGTAAATTTCCCCACTCGTCCCTAGCGATAAAAGGCTGTGTTTAGTTAAAAATCAAGTGTTGACAATGATGACAGCCTCAAGTTGCCGCTTAACTAATTGACTACTTAACTGATAACTGGTAACTAAGATTATGAATAATGCAATTGTCAAACCGAGAGATGTACAAGTAGCACCGATAGCCGTCGATACTTTTGTCTTTCGTTCCCGCACTTGGGACCGGTTAAAATTCGAGATCGAATACGGATTACAAAAGGGAACTACCGCCAATAGTTATCTGATTAAAGGTGAAAAGGTCGCTCTTTTTGATCCACCAGGGGAATCATTTTCGTCCATATTTTTAGAGGCTTTAACTAAAAGAATCGATCCGAAAACTATCGATTATATTATTCTCGGCCACGTTAACCCCAATCGTGCCGTCACCCTCAAGGCACTTTTAGAAATAGCTCCTCAAGTCACTTTTGTTTGTTCTAATCCGGGGGCAATTTCCCTGAAAAAAATTCTCGAAACCGAAGCATTAAATCTGTTGGTTGTCAAGGGGGAAGAAATATTAAATTTAGGAGCAAACCATCAATTAGAATTTATCCCCACTCCTAACCCCAGATTTCCCGATCAACTCTGTACCTACGACAGTAAAACCGATATTCTCTACACCGATAAATTATTCGGAGCGCACGTTTGTGGCGACCAAATTTTTGATGAGGGTTGGAGCGTTTATAACGAAGATCGGCGTTATTATTTTGATTGTCTTATGGCTCCCTATGCCAGCCAAATTAGCAACGCTTTGGAGAAATTAGCCGCTAAATCGGCCTTATTTTATGCTGTTGGTCACGGTCCTCTGGTGCGTTACGCGATGCACGAATTGACCCTTTCCTATCAACAATGGTTAGCAATACAAAAGTACCAAGAGTTGACAATCGCCCTGATTTATGCTAGCGCCTACGGCAACACCGCCACCCTCGCTCAAGCGATCGCCATGGGAATCACGAAAGCGGGAGTAGCAGTGACGGCGATTAATGCCGAGTCCGCTGAACCAGACGAGATCAAAACGGCGATCGAAAAAAGTGTCGGTTTTATCTTTGGTTCCCCCACTTTGGGAGGACACGCACCGACTCCCATCCAAACCGCCTTGGGGATTACCCTAGCAAATGGCGATAAAAGCAAGCTGGTGGGGGTTTTTGGCTCCTACGGTTGGAGTGGGGAAGCGGTCGATCTTTTGGAAGGTAAATTCCGGGATGGCGGTTATCGCTTCGGTTTTGAGCCAATTCGGGTTAAATTTAAACCCACGGAGGCAATTTTAAAGACCTGTGAGGAAGCGGGAACCGATTTCGCTCAAGCAGTCAAAAAAGCTCGCAAAAGCAGACAACCGAAAACTAATGTTAACCAATCCCAAAGCGATCGCCGATCGCAGGCCCTGGGACGTTTGGTGGGTTCTCTCTGTATCGTTACCTGCGAATTGGGGGAATTGCGCGGTGCCATGTTAGCCTCTTGGGTATCGCAAGCGACGTTCACTCCCCCCGGATTGACTATTGCCGTAGCGAAAGAACGAGCGATCGAGTCTCTGCTTTATAGCGGTACGCCTTTTGTCCTTAATATCCTCCAAGAAGGTCAACATTTGGCTTTAATGAAGCATTTTCTTAAACCTTTTACTCCAGGAGAAGATCGTTTCGCTAATATCGAAACCACTAAAGCTGAGAACGGTGGGCCAATTCTGGCCGAAGCGCTCGCTTATCTGGAATGTCGGGTGGAACAACGAATGGAGTGCGGTGATCATTGGCTGCTTTATGCGATCGCAGAAAAAGGCAAGGTTTTACACCAGGGTTTAACCGCTATCCATCATCGCAAATCCGGCAGTTATTATTAATTTGTTGTTATGATCATTTCAGGGGGTGTGTTAAGGCAAAATAACGCACCCTGATTGGTCTAAAAATATATTCTTATGAAAAGTATTGTTTTAATTGTTGGCTTTGAAACCTTTAACAGGAATTTATATCGGCAATCGGGCCTGTTGGCTAGTTCTAAATGTCCTGATTTAGAGGTAAAAGTATTTAGCGATAAATCCTTAACTAGCGAACCAGAAATAGTCGAGCAAGCTTTAGCCACTGCCGACGTTTTTTTTGCTAGTTTGATCTTCGATTACGATCAAGTTACTTGGCTGCGGCAACGAGCGGCACAGATTCCGATTCGCTTAGTTTTTGAGTCTGCTTTAGAGTTAATGAGTTTAACCCGTTTGGGAGAATTTGCCATCGGGGATAAACCAAAAGGAATGCCAAAACCAATTCAATTTATCTTGAGTAAATTTTCTAGTGGCAAGGAAGAAGATAAATTAGCCGGTTATCTCAGTTTTCTCAAAACTGGACCGAAACTACTGAAATTTATTCCCGCTAAAAAAGTTCAAGATTTGCGTAATTGGTTAATTATCTACGGTTATTGGAATGCGGGAGGAACTGAAAATGTTGCCGCTATGTGTTGGGTAATTGCCCAAAAATATCTAGGATTAAAAGTACAGGAAATACCCGAAGTCATCGAAACTCCCAATAAGGGACTATTACATCCCGATTATCAGGGTTATTTTCTCACTCCCCAAGAATATTTGACTTGGTATAAAAAAAATACATCCCTTGATAAACCAGTGGTGGCCCTGCTGCTTTATCGGAAGCACGTTATCAGTAAACTGCCCTATATTAATCAATTAATCCGTCATTTTGAAACGGCTAATTTAATTCCCCTACCCGTATTTATTAACGGAGTGGAAGGCCATACAATTGTTCGGGATTGGTTAACCACAGACTACGAAATTCAGCAAAGAAAAAAAGGAATCATTGAAACTCCTTCTTTAAGTGAAGATGCGGTGACAGTAGATGCAATTGTTTCGACGATTGGCTTTCCTTTGGTGGGGGGTCCTGCGGGTTCTATGGAAGCAGGAAGACAGGTAGAAGTGGCTAAACGAATTCTGTCCGCTAAAAATATTCCTTATCTTATCGCTGCCCCTTTATTGATTCAAGATATTTATTCTTGGACAAGACAGGGAATCGGTGGTTTACAGAGTGTGGTTCTATACGCTTTACCTGAATTAGACGGGGCAATTGATACAATTCCTCTGGGGGGATTAGTGGGGGAAACTATCTATTTAATCCCCGAAAGATTACAGCGTTTAACTGGACGTTTAAATAGTTGGATTAAGTTACATAAAACCCCTCCCCAAGAACGTAAAATAGCCATCATTCTCTATGGATTTCCCCCGGGTTATGGGGCAGTTGGTACGGCTGCTTTATTAAATGTTCCCCGGAGTTTAGTTAAGTTTTTACAAGCTTTACAAGCGCAGGGTTATAATCTGGGAACGATTCCCGAAGACGGGGAAGAAATTATTCAAAAAGTTAAATTTGCCGATGATGAAAATCTCTCTAAAGAAAATCGTTTATCGATAGAAACTTTAGAAAATTGGCTAGGTTATCTGTTAACTTCTCGCATCGAAAAACACTGGAAATCTCTGAAAGATGCGGGGATAAAAACTGTTGGCAACCAGTATCATTTAGGGGGGATTAAGTTAGGTAATATCTGGATTGGAGTGCAACCACCTTTAGGAATTGCTGGGGATCCGATGCGGTTAATGTTTGAAAAAGATTTAACTCCTCACCCTCAGTATGCAGCCTTTTATCAGTGGCTACAAAAAGATTTTAAGACCGATGCGCTCGTTCATTTTGGTATGCACGGAACTGTCGAATGGCTGCCCGGTTCACCCCTAGGAAATACCGGTTATTCTTGGTCAGATATTTTATTAGGAGATTTACCGAATTTATATATTTATGCCGCTAATAATCCCTCGGAATCTATCCTAGCTAAACGTCGCGGTTATGGGGTGTTAATTTCCCATAATGTGCCTCCCTACGGACGAGCGGGATTATATAAAGAATTGATGATTTTACGAGATTTGATTGCCGAGTTTCGAGAAAATCCTGAGAAAAATTACGCTTTAAGAGATAGTATCCTCCAAAAGATTATTGATACAGGTATCTCTAAAGATTGTCCTTTTCTGGAAGCAGAAAAACAGGGAATAGAATTCACTTTAGAAAATGCCAAATTATTTAGTCGCTATGCACTAACCGATTATTTCGTCAAGGTGTATAATTACCTACAAATCGTCGAACAAAGACTATTTTCTTCCGGTTTACACACCCTAGGAACTGCTCCCAATCAGGAAGAATTAAAAGGTTATCTTGATGCTTATTTTACCGATTTATCTGAGCGAGAATTTCAGCAAATTCTCGCTGAAGAAGCAACCAATGAAAAGCTTAAAGAAGGCATTGCTATTAAAAATTTATTAGGACAAAATAGCGAGGAATTAACTAATCTTTTGCGGGGATTAAATGGGGAATATGTACCCCCAGCACCGGGGGGTGATTTACTCCGGGATGGTGCGGGAGTTTTGCCTACAGGACGCAATATACACGCTTTAGACCCCTACCGGATGCCTTCCCCGGCAGCCTACACCCGCGGACGAGAAATCGCCAAAAAACTGCTAGAACAAAACTTAACCGAAAAAGGAAAATATCCCGAAACTGTAGCGGTTTTACTCTGGGGATTAGATGTGATTAAAACTAAGGGTGAATCCTTGGGGATTCTCTTAGAATTAGTCGGTGCGGAACCGGTAAAAGAGGGGACAGGAAGAATTGTCAGGTATGAATTAAAACCTCTAGGGGAAATTGGACACCCGCGCATCGATATTCTGGCTAATTTATCGGGAATTTTTCGGGATACTTTTATCAATATTATCGAGTTATTAGATGATTTAATGCAGCGGGCAGCCGAGATAGAAGAATCGGAAAATGATAATTATATCCGTAAGCACTATTTAGCCTTAAAAAGTCAAGGTATTGACAATGCCAGCGCTCGTTTATTTTCCAATCCTGCCGGGGATTTTGGCTCTTTAGTTAATGACCAAGTAGTGGAGGGAAATTGGGACAATGACAACGAATTAGCGAAAACTTGGGAAAAGCGTAATGTTTTTAGTTATGGTCGTCAAGATAAGGGACAAGCGCGGCCAGAAGTGCTACAACAGTTATTAAAAACCAGTGAAAGTATTATCCAAGAAATTGACTCGGTAGAATACGGTTTAACCGATATTCAGGAATACTACGGCAACACGGGAGGATTAAAATTAGCCGCAGAAAAACAAAGCGGTAAACGGGTAATGACAAGTTTTGTCGAGAGTTTTTCCAATGATACAACTCCCCGCAAATTAGAGGAGGTTTTGCGCTTAGAATACCGCAGTAAATTACTCAATCCTAAATGGGCCAAGGCCATGGTTAATCAAGGTTCCGGTGGGGCCTACGAAATCTCCCAAAGAATGACCGCTTTAATTGGTTGGGGCGGTACGGCTAATTTTAGTGACGATTGGGTGTATGATCAGGCAGCCAATACCTACGCTTTTGATGCAGAAATGGCGGAAAAATTGCGTCAAGCTAATCCCGAAGCTTTCCGTAATATTGTCGGTAGAATGTTAGAAGCACAGGGTCGCGGTTTTTGGCAAGCAGACCCCGACAAATTAGAGAAATTACAGGAATTATATCAATTGACCGATGAAAAGTTAGAAGGGGTTACTTAGGGTTTTCATGGCAACAGGGAATCCTTGTGATAATCTGATTTCCCTCCTGTTTTACTCAGCAGACGGATATTTTCAATCAGGATTGATTTTTCTAACGCTTTAGCCATATCGTACAAAGTCAAGGCTGCCACAGATACTGCGGTTAAAGCTTCCATTTCTACACCGGTTTCCGATTTTGTCACCACTTCTGCCCGAATTTCGTAACCGGGTAACTCTGCTTTCGGGATAATCTGAACATTGATTTTTTGCAGGGGTAAGGGATGGCAAAGGGGAATTAAGGAGGAAGTTTGTTTGGCCGCCATAATTCCCGCTAGTCTGGCCGTCCCTAAAACGTCACCTTTAGGCGCATTTCCCTGTTCTATGGCTTCAAAAGTCGTTTGTAGCATTCTCACTTGTCCTAGGGCGATAGCAGTGCGTTTAGTGGGCATTTTCTCCGACACATCCACCATCTGGGCCTCGCCTTGGCTGTCGAGATGAGATAATTTTTCTTTACCCTCTTGCGTCATTGAATGAACCTGTGCTATGATGGTTTACTGTTGAGAAAAACAAGGGCTTGTAGCTTAGTGGATTAGAGCGTGTGGCTACGGACCACAAGGTCGGGAGTTCGAGTCTCTCCAAGCCCGTTAGATACAATGGCATATACTACAGGAATTAGGGACCTATGGTTCCTAATTCCTTTGCTTTTTTACCCCATCTGTCCATCTTCCCACTTTCCTACACTTTTTAAACAGGATTTAGTATTGTAAAGTCAGTTTTGCTGGAGTATTTTTTACCCTCAAACAGTGAAAGAAATTAAACTTTTAGGATTGTATAATATGAATTTTACTTCACCTGGGCTGACACCCTTTCAAGTTGCTTTAGAGCGTTACCAGAATGCTCTAAATTATTTAGATACTTCTCAGAATAAATCTCTGAAAAAAGAACAGGCTTTAGAAATTATTACCGCCAGAGATGCTCTTCAGAAACGAATGGAAGCCGAGTCCGAAATTTCGGTTGATATGTGGTCAAAATTAATCGAATAAGATAATAGATTAAAACAGAAAAGTTACAAAATTACTCAAGTTCTTGATTTAGCTGAATATCGGGAGACTTTATCTATTTCTGCTCAGGCTTGGTGGTGGCATTTAGAAAGTAGGGAATCTTTGCATTCTTACAATCGCTTTGATTGGCTATGGAGAAGCGGTAAACTGGTTTTATTAGGGGTTAATTTTACATTAATCGGAACGATTGCTACTCGGTTTCTTTGTGGTGGTTCAGGTTTGCTAGAAATAGGAGGTGTTATTTTTTCAACTTTCATTTCTTTATTACAAACTGAAAATGCTCTCACACGGACGCGCCAGAAGGGTTTTGTTAAGTTAATGAAATTTCGTAGGATTGCTGAATATTGGTATGAAGAAATACAGTTTTCTGTAACAGTAATAGTCTTTGCTTTTCTCTTGGGAATTTATCTAAATTTCTCCTGGTTTTCTGAGTTTTATAAGCAAGAAGGAAGCCATTTACAATCTCCTCCGCCAGCAAGTCAAGAATTTCCTAATTTAGCTTCAGCTGAAGAGAAGTATTTAAAAGCAATTGAGTTAAACCCAGATAATTTAGATGCTCATTATAAGTTGGCAACACTTTACGAAGAGTTACAGGATTTGACTAATGGGAAGAAACACTATTTAATTGCGGCAAAAGGTGGTTTTATAGATGCTTATAATAATCTCGCTTATTGGTATCTGCGAGATAATAAGAATGCAGAAGCATTAGAGTTACTGGAAAAAGCCAAGAGATTATTGGCAGAAAAAGATGAAAAACTAGACCAATTTACTGAAGATGAGAAACGCAATTTAGCAGTACAAAAGTATAGTATTTATAAAAATCTAGGCTGGGCCAGATTTAAGCAAAATCGCAGTGAAGATGCAATTGCTAATCTTTTAGTTGCTATTAGTATCGCTAAAAATCCAGCTTATCAGAAATTTATCCGCAATCCCGGTGCTGCTTTTTGTATTTATGCTCAACTTTTAGAAAAAGAAGACAAGAAATTATCTCAGGAAAATTGGCGTAAATGTCTTAATTTAGCCGAAGGGAGGATAATTAATACAGAGGAGGAGCAGTGGTTATATGAAGCGAGGAAAAAAATTAAAGTGAAGTAAAGTTTACTTACTATTCTCTGAGTAATGCGCTAAATCCTTCTTGCTGAAAATGCTTATCAAAAGTTAATATTTCATAGATTTCCAGTTGTCTCATAATCTGCATTGAAGCACAATCAGTTAAGCTATAACCTTTATCTAATCATCTTTGATAAAAATCAAAAGCTTGCTGAAATTGTTCACTGGTTTGGGGAATAATTATGGTTTTGCTGTCATTGCGTAAATCATGGGTTAGACGAATAGCTGATTTACGCCAAAATTCCCCTCTACTGCATAAAGCATTGAGCAATTCCGTGAGAACCATTTCACTGGTAACACCTCTAAAGTTACGGAGTCGTCCTGTCATAGCTGTAGCTAATGGATTAAGATTATCGCCAAAATCAGCAAGAGCCTGTAAATAGGATGTATCTAAGAAAATTTTTCTCATTCTTCCTCATCTTCTCTCGGTGCGCCATACATATAGTGTTCAAAATTACGCGCAAAGTCTCTGGGAAAGTGTTTTCGCCATTCTGATTGGGGAACAACGTTACCAATTTCTATAATTTGTTGCCAGATAGGTTTTGCTAAAAATTCTGGGTCATTTTCTAGTGCATCCCATTTAGCATCGAGTTCTTCCATTGATAACTCAGGCTCTTCGGATGTGTTAGAGGTTGAATGATTGTTTAAGTTAGTCATGATTAAAGTTTCCTTAGTGATAATAGGTTACTTTTATCATAGCATTTTCGAGTTGGAGCGAGGTACGGAGATTATCGAGGGTAATTAACCACAGAGACACAAAGAACACAGAGATTATTCACCGATGTTATAATTTATAATGATGATGGCAAGAGAGCCGAATGTTTAACTGAAAGCTTGACATTATTTTATGTACAGACTATATTATAGTTATGGAATGGAATATTATATTTGATCCAGATTTTAGGTTCTGGTTTTATCAACAAGAACAGGGACTTCAAAATGAAATATTTGCTGTTTTAACTGTATTGATGAAACTTGGACCAGCACTGGAGAGACCACGAGTTGATACCATTGAAGGATCTTCTTTTAAGAATATGAAAGAGCTTCGTATTCAGTATAAAGGTGAACCTTGGCGTGTTTTATTTGCCTTTGATCCTCATCGACAAGCAATTTTACTTGTTGGGGGGAACAAGTCAGGTAACAAAAGATAGTACAAAGAAAATATTCCTATAGCAGATCAGCGTTATCAAAAATATCTGGAAAAACTTAAGGAAGAAAAGTCATGAAAGAATATACTAACTTCTCGGAAGAATTTAATAAACTTGGTAAAGAACGACAAGCAAGTATTAAAGAAAGAGCTTCTCAAATTTATTTAGAGGAACTTACGCTTAAGTATTTGCAAGAAAAACTAGGTTTATCTTCATCAGAATTGGCAAAGTATCTTGAAGTACAGCAATCAATAGTACCTAAACTTAAACAAGAGCAAAATCTAGAGCTAAATACACTGCGCGAAGTAGTTAACGCCTTAGGTGGAACTGTCGAAATTATTGTCAAAATTCCCAACAAAGAACCTATAATTATTGGTGACTATTCAGAAACGAAGTGTAATTAACCACAGAGGCACAGAGGACAGGGAGATTATTTGCCAATGTTATAATTTGTACTCAATAATAAAGGTGTTCGCTTTTGGAACACAATATTTAAGATGGAATTAACGGAAAGACTCCATGAACGCTATAAAGCAAAAATCTTAAATTGGTAAAAATCTAATCCGAAAAATACGATCTGTTACTGACACAATTGCTCCCGTCTTTAATGCTTTTGTATAATCTCGTAAAACTATAGTTAAACGCTGATTACTTAGATTGTAGTTTTCATTGCCTAAACGGAATAAGATGACACTTGGTAAATTATAACCACTAATAGCGAGAAGTTGAGAAAAATCTAGATCGACAGTTAAAATTATCCGCTTTTCTCTTTTTGCTTTGGCAAGAATTTCCTGATCAGATAAAGTTTGTAAGCCTTCATCTCGAAGATGAACGACATCATAACCTTGTTCTCTTAACCATGAGACTGTACGCAGAGAAATCCCCATATCGGCTAGAAACTCTATCTCCATTGCTCGATTAATTCAAAATAATGAACTTGTTCTCTGGCTAACCAAGAAGCATATAATAAACATTGGTGAATATCTTCTCTTTCTAGGTCAGGGTATTCCTCTAATATTTCCTCTATCGGCTTTTCGTTAGCCAGTAGATTAAGAATTAAAGAAACAGGAATACGCATTCCTCGAATACAGGCTTGACCTGCCATAATTTTGGAGTTAAAAGTGATTCGGTCTAATTGTTTTAAGGTCATATAGTTTCCAGAAATATGAAGATTATACCTGTGGTAATTTTATTATAGCTAATTCTATAGTTGCGAGTGGAAGTGGGAAATTACTCCTTCAGTGAGGGTGCAAAGCTTGTCTCCAACCCCGTAGGGAAGATTAGGGAATGGTGAGTTTTTAAGTTGTAGTGTTATAGTATAACAAGTTAGACGAGAAAACGGTTTTTTTTGAAAAAACCGTTTTCTGAAATCAATAGTTTGAAAAAAACCGTTTTCTGAAATCGTAAAACTGACAGTCATGATTTTATCTAATCCAGACATATCAGCCACACCGCTCGATGTATTTATTTCTTACTCTCACCGGGATGAGAAACTGCGGGAAACTTTAGGACTTCACCTCGCGTCATTACAAAGACAGGGAGTGATTAAATCATGGCACGATCGCAAAATTAGTGCTGGAACAGAGTGGAAACAAGCCCTTGATAAAAATCTCAATTCAGCCGAGATTATTCTGTTGTTGATTAGTGAAAACTTTATCGCTTCTGACTATTGTTATGATCTTGAAATGCAACGGGCGATCGCAGGCTATGATGCAGGGGAGGCGCGGGTGATTCCGATTATTTTGAAGCCGGTGGATTGGAGTGGTGCGCCTTTTGGTAAGTTGCAAACTTTGCCAAAAAATGCCAAGCCTGTGACGACTTGGAGTAATCGGGGTGAGGCGTTTTTAAATATTGCTGAGGGGATTCGCCAGGCGGCAATGGAAATGGCGACAGTGTTAACTGACAAACAGCCCACTGTCTTGCCAGAGCCGCAACAATCCGCAAAAGCCACTGAGATGCTGACGCAATCGGAACCCCTCAAGCCAACAGTTACTCCAGACAAGACACAACAGGAAATTAGCTTGGAATCTCCAGAAGGACAAGTTAGCATTGACTCTCGCTTTTATATTACTTCCCCTTACGAAGAACGGTGCTATGAGGAAATTCAAAAGCCTGGCTCCCTGATTCGGATTAAATCGCCCCACAATATGGGCAAATCTTCCCTGATGGCGAAGGTACTTGCCCAAGCATCTCAACTAGGCTATCGTGCGGTAACGATCGATCTGGAACAGACCAATCAAAAGTTCTTTGACGATCTCGACAAGTTCATGCAGTGGTTTTGTGCGTCGGTGGGTAAACCACTAGGAGTAAGGGTCAAGATTGAAGAGTATTGGGATGATATTTTTGGAGCGAACGATAACAGTACGGATTATTTTGAGAAGTATTTATTAGAGGGGGACGATCGCCCGTTAGTGTTGGCGATCGATAACTTTGATCGCATCTTTAAATACGCAGATATCGAGACGGATTTATGCGGATTATTGCGCGGCTGGCATGAAAGTTCCAAGATTAAAAAACTGTGGCAGAAATTGCGGCTGATCATCGTCCATTCTCAAGAGTCCTATGCCCAACGGGATATCAATCAATCGCCTTTTAATGTGGGGTTGCCCATCGAATTGGGAGAGTTTACGCCTGAACAGGTACAGGAGTTGGTAGCACGGCACGGATTAACTTGGACAGAGGGGGAACTCGAACAATTTATGGGGTTAATTGGAGGGCATCCCTACATGGTGCGCTCGGCACTCTATCACATTGCAGCGGGGGATCTTTCTTTGGCGGAATTTTTGCGGACCGGTCCCACAGAAGCGGGAATTTACAGCGATTATCTGCGGGGACATTTGAAGACTTTGGAAGATTATCCTGAACTGGGAGCAGCCATGAAATTGGTTATTACTTCTGAAGCGCCGGTGCGTTTGCGGTCTGAGGAGTCGTTTAAACTGGATAGTATGGGATTAGTGGTGCGGGTTGATAATAATGTGAAACCTCGCTGCGATCTTTATCGTCAGTATTTTTGCGATCGCTTGGGAGGAAATTAAATAAAAACACTTTACAGTCTATTGTCTATTTATCTAGTCGTTTATGCTAACTTAGTCCATTATGCCCGCTCTCGATCTGTATCATAATGCTGCGAAGCAAGCCCTGATTAAAGATGGGTGGACGATCACGCACGATCCGTTTCATCTCCGTTGGGGGCGAAAAGATATGTACGTCGATTTGGGGGCTAAAAAGCTAATATTAGCAGAGCGATTGGAGCAAAAAATTGCTGTAGAAGTTAAAAGCTTTCTGGGGGAATCAGAATTACAAGCCTGTCGTGATGCGATTGGACAGTTTGCGATCTATCGGGCTGTTTTGCGTCGTTCTTATCCTGATTATAAACTATATTTGGCGATTAGAGATGTGATTTATAATTCATTTTTTGAAGAGCCAATCGGACAAATTTTAATCGAAGATGAAAATCTCAAGTTTATTGTTTTTGATGCTGAAAAGGAGGTCATTTCGCAATGGAAAAATTAGATCAGTATCGTCATATTATTAAATCGGTTTTGATTCCTTATACTGAAATCCCTTATTCTCACGGCGAATTGATTTGTAAGCCGATTTTTGATGAAGTTCGAGATAGCTATCTTTTGATGACGCTCGGATGGGATCGCAAAACTCGCGTGCATGGCTGTTTAATTCATTTGGATATTATCAACGAGAAAATCTGGGTACAACGAGATGAAACCGAAGACGGAGTAACCCATGAGCTAGTGGCGGCGGGTGTTCCCCGGCAGGATATTGTCCTCGCTTTTCATCCGGCGGATGTACGCGGTTACACGGGCTACGCGATCGCCTAACCTCTTAGAAAACGGGTTTCTTAAAGAAATCCGTTTTCTGGGACATATTTTTAGCAACTTGGTATCAAATGACAAACCCAACTTCCTCCACTCCTTTTAGCTATCAAGTAGGCGGGAGCTTACCTGCCGAATATCGTGGGTATGTAGAGCGACGGGCCGATCGGGAATTGTACGATCGCCTGAAATCAGGAGAATATTGTTTTTTCTTTAACTCTCGGCAGATGGGCAAGTCTAGTTTGCGGGTGCGGGTGATGCAGAAGTTAGCGGCAGAGGGGGTGGCCTGTGCGGTCATTGACCCGCAAACCCGGGGAACCAGTTTGAGCGAGGATCAGTGGTATGCTGGAACCATAAAACGCTTGATCGATGATTTGCATTTACAAGAAAAAATCGATTTTTCGAGTTGGTGGAAGGATCTGGCGGCTCAGTCGATTTCGGCGGTCGAACGCTTTACTTATTTTATCGATCGCGTATTGCTGGCAGAACTCTCGGAAGATGTCGTCATTTTTGTCGAAGAAATTGATAACCTGCTCAGTCTCAAGTTTGATACCGATGGTTTTTTCATTCTGATTCGCTCTTTCTTTGAGCGGCGGGCGGAAGATCTGCGTTATCGGCGGCTGACTTTTGCGTTTTTAGGGGTGGCAACACCTTCCGATCTGATTGTCAGTAAGCATAGTTCAGCGTTTAATATCGGTCGGGCGGTGGAGATGAGTGGCTTTCAATTCCAGGAAGCTCAACCGTTGATGCAGGGTTTGGTGGGCAAGGTGGACGATCCGCAGGCGGTGCTGCAAGCGGTGTTGTATTGGACGGGGGGACAGCCGTTTTTGACGCAGCGGGTCTTGAATTTGGTGGTGCAGGGGGGGGATTCCTCTCTATCCCCTTCGGAGTGGGTGGCGCAGGTGGTGACGAGCCAGATTATCGATAATTGGGAGGCGCAGGACGTGCCGCCGCATTTGAAAACGATGCGAGACAGGATTTTACGCAGTGACGAACGGCTGCGGGGGCGACTGCTAGGGATTTATCAGCAAGTTTTGGATGCTGAACCCCCCCCTCTCCCCATCCCCCCCCCTCTCATCCAGAAAGGAAGGGGGGATCATTGCCGATGAGAGCTACGAGCAACTGCAACTGCGGCTGACGGGTTTGGTGGTGAAGCGAGAGGGCAGGTTGAAAGTCTATAACCCCATCTACGCGCAGGTGTTTAATGGGCAGTGGGTGGCTCGCGCTTTGGCGGATTTGCGTCCGGGGTTTTATGGGGAGGCGTTTAAGGCTTGGCAGGAGGCACAAGAAGAGCAGAAGGAGTCGTTTTTGTTGCGGGGACAGGCGTTGCGGGAGGCGGAGACTTGGGCAAAAGGAAAGCGTTTGAGTAAAGAAGATGAGCGCTTTTTAGATGATAGCCGGGATTGCGAGAAACGGGATATGGAAAGGCGGTTGGCGGCGGAAACGGAAGCGAATCAGATTTTGACCGCGGCTAGGGAACAGGCGGAAACAGAACGGGAAGAGGCGCAACAGGAATTAGTAGAAACTAGGATCAAATCGGACAGTATTATTCAAGCGGCAGATAAGCGGAATCGTTGGAGTATTCGAGGATTAATCGCAGCGGGTCTCATTGCATCCATTGCATTAGTCTTTGCAAATTGGGCTATAACGCAAGCCAAAAAGGCACAAACAGAGCGAGATACAGCACGAAAACAAACACAGAAGGTAGTGCAAGATGCAGAGAAGGAAAAACAGAAAATTTTGAGCGATGCTGACAAAGAAAAAACGAGGATTACAGATGAAAATAATCGCAAGATTGCAAAAGCCAATAAAACCTTAGAAACTGCACAAAAAAAGGAGCGAGATGCTCGTAGGCAATACCAACAGGCTCAGGAACAAGTGCAGAAAGCAACGCTTCGGTTAAACCAAGTAAATCAGGACAAAATTCAAGCAGAAGAGGCAACGGCGGCTGCCAAAGAGCAATTACAAGAGGCCAATACCCAAAAGCTACAAGCTGAAACTGCTGCCAAAAATGCTAAAGCGGATGTAAAAAAAGCACAGACAACCTTAGCAGAAGCAACAACTAGCCTAAAGATCGCTCAAGCAGGAACCCAGATTGAACAACGCGGAAGTGCTGCCTTGCAGCAGTTTGACAAAAATCAGACCTCTGCCCTACTGACGGCAATGGAAGCTGGGCAGGAATTGCAAACCCTAGTGAGGAAAAAAGCCAAAATCAAGGGAGCCAAGCTAATCAATCAAAAACTCGCCCTGATTGACTACCCTGCCATTAGCCCGGTAGGGGCATTGCAGCAGATTTTGACCCAAATTCAGGGACGCACCATCCCCACCCGTCAAGGCCGTGTTTTGAGTGTAAGTTGGACGAGGGATGGACAAACCCTCGCCACGGGAGGAGATGATGGCAGCGTCAAGCTCTGGAAGCGAGATGGCTCCCCGATTACCCGCCTCAATGCCGAGCAAGGCAGTGTCTGGAGTGTAAGTTGGACCGGCGATGGACAAACCCTCGCCACGGGAGGAGATGATGGCAGCGTCAAGCTCTGGCCGAGCGCAAATCTGGATACCTTGCTGGTGCAGGGCTGCAACTGGCTCGAAGGTTATCTGATCCAAAGCCCGCGAGATCTGCAAAAGCTGAAGGTTTGCCAAACAACCGAGCTTCTCCTTGCCAGCGCCCCTAACCTGGTTGCGGATAGCGAAGTCTTAGCTAGGGACGGCAAAATCAACGAGGCAATTGAAGGTTTCAAAATCGCCCAAAAGTGGAATCCTAGCCTCCGTTTTGATCCCGTAGTCCGCGCCAACCAACTCGCCAACGACGCTAAAAAGGGAAAATAAAGTCAAAAGTCAAAAGTATAATCTGAGAGAGAAGGAGAAAAGAGAAAAAATGAACCCAAAAATTGACCATAGATCAAAAGGACTTCAGCCCTTAGTTTGACAATTATTGGAGAGGTCTAGTGTAGTGGCACAAGCAACCTGCGCCCTCTGGATATCTTAGCAATTGTCTATAATGCAAAAGTAGCTACAAGACTTCCTATTATGAAGGAACTCAAACTCATCTCTCATCACTCCCGCTCCCTCAAACCTCTAATCGAAGGCGCAATCGCTGAAGCCCTACGTTCCACTGAAGCGGGTATCCAGCGTACCGAACAACGACTGCAAGAATTTGAGGACAAATATCAACTGTCCACAGCAGAATTTCTACATCGCTACGAAAACGACGAATTTCAGGAAACCCTGGAACTTGACGAATGGATTGGCGAATTGCGAATGCTACAATGCCTACAGGAAAAAGCAGAAAGACTCAGAGGAATTGAATTTGTTAATTGAAGATTATTTTCAACAGATTCAAACAATTATCGCAACCTGTTCAATAGTCAAATTTTTTACGCTAGATTGTGAAAAACGCGATAGTTATGAAGGATTTATTCCAGCCGAAATTAAATTCATTAATAATTCAGTTCTGCATATTCGAGAGTTTGTCAATATCGAAACAATTATTAATCGTAATATGTACGCTTATCAGTATATGAATACCATGAATACCTTAATTTTCCGTTATGATAATACTCCACATCATAAAAAGCTGAACCTCCCAACCTATCCCCATCACAAACATGACAGCAGTGAAGAAAATGTAATCTCTTCCGCTGCTCCAACGCTCTTAGAAGTTCTTCAGGAAATTACCACCAGAATCAGGAGTTTTCTATGAATGAACTAAAAGGAATCAGTATCAATAAACTGATTGAATATCTTTCCACCAAAACTTTAGCCGAATTTGATGCCTATACTAGATTTAAGGAAATAGCGGCTAATGGCAACCCAGAAGAAGGATTGAAAATCTTGGCTAAATTTGATAATTAATATACAGTATAAAGCATTAATTATCATCAAAAAATCACCAAACTAGAAGCGTAGGTGAAGGGATTTATGGATTGCGATGCGCTCTAGTTATAGCAGTTAGTGAAAGCCAATTAATTAGCCTTTGGAAAGTATCTGATGATGCAACTAAAGATTTAATGGTCGCCTGTTATGGACGCTTACAAAAAGGAGAAGGACGTAGTGAAGCTTTAGGACAAATTCAACTAGGAATGCTCAAGGGTGAGAAGCAAAAACATCCTTTTTATTGGGCCAGTTTTATTCTCTCTGGTGATCCAACTTCGATGACATTTGACTGATGAAGGGTTAGGAGTTAAACTTAGTAGTAAAATTATTGGTATCACAAACAATTACTAGGAGAGTCACACAATGGCAACATTTACAGAAAACGACCTCAAAGAATTAAAAGACTTTATTTTAGGACAATTCAAAGAAGTTAATAGCAAAATAGACAAGTTATCTGAAGAAGTGAATAACTTAAGAGTTGACCTAGCAAATGTTAAAGGAGAATTAACAGGCGTGAATAAACGCCTAGATAACTTGGAATTTACTAATCGAACCATCTTTGTTGCCATTGTTACTGCACTAATGGCAGGATTAGTTAAGTTATTTTTCCCAAATTTTCCTACTAATCCTTAACTGTTGATTCAAAAAGAAAACGGATTTTTTGAAAAAACCCGTTTTCTGAAATTGAATTTAAAATAGGAAATAGCGCTGGGCCATGGGTAAAACCGTAGCCGGTTCACAGATTAATAATTCCCCGTCAGCACGCACTTCGTAGGTTTCGGGATTAACTTCCATGCGCGGTAAAGCGTCATTTAGCTTCATACTAGCCTTACTGATATTGCGCGTATTCAACACTGCGACGGCGGTTTTTTTCAGCTTTAACTTCTCAGGGATGCCCGCTTTCATCGCATATTTAGAAACAAATGTCAAGGAAGTTTTTGCGATCGCACCACCAAAAGAGGCAAACATGGGACGCATATAAACCGGTTGCGGTGTGGGAATACTGGCATTAGCATCGCCCATTTGCGCCCAGGCGATTAAACCG
Organism: Microcystis aeruginosa W13-11; assembly: GCA_009995705.1. Taxonomy (GTDB): domain Bacteria; phylum Cyanobacteriota; class Cyanobacteriia; order Cyanobacteriales; family Microcystaceae; genus Microcystis; species Microcystis aeruginosa_F. The sequence continues at coordinate 25,825 of JAADBR010000026.1, forward strand.
CCTTTCAGAACAATTTCCGGTTTTACGCCAAAAAATGCCGGTTTCCAGAGAACCAAATCGGCTAATTTGCCCACCTCGATGGAACCGACATAATCGGAGACACCATGGGTAATAGCAGGATTAATCGTATATTTAGCAATATATCGTCTTGCCCGCAGATTATCATTCTCTCCCGTTTCCCCGGTCAGTCTGCCTCGTTGTACCCGCATTTTGTGGGCAGTTTGCCAAGTGCGGATAACTACTTCTCCCACCCGTCCCATAGCTTGAGAATCGGAGGAAATTATACTAAAAGCCCCTAAATCGTGGAGAATATCCTCGGCGGCAATAGTTTCGCGGCGGATGCGGGATTCGGCAAAGGCCACATCTTCGGGAATACTCCGGTCTAGATGATGACAAACCATCAACATATCGAGGTGTTCCTCTAAGGTGTTCGTCGTATAGGGACGGGTGGGATTAGTAGAGGAGGGTAAAACGTTCATTTCCCCGCAAACCTTGATAATATCGGGAGCATGACCACCGCCGGCCCCTTCCGTGTGGTAGGTGTGAATGACGCGATTTTTAAAAGCGGCGATAGTGGCCTCAACAAAACCGGCCTCATTGAGAGTATCGGTATGAATCGCCACCTGCACATCGTACTTATCGGCCACGCTTAAACAGGTATCAATGGCTGCTGGAGTGGTTCCCCAATCTTCATGGAGTTTTAAGCCAATTACCCCCGCTTTTACCTGTTCCGCTAGTCCTTCCGGCTGACTGCTGTTGCCTTTACCCAAAAAACCCAAATTCATCGGGAAAGCTTCGGCGGCCTCTAACATTCGATAGATGTTCCATTCTCCCGGGGTGCAGGTGGTGGCATTAGTTCCTGTCGCTGGCCCGGTTCCGCCACCAATCATCGTGGTAATCCCCGACGCAATCGCTGTCTCAATTTGTTGGGGACAGATAAAATGAATATGGGCATCAATCCCCCCTGCTGTCAAAATCATCCCTTCCCCGGCTAATGCCTCGGTAGCAGGACCGATAATAATATCGACATTATCTTGAATGTGGGGATTGCCCGCTTTACCAATTTTATAAATTTTGCCGTCTTTAATGCCCACATCGGCTTTAACGATGCCCCACCAGTCGAGAATTAGGGCATTAGTAATCACCAAATCTACCGCCCCATCTTCCCTAGAAATGGGGGATTGGCCCATACCATCGCGAATTACTTTACCGCCGCCGAATTTTACCTCATCGCCGTAGGTGGTGAAATCTTTTTCGACTTCGATAAATAATTCCGTGTCTGCTAGGCGAACTTTATCTCCGACGGTGGGGCCGTAGGTTTCAGCATAGGTGCGGCGATCGATGCGATAATTCATAGGGGGAATTCTTGAAAATCGACATTGATTATACGATCAATTTTCCGGCAATTATCGCTTTTTGGGGATTTTCTTCCATTTTTAATCCGGCTCGTTTTCGAGGATTTCTTTGGCTTTCAGTAAAGCTTGGCGATGTTCTTCGGTGACGGTGGGATATCGTAAACCGAGGGATTCCAGGGTGTGATAAATAACCGCCCCCACAGCTAAACGGGTAAACCCATTTGGGTTCTTCTCGACTTTGTGTGATAATTTTTGCTTATAAGTACCTAAGCAAAATTAATTACACATATCTAACCCCCTCTTGCCTTTTGCCTCTTGCCTTTTGCCTATCTTTACTAGGAAATTAATTTTGCACGACTACTTAGAATCGTGAAATGTTTACCCGGAAAGACTTTTGGGACTATTTTGCTGAAGAAACTATCAGTATAGACCCCGTTTCCACACAGAAACCAGAAGAGCCAAATTTTTATAATTGAGATAGTTTGTGCCGCTTAAATAAAGAGGTTTTGATAACCAAATTAAGTAGGTAGGCGTTAAAAATTATCAGATACCCCCCTTATCAAGGGGGGCAGGGGGGATCGAACTAAAAATCCATTTTCAATTTAATTATAACCAGCTACTTAAAGCATATCTGAAGAGTTTTGAGTTCAAAGTTAAACCACAGGTTTTCATTCAGAACAGATGCACTAACTAACTAATTTTTTGGGAAAAATTAGTTAGCCCACCACCATAACACATAATTAATTTGCAAGAGTTCTTTTGTGTCGTTTGTGTCTTTGTGGTTCTTTCCACTCACTCGCCAGCAGGACTGTATTTTAGAATACATTGGGTTTTAGACTTGGCGTTCAACGAGGATGCCTGTCCTACTCATCAGGATTTTGCCCCTACCCGCTCCCTGATGGTGCTTGACATAAATTCCGCAATAGTGTTATAGTAAAAAACTGGCTTAAGCCAAAGACAGCAGGTGCCAAACAGCTTAAATACCCTGCCGAGGTCAAAGCGAGAAAACAGCAGCCAAAAAGACTAAAGAGAGAGATATTTTCTGTCTTAGTCCTGCCTGAACTGATTCTCTCTACTCAACCCCGGCGCTACAAGGGGTTATTTTTGTGCCTGTGGAACCGGTCCCCCGCATACAGGAGGTGAACAAGGGATGGGGAGAAGCAGAGAAAGCAAGGGAGTAATTCTAGAAGAATTAAAAACCTCCCTGAGGGAAGCTCAATTAACGATGGTCATCGACTATCAAGGTTTAACCGTCGCTGAAATCAGCAATCTACGCCGCAAATTGCGCCCCACGGGAACGATTTGTAAAGTCACCAAAAATACTTTGATGGGCTTGGCGATCGCTGAGGATAGTGGCTGGGAACCGATGAAAAGCCTTTTATCGGGAACATCCGCCTTTCTGCTCGTAAAAGAGGATATCGGTGGAGCTTTCAAGGCCTATCAAGAGTTCAAAAAAGAAAGCAAAAAAACCGAATTGCGCGGCGGTGTCCTCAAAGAAGGGACAAAAGGTCAACTGTTAACAGAAGATCAGATCAAAGCGATCGCTGATTTACCGTCGAAAGAACAGTTAATCGCTCAGGCCGCTGGAGCAATCAACGCCATTGCTGCCAAACTGGCCCGCAGCATCAACGAAGTTCCCGCATCTTTGGCCCGTGCCGTCGATGCCGTGGCCCGTCAAGAAGAAAAAGAAGCGGCTTAATACCGCGCCAATCAATCACTTACAAACAATTAGGAGTCTAACCCATGTCTGCTGTAGCTGAAATCTTAGAAAAACTCAAAACCCTGACCCTCTTAGAAGCTGCGGAATTAGTCAAAGGTATCGAAGAAACCTTCGGAGTTAGTGCCGCCGCTCCAACTGGTGGCCTAACTATAGCTGCCCCTGGGGCTGCTCCTGCGGCTGCTGCTGAAGCTGTGGAAGAACAAACCGAATTTAACGTCGTTCTCGAAGAAGTTCCCGCCGACAAGAAAATTGCTATCCTTAAGGTAGTGCGCGAATTGACCGGTTTAGGACTCAAAGAAGCGAAAGACCTAGTGGAAGCCGCTCCCAAAGCGGTTAAAGAAGGCACTAACAAAGATGATGCCGCCGCCATCAAGAAAAAACTGGAAGATGCTGGGGCAAAAGTTAGCGTTAAATAGATTGCCACTGATTCTGGGGATGTAATCTACATCCCCAGACAAGCCGAAAAACTCATTTCCTGATACTATAGGATTGTTATAGCAGTCTTGTAGGATGTCCAACCATGGAAAGTGTCGCTTACATTTTAGTTTTAACTATGGCTTTGTCGGTAATTTTCTTCGCCATCGCCTTCCGGGAACCTCCCCGGATTCAAAAGTAAATTTCTTAACTCCGTTTAGGTTAATAGTTTTCTTCCCTGAGCCGCCCGCTTGTCAAAAGCAGGTTAGCGGCTCTGGTTTTCGTATTTAAAGGCTTAAATTAAAGGTTCCCCTCACCGAGCGCCTCCTATGCAGTGTCCTAATTGTCAGCATACCGATAGTCGCGTTTTAGAGTCCCGTTCCTCCGAAAACGGTCAGAGCATTCGTCGTCGTCGTGAATGCTTACAGTGTAAATATCGCTTCACTACCTACGAGCGCATCGAATTCGTGCCGATCACGGTGATTAAAAAAGATGGTAAACGGGAATCTTTTGATCGCTGCAAACTGCTGCGGGGGATCGTTCGCGCTTGCGAAAAAACCGGCATTCCCCACTCAAGATTAGAGGCGATCGTCAATGATATCGAATCCCGTCTGCAGCAAGACTCAAAACGGGAGGTAACAAGTCAGGAGATCGGTCAATTAGTCCTAGAATATCTCCGGCAAGAATCGGAAGTGGCCTATGTGCGCTTTGCTTCGGTTTACGGCAATTTTCAGGGAATTAGAGACTTTATCGCCGCTTTAGCGCTGCTGCAATCCTCCGAAATCGAACGCGCCTATCCTTCTTGGTCTCCAGTGGAAGAAGCCAGCGTGATCACCTCGTCTTAAATAGGGTTTGCGGCAAAAAGTTTTTCCTGGGTGTAGGGTGTAGGGTGTAGGGTGTAGGGTTTTACCCATTTTCAGGGGGTCAACTACCTAATTTTCAAGGAAAAAGTCCCGGAATTTTCCCCCCGATCACTCCAATGGGCGGTACTTTTGGATTTCAAAAAGGTCTAAAAGTCTTATTGAACAATGTTTTTAGATTTATTCAGCAAACCCTAAATAGTTCCCGATTCAGTTATAATGAGGATCCCTTGTGCTATTTCAAGCCCAAGCTCTGGTTAGATTCTTAAAAGTAATTCTTGAGGCAGATTGCCTGCAAGAAAGCCGGATGCGGCAGTTCATCCCCTAGGCCCCGCCTAGCAACTAAATTAGGAGGCATCTCCTTGATTTAGAAACTGTACATCACATAGGAGGAAAAACCTACGGAAATTCCTAGGCCCAAACAACGTACATGACCACCCAAAAAACTGCAAACAAAAACATAGGCTTTACCCATGAAGATTTTGCCGCCCTTCTAGACAAATACGATTATCATTTCAGTCCGGGAGATGTCGTCGCCGGGACTGTTTTCAGCATGGAACCCCGGGGAGCGCTCATCGATATCGGTGCTAAAACCGCCGCTTTTATCCCCGTGCAGGAGATGTCGATCAACCGCGTCGATAATCCCGAAGAAGTTTTACAACCCAACGAAACCAGGGAATTTTTCATTCTTACCGACGAGAATGAAGATGGACAGCTAACCCTGTCGATCCGTCGCATCGAATATATGCGCGCTTGGGAACGGGTGCGTCAATTGCAAAAAGAAGATGCTACCGTGCGATCAAATGTTTTCGCCACTAACCGTGGTGGAGCATTAGTCAGAATTGAAGGTCTTCGCGGCTTTATCCCCGGTTCTCACATTAGCACCAGAGAAGCGAAAGAGGATTTAGTCGGTCAGGAATTGCCCTTAAAGTTTTTAGAAGTGGATGAGGATCGCAACCGTCTGGTTTTAAGTCATCGTCGCGCTTTAGTGGAACGCAAGATGAACGGTTTAGCCGTGGGACAGGTGGTAATCGGTTCCGTGCGCGGAATCAAGCCCTACGGTGCTTTCATCGATATTGGTGGAGTCAGTGGTTTACTGCATATTTCCGAAATCTCTCACGATCACATTGACACCCCCCACACGGTTTTCAATGTCAATGATGAGTTAAAAGTGATGATTATCGATCTCGATGCCGAAAGAGGTCGCATTTCTCTCTCGACTAAACAATTAGAACCAGAACCGGGAGATATGCTAAAAAATCGTCCGTTAGTGTTTGAAAAAGCGGAAGAAATGGCGATTAAATACCGAGAAAAACGTCTAGCGGAAGCGGAAGGCCGAACCGTCTCGGAAGTAGTGGAAGAAATCGAAGTTCCCCCCGCCTTGGAGGAGGAAGATTTAGTTCTCGCCGCCACCGAGGAGTAGGTCAGTGATCAGTGATCAGTTATCAGTGATCAGATTGGAGTTTTAAGTGTACAGTATTAAATAGGGCTGGCTGAATAAATCTAAAAACCTTGTTAGATAAGGCTTTTAGACTTTTTTCCCTCAAAAAGTGCTGACCATTGGAGTGATCGGGGGGGAAATTCCGGGACTTTTTCCCTGAAAATTAGGTAGTTGACCACCTGAAAATCGGTAAAACCCCACACCCTGCCCCAAGGAAAACTTTTTCAGCAGACCCTAAATAGAAGTTTCTTAATGTCTTTTCACTGTTTACTGATCACTGAAACGTCTCCCAACTCCCCGTTTAATTTCAATCTTCAGACACTGCCGATAAACCCTGTAATTCCAGTCATCTCCTCACTACTATTGGCATCAAGGAAACGATCCAAGTGATCAAAAGTGGTTCCGTAGGTAATAATTTTAGCGTCGTATCCTTTCAGACTGACGGTATGTGGCTCGAAAGCTTGGTGGAGATGGGGTAAACCGATGAGATAACTGTAGGTAGTGGCTCCGATGGCTAAATCCTTGCCCATTTCTTTGGTAGCCGACTCTAAACGAAAAGCGGCGTTGACTGTATCCCCGATCGCAGTATAGTCTGGATGTTCACCGCTGCCAGTATTGCCAACCATGGCATAACCAGTATTCACTGCCGCACCGATGCGTAATTTAAAGGGTAAGGGATATTGTTCGCTTAAGGCGCGAGTCATGTTATGTAGTTGCGTAATTGCTTGGAAAATTTGCAGGATATCGTCTTGATTGACTTCCTGTTGGCCGTGAAACCAGATGGCCATGATCGCATCACCAATATATTTATCTACCCAACTGCCAGAACTGCGGATAATACCCCCAGCATGGCGAAACCAACTGCCAATCAGAGAAGAAAGCACTTTTTCGTCTAATTGCCTAGTTAAAGCCGTAAAATCTCGCATATCCACCACCATCACCGATGTTAAGCGCCGTTCATGGACGGTGGAGGTGGGGGGATCCCATTCTAAATTGTGCTGTTGCTTGCCTATATTAGTGGGAGTAGGACTATAGAACTGCACTTCGGTTTTGCCAAAGGTGATCCGATCTTTGTCATGGATAGTCACGGGAATAGCTACTCTTCTACCATTGACAAAAGTTCCATTGAGACTACCGAGATCGATCAGATAAAAATCTCCTGTTTCCGTGGATTGTAAAATAGCGTGATTGCGAGAGATACAGTGATCCTTAATCACGATATCGTTATCTTTGCCCCGTCCGATTGTCCAGTAGGATCTCCCCACGAGAGGGAAAAAACGCTGTCCCTTATCGGTATGGAGTAGTAAATAGGGATTTTCTCTTGGCAGTATATCCACGGGTACATAAGCGGCAATAGATAGACAGTCGCAACTACACATTATATAGCATATAGCAAGATTCCGCACATTTTCATCTATCTAAGTAAATAGGTGGAAACGCGAATTAGCTAGGAAAACCCTTAAGCCAGAGAAGCGGTAATCCAAAATAAACCATCGACTAAAATTGTACTTAATACGGCCCCGCTAAATGCCCACCAATGACATACCCTTTTTGGCAAAGGATAAATACCGATCGCTAAGAGCAGGTTGAGCAGTACGATCGCCCAACTGATGCCCCAGGGGGTCTCAATTTGGGCCAAGGCGTTATGAAATATCGGCGATACTAGGTTGGGGTCTAGTTCCACGGTCATTAATTGTCGCCAGTAGGGAATTAGTCCCGTTAGATAGAAATATACATCGGTGATGGCAGTCCCTAACAAGGAACCCAGATAGAAAAGATTGCCCACTTTGCCACGACCTTTGTATAGTCCCCAGAGAACAACGGGCAGCCCGATCGCTTCCATGGGAATATGGATCAATGGTTCCCAACGCCACCAACCCCAGTAGAGAGAACCTGCGAACCAACTCCAACTAAAGCCCAAAAGTAAATCCCCCCAAAGACTGATTTTTTCTTGTTTGAGCAGCCAAACCCCTAACCCCACCCAGAAAAAGGTTAAACCTAGGCTAACTTCGGGATAGTAGCGCACTAGGGGCGCTTGCATGAACACGGGGACCGAGACCAGAAATGCTGCCGTCCAAAAGACCGATTGACATTTTTCCCAGTTGGGGACTAGGGGTTTCAGGCGATCGGGATTGCTGGGAACTAGGGTAGAGTTGAGCAAAGGATTTCAGAATTGTTACGAAACTTTACTTATATTAAGACACATCATTCTCTCTACACTATATCCCCTCTAGAAGATTTTGATAAAGTGAACTACTCTCAAGGTCGTTGAGAGCTTCCTATTTCACGGGGGATTGCCTCAAGACGGACTTACGCCCAGCTTTTGGTTTTACATCCCCTCTATGGGCAGTATCGCGCTTTTCCTAACGACAATACCCTTCGACGTAGCTCAGGGCAAGCTTCGGCTGGCTCTTTTGGTTTTTGTGTGTTAATTTTTGTTATGAATTAAAGCAAGCAAACAGCTTAAGTCGAAGATGTTCAAAATTGGTAAATCCATAACTCATTCTTTTAATAAGCTTTATTTTGGTATTCATTCC